>JAPLYT010000017.1 GCA_026395435.1 Candidatus Saccharimonadota bacterium
TACAAACTGAAATTCAGTCCGCATGGGAAGCAATTACTCATCCGACTAATCGAAGAATTGCAAATACATGTGGTATTGTTGCATCTTTAGGCATTGTCATCGGATCAGGCTTTTTAACAATTGCAGCTGCTGATACGCTTGAGTATATCGCACCAGACTATTCTGAGGTTAAAGCATCTGAGGAAGTACCAGCAAATGTCATAGCAGCCGAAGTACTCCTTGGTGCTGGTATAATCGCAACCATGGGCTCACTTGCGCTTTCAAGCGCTAAAGCACATGAAGAGCAAGCTCTCATTGAAAATTATTCACGACATCCTGTCGCAATAGAATCCTAAAGCACACATTATTCAGCTAACAATCAGTCATTATTTGCTAAACTAGTAACAATGATAAAACAAAAGTGGCTCGGATTTTGGGTGTCAGTAGCTGTAGCAGTTATTCCAGCGTTGTTATGGGTCTCATTTACACCAATAAGAAATGATGCTCTCGCGAAGATAACCGCACTCTCGGCACTTAGTTTACTATCTTTTCTTATTATCCTCAGTGGGCGACTGCCTATTTTTGAAAAATTATTCTATGGCCTCGATACATTATATAAAGCCCATAAGAATATATCTGCGATCGTCATTATGCTCATACTGGCGCACTCTTCCCTACTGACGTTTAAATATCTACAGATTTCTGATGTTAGTGCCTTTAAGTTTGTTATACCCAGTACTGAGATACCATTACTGCTTGGGAAGTTCGCACTCTATATCATGGTTACGCTTGTAGTTCTCACCCTCTATTTTAAGATTAAATATCAATGGTTTGTGCTCAGTATGCGCGTGATGGGTGGCATGATATTTTTGTCTGGCTACCACGCACTGTTTGTTGCCGGAAGCGATCTTACCCAGAACGTACCACTCTTGATCTATATGGTTGCAATTGGGGCAAGTGCCAGTGCCGTGTATGTCTATAAATCACTCTTTCATGGTTCATTCGTGAAGACGTATTCGTACAAAATTATTTCGATTCGAAAACGTCATAACGTCTTCGATATAGTTATGTCACCAGTCGGAAAACCCTTAAATCGGTACGCAGGGCAGTTTGCATTTGTTACCTTTGCCTCGCTCGGCGAAGGCAACGAATCCCATCCGTTCACTATTGCTTCTGCGAGTACAGATGAACATCTGCGATTTTGTATAAAAAACCTTGGAGATTTCACAAACTCAATTGGACAATTGAAAGTAGGAGATACTGCCCACATCGAAGGTCCATACGGGTACTTCTCTTTTTCAAAGATCCCTCATAAAAAACAAACCTGGATAGCTGGCGGAATCGGCGTTACTCCTTTCTTGGCTATGGCTCAAAGCCTTCCTACAGGATATGCCGTCAATATGTACTACTGTGTCAGGAATAAACAGGAGGCGGTTTTTTTAGATGAATTATATGCTATTGCGGATGCAAACCATCGGTTTAACGTCACAGCCCATTTCAGCGATTCTGCGGGTCAGATATCTGCAAAAACCATACATTCGCGTTCATCAAATAATTATTTAATTTGCGGGCCGCAAAGCATGATGGAGTCACTTAAGACAGATCTTGTGGCTCTAGGGACACCGAAGCAAGAAATATACTACGAGGAGTTTGCACTATGATAAAAAAAGTTTTAGCTGGTTGTATAATTATTTATGCATTATTTATGGGTTTTGTCGTTATCAAAGGGGGCTTAAAGGATCAAAAGAATGAAAATTCCAGTGTATCATCAAACACATCCGCGTCTAAGCCCCAGACTCAACCCACTACTGGTACTTCATCCGCTGCCAAGAAATCGTACACGCTTGCTGATGTGTCAAAACACGCAGCTACGTCTGACTGCTGGATTGTTATCTCTAGCGGCGTATACGACGTAACTAACTATGTTGATCAACACCCTGGTGGTGCTCGAGAAATCCTACGGTATTGCGGGACAGATGCTACGATTGGATTTAATACTAAAGGTGGCCGTGGGAGTCACTCGAACCAAGCGCAAGCAGCCCTAGCAGATTTACTTATCGGCACAATTAAATAACGTTACTTCACCCGAATTTCAAAGACCGGCAAAAGCCGGTCTTTTCGTGCGCGCCCACCCTGCGGCGGGTGATGATTGTTTTCACAGATTTTTATTTTTGGAACGCGCCGCGGTGCGCACGATATACACTAATCATAAGCTGTATGCAGTATTTGTCAAGATGCTGAACATTATTAATTACACTTGATAATCTACCATCCTTAAAATTGTTAATCTATTATATGCCAAGGATGCGCTGTAAGTCGGATTCAGATATCTGTTTGGTGCCTAGTTTGCTCGCCTTAGCGAGTTTACTGGCTCCTACGTTGTCACCTACCACAAGAAATGTCGTGTCTTTACCGATACTGCTCTGAAACGTTCCTCCAAGAGCGCGTATTTGGTCTGCTGCCTGATCGCGGCTCATCGTATGCAACGTTCCTGTAACTACAAACTTTTGTCCAAGTAGTGGGCCGCCGACTTTTTCGACAGGTATCGGGTGCACACCATAAGTCTCAAATTTAGTGAGCAAGGTTTTGCTATGTGGATCAGCGAACCAAGCCACCAACGCTTCAGCAACAATTTCGCCAACGCCCTCAATCGTTAGATATTCATCTTCAGTGGCCTGCCCGATTGCTTCAAGTGTATGGAAGTGATTAGCCAGATCTATCGCTGTTTGCGCGCCAACATGACGAATACCGAGCCCAAAAACAAACCGAGCAAGCGTCGGGGTTTTCTTGTCCCGAATTGCGTCAATAAGTTTCTGGGCACTTACCTTTGCGAATCGATCAAGGGTGAGAAGCTGTTCTACCGTGAGCGTATAGATATCTGCTTGGTCGGAGATTAGTTTTGCATCGAGCAGTGCGGCAACGTTTTTTTCACCCATACCTTCAATATCGAGGGCGCCTTTGCTGGCAAAGTGTTCAATGTGGCGCTGGCTTCGTGCGGGGCATTTGGTGTTCGGACAACGCCAAATGGCATCATCTACTTTTTGTTTTTCTAGTTTTGTTTCACATTCAGGACAATGAGTAGGCATTATGAACACCTGCTCAGTGCCTTTCCGTAGCTTGATGAGCGGTTCAACCACCTCGGGGATAATATCGCCTGCTTTTCGCACGACGACCGTATCACCTACTCGAATATCTTTGCGCTCGATCTCTCCGGCATTATGCAGCGTAGCCATTTGGACAGTGCTTCCTGCGATGACCACCGGAGTGAGAATTGCTACAGGTGTGGCTGCGCCTGTTCGACCAATAGATATGAAGATATCTTTGACCGTCGTAGTTGTTTGTTCGGCTGGGTACTTATAGGCAATGGCGCCCCGAGGTGTCTTTCCGACAATTCCGAGTCGCTGGTACGTGGCACGGTCATCAATCTTTATCACTAAACCATCGATGTTATATGGCAAAGTTTCACGTTCAGTATTCCAATGGGCAAAATAATCATGGATTGATTGCACACTATCAAGTTTTTTGGCGTATTCCCCGCCACTAAAGCCCATCTCAGCCATTAGTTTATAGGCGAGCTCGTTTGATGCCGGGTCTATATTTTGTGACTGAGTTATCACGTCATATGCCAAAAAATGAAGCGTTCGCTGTGCGACGAGTGATGTATCGAGCTGGCGAATTGTACCGGCGGCAGTGTTTCGTGGATTAGCAAAAAGCGGCAAACCTTCTTTAAGACGCTGTGAATTCAGTGCGTCAAAATCCTTTTTATACATGACGATTTCACCACGTATTTCTGTCCTTCCTGTAACAAATGGTTTAGTGGCTGCCGTCTCTCGCAAGCGAAGCGGCACGGAAGCAATGGTGCGAACATTAGCGGTGACGTCCTCGCCTTGCTGCCCGTCCCCCCGAGTTATAGCCTGAGTGAATATCCCGTCTTGATAGACAATCGCACATGCCAGACCGTCCTTTTTAACATCCCCAAAATATGATAATTCCTGGCCTGCAGGTAATAATTTCTTAATCCTCGTAAGCCAGGCGTCCACTTCGGCTTCATCAAAGACGTCGTTAATACTAATCATCCGAACCGAGTGAGGTACGCTGGTAAATCCTTCTAGAATGCCGCCTACGAGCCGCTGCGTAGGAGAATCAGCTGTGACAAGTTCTGGATGTTGTACTTCTAGGTTTTTAAGCTCTGTCTTAAGTCCATCATAAATAGCGTCGCTAACACTTGTATCGTCACGAATATAGTATTCATAGTCATACTCTGCAAGCAACTTCTTAAGCGCTACTATGCGATCCGCCGATTGCGACTTGACCACCTTACTCATTCAAAAGTTCTCGATATAAACTGTACATGTACGAGATAGTGATGATCCAGCCTAGAAGTGAGATTGCGAAAAACACCCATTCAGCAATTACAGGCAATAAGATGATAAATGGCAACATAACGATAGCCGCCAAAATAAGCAGTGCAAATGGCAAAAATAAAATTTTCCTGATTACTAGCCACCTACGATACTGAACTAATTGCCGTGCACTCCGGAGTGCACGCATAGGAGTCATATTTGGCAGCGTGACAATGTTGAGGGCGAACAACGATGAGCTCACCATATACAGCGAAAGTATGATCAATAAGAACACTAATGAGCCCCAAAGCGCTATCTCAAGGGCCGATACCGCGATTCCACCGCTAATAACGGTTGTGTATAGCCAACCCCCGATCGCAAACGGGATCAGTTGAACACCAACCATCATCATAACGAGGATAAATGGAACGAGCGGGTACAAACCTTTATAGAATGAATCTTTTACGGATATTTTCTTACCACTCAGAACCTGGCGCAGTGCCCAAATGGTAGCCAAACTCATGATAATAAGTAGCATTGATTGATATATCCCACCATCAGTGTTTGCAGTCGTATTGCCTGAAGTAATCAGCACTCCAAAAAGCAAAGCACTGGTTTTAGGGCCACCTAGTTTGCCTTTGTATAAAGAGTTGAGCGAATCTTTGATTTGAGGGATATTCACCCCTTGGCCAAAACCTCTCACGAATATAAGCGAGAGAATGACATAGACAAGTGTAAGCCCTAAGAACACACGCTTATGAGCAAGCAGTGTACGGAGACTATTCTTCAGAATTACAAGACCAGAAGAAAGCTTTGGTTGTAATGGCTTAATTGGGCGATGTAATCGAAACGAGGCATACCGCGACTTAGCTAAAACCCTTGGTGTGTCCCGAATAACAGGCTTAGATACTGGCATTTTATTTGGTTTTTTTGAGACCTTTTTTGTATTTTTTGCGGCCATAATTATGACCCAGAACCCATCGTTCGCAAACGCTTGATTCGCTCGTCGATAGGTGGATGAGTGCTGAATAAGTTTGAGACAGATTTACCCTTCAGTGGATTTGCAAAGAACAAGTGAGCGGTCGACGAATTTTGGCGCTTCATAGTACTACCATCTGTTTTAGCACTAATTTTTTCGAGCGCTCGGGCGAGCCCTTCGGGATACCGCGTGGTGAGTGCACCAGTAGCATCTGCCAAGTATTCTCGATTACGTGAAATTGCCATCTGAATGATTGCGGCTACGATCGGGGATAAAACAATTGCAACAATACCAATGACCATAACAACTGGATTACTACCCGGCCCGTCATCATCGCTTCCTCCTCCCCAGAAAAGTGTACGAATAACGATATCGCTGATAATCCCAATGATCGATGCTAATGCAAATGCAACCAAACTTACTCGAATGTCATAGTTCTTAACATGGCCCATTTCGTGAGCCATCACGCCCTGAAGTTCAGTATCATCAAGAGCATCAAGAAGCCCAGTAGTGGCACATACTGCAGAATGCGACGGATCGCGACCGGTGGCAAAGGCGTTCATTGCTGGATCGTTGATTACATACACTTTAGGCATTGGAATACCGTCGGTTATCGCTAAATTTTCGACAATGCGATACAGCCTGGGATTATCTTTTTTGGCAATCTCTTTGGCACTATTAAGCGCAAGGGTCATCTTGGCACCTGCGTAATACGATATAACGACATATATAAGAGCAGCAATGATTGCAAAGGGAGCGAAACTTCGTCCACCAAGATACCAGCCGCCGACGTAGGCTATTGCCGACGCAAAACCAGCAAACGCAATCATAATGATCGCGCTCTTGCGTTTGTTGGCGTCAATTTCGTTATACATAGTTTGACGAAATTTTGATTAGAATTTTACGTTTACTGGATTCTGTACTTTTGCGTTTTCTGATTCTTCAAGTTCGTAAAACTCTCGAACCTTAAATCCGAGCATATTTGCAAATATGTTAGACGGGAATGTCTTAATTTTGATGTTAAGATCCCGTGCGGAACCATTATAAAATCTTCGTGAAGCTTGGATTTTGTCTTCAGTATCGGTGAGTTCTGCCTGCAGATCAGCAAAGTTCTGGTTTGCCTTAAGGTCAGGATACGCCTCCGCGACAGCAAATACGCTTTTAAGCGCACTCGTGAATTGGTTATCGGCCTTGGCTGTCTCTTCTACACCTTGGGCCCCGAGGATCGCTGATCGTGCTTTGGTGACGTTATCAAAGACTTCTTTTTCGTGTTTGGCGTAGCCTTTAACGGTCTCGATGAGGTTTGGTATGAGATCAGCGCGTCGCTTTAGTTGGACGGTAATATCGCTCCAAGCTTCATCAACTCGAACATTAGCGCGAACAAGTCCGTTATAGAGTGCCGCGACAAGAAGCAGTACCGCAACTACCCCTAGAATAATAAACAAAATCATATCGAATCTCCTGCTGTTAAATGTACTCTAATTATATCACTAAACAGTCGTTAAAGGCATCAATATATAAAACAAAAACCACCCTTTTACGGATGGCTTATTACATGGTGCGCGGGGCGGGACTTGAACCCGCAAGCCTTGTGGGCACGACATTTTAAGTGTCGCGTGTATACCAATTCCACCACCCGCGCTAATTTTTATTCTTGTTCCTGCCTCTATGAGTCTCCTGAAGACTATGACAATTTGGACAAAGAATTCTTAAATTTATGAGTCGATTATCACTATGAATACCATTGATATGATCGAGCTCTAGAGGAATTCTACCGTCTTTTGATCTCTGGCGCCACCCACAAATTTCACATTTTTCTTCTTTATATCATTCGTCAAATAGTCGTATTTTTAGTTTATGACTTTGAAAACGAGAATCTTTAACCAATAAGTCGATCGTTGGAATACGTTCTCTGCCCGTCAAAATATGGGTGCCCTTGTTCCATCCGTGTCCTTTAAAATGCGAGTTATCAATACATAGATCTTGAATTCGTTGATTTACTTGATCATAATTTCCCCCTGCTGGTACGAGGAGTAGTTTTTGTAAAACCATTCGAATACTTCGTGAAGATCTAACAGCTTCCAATAGCTGATCGTCAGACCATGATTTTTTTCTGCCACCTCTCGCCATAAATACCATTATACCAATTTTACAGCGAGTACATTACCTTATATATGTTGTATAAATGTCGATTAGTTGTTGAACGTCATTACTAAAACTTTGAGAATCGGCCAGCTTTGGACGGCTTAATCATAAGCTGCAATCGGTATTTAAATAATGGGATTGTGACTTGATGTAAGTGGTGTGCAAAGGTATATTTGACTTTTGGATCCTCCTGAACGAGTGGTCGCTTGTGACGGCGATAATCGATAAATAGATATACTAAGATGACGATGATAAGTGCTCCAAGCCCTATGGCCGAAATCATGACGGCCCCTGTCTCAGCAAGACTTCCAATCTTACCGCCTGCTGAAGTTGTACTGACACCTAAGACAACAGAAACGTTGGCGATGGAAATTTCGCGGGCAGATGAGGGCGCAAAAGTAACAGCTATTGGAGGTTCTGGAGTGGTAATTGTCTTTACTTTTGTTTCAGTCTTTAGATCAACGACGTCAATCTTATTTACATTGAGCGCAGTCACAAATCCAGGAGTAGCGACATATAATTTTTGTCCATCAGGGCTTGATATAAATCCTGTAATACCTGAACTTAGTTGGATAGTGTTAGTCACCAGGCCAGTTTTCGTGTCTACCACCACTAATTTATCACTATCGGGGTAACCAGCTAATGTGGCATTAAAAAAATATATTTTAGAATTATCTGGAGTTAGATACCCACCCGTCGGGTTATAGCCAGTGTTAAACGTTGCATTTACTGAGTTGTCGGCTAGTTTCAATTGCAATATCTTACCATCGTTCAAACAAAACCCGTAATAGTACGGATACGACGGATCTTCTGAGAATGACATGAGTGCCATACTACATGGTGTCGTGAAGGTGCTTTCAGCAGTATCAGTAGTTGTATTAATAACTTGATTAACACTAGCTTGATTGCTGACGTACACCTTTCCGTTCGGGGCGGTCACTGCTGCAATAGGAGCTTGAGCACCAGTGGAAATATCTTTAATCCATGCATTTGTAGCTGTATTTACAACGGATACAAATGGCGCAGCTAGATTCGTTATATAAACCTTGGTTCCGTCTAAGTTGAAGGCTGGGGTATTTGTTCCTGGATTTGACGGATATGCACCACCCACCTCCACAGGATCAGCTGGATTGCTGGCGTCAAATTTGGTTGGTTTAGCAGCAGTATTAAATATGTTAGATACCCCATAAAAAATATCAGTGACTGGGGAAGGAAAAAGACCGATGACAAAATTAGTTGATGTCACTGGCCAGGGGTTACCGCCAGGGTTGATAGCATCGTCGCTAAAACGTAATCTATTAATCTTGGTTGTTCCACCTCCATCGGGCGTGCTGGCAAAGTAGCCATACCCGGAACTCTTTACCACTTTGGATGTTATGGTATTGTTGCCGTCGGGTAAGTTACTGAGTTCAGCAGACCAATTACCGCTGGCGTCAGAGATAACTTGCTTAAGCGTGGCAGTACCCTTTTGAATTAGCACAGTCGAATTAGGGTCGGTGTTTCCGGATACCGTAAAGTTATTGCCGGTGAATTTTTGACCTTCAGCTGGGCTATTGATGGTGATAGCAGGAGCGGCTACCGCTAGGTTACTTACGAACATAGCCTGAATAAATACCGACAAAATAGTGAGCGTGAATATGCGTTTTATCATTAGAATACCTCTTATGCATAGAGTATAGCATTATTTGGAAAAAGTAATACGAGATGTTGGAGGCATTTAGCCTAGTAATCAAACTATTACTTTGCAGACTAATCAAAACTTCGAGAACGGACCAGAGTCTACTGGCTTAATAGCTAAGGATATGCGGTATTTGAAGAGCGGGATCGAAACTTGATGCAAGTGGTGCGCAAACGTATATTTAACATTTGGATCAGCCTGTACGAGTGGTCGCCTGTGACGACGATAATCAATAAACAGGTAGGTTGTAGTAACAAGGAATACTGTCCCCAATCCAACGGCCGAAATCATGATAGCGCCAGTCTCAGCAAGTGTACCTATCTTGCCGCCTGTCGAAGTACTAGTACCCAAAATAACAGAAACGTTGGCGATGGAAATTTGCCGAGTAGTTGCAGGGGAAAATCCAACTGCAATTGGGGATTCTGGTGTGGTTATTGTTTTAGTGACTGTGCTTGAAGCTAAGTCTACGACGTCAATTTTATTTTTTGAAAATGATGTACTTGGGCCAGGAATACCAACGTATAATTTTTGACCATCAGGGCTTGCAAGAAAGCCTACAGCCTCGCCAGAAAGCTGTATCGTACTAGAAACGGAGCCTGTGGCTGTATCTACAATCGGAATGATATCACTGCCTGGCGTTCCGTTAAGTGTGGTGCTATAAAAATATAATTTAGAATTGTCTGGAGTCAGATATCCACCTGTCGGATGATTACCTACGTTCCAGTTGGCATTAACGCTATCATCCGATCGTTTCAATTGCAAAATAATGCCATCATTAATACACAAACCATAATAAAATGGATAGTTACTGTCATCTGAAAAAGTGAATGAGACTGCTCCACAAGGAAGTGTGAAATTTTTGACCACGGTATCTGTAGAAGGATCAATGATTAAATCTTTATTATCTTGTGCAGAAACAATAATCTTACCATCAGGAGTAGCGAATGCAGTTATAGGTCTATTGCCAGTAGTTGGTATATCTTTGATCCACGCATTAGTGGCGACATCTACGACGGATACGGAATCTATTTGGGTATTAGGAAAATAGACCTTAGACCCATCCGAACTGAATGCAGGAGCGTTAGCCCCTGAATCTACCGGATAGCTTCCCGTGACATTAGCTGGGTCTGTAGGATTATTGACGTCTAACTTAGCTGGTAGAGCGGAAGGGTTAAATAGACCAGAGACGCCATAAAAAATACTTGTGTTTGGAGTTGGCGCTACACCCAAAATAAATCTTGAGGATGATACTGGCCACGGTGCACCACCATCATTAATAGCATCATCACTAAAACGAATTCGATTAATCTTGGATGTCCCACCTCCATCAGGTGTACTAGAGAAATAGCCATATCCAGCGTTCTTAACTAATTTAGCTGTAATGGTAGTGTTGCCTTCGGGTAGGTTGCTGAGACCAGTGGACCAATTGCCACTTGCATCTGAAATAACTTGCTTAAGCGTGGCAGTACCCTTTTGAATTAACACAGTCGAATTAGGGTCGGTGTTTCCTGAAACGGTAAATTGATTACCAGTAATTTTTTGACCTTCAGTTGGACTAATAATAGTAATGGCAGGAGCGGCAAATGCCAGGTTACTGACGAATAATGCCTGAATAAATACCGACAAAATAGTAAGACTGAATAAACGTTTTTTCATTAAAGACCCTCTTATGCTAAGAGTATATCACTTATGGAGAAAATGGTGCGATACATTGGAGGCACCTACCGGATTTGAACCGGTGTACGCGGTTTTGCAGACCGCTGCCTAACCACTCGGCCAAGGCGCCAACAGAGTTATAGTATAAAGGAGAAAGTTGAAAGTAGAAAGAAAGAAGAATAGTGAAGGATTTAGCCTTCGAGTGCTTCATCTATTTCAGAAATCATGGCATCGATGCGGGCTAACCGTACTTGGTCAGCTTCAAATTTTTCTTGAGCCGCCTGTAGATCTCCCATAGGAGCAATCCGTAAAGCCACATCACCAATCCGTATCGCTGCGAGCACGATACCCGAAACTCGACGTGGTTCATCGGGGTTATCTTGAGGGAATCGATCAAATAATGAAAACATGCTAACCTTTACAATAATTAAAAACAATCTTTTATTGTAACACTTTTAGCACATATTTACTACTGTTTATTTTACGAGTACCGAAGAATTCTTTGGTGCAATAACGGCAGGAGCTACTAGCGAATCTCGTGCATCTATGGAAGGCATCGTTATTACAACGGTAGTACCTTCACCCTCACGGCTCTTCATCTCTATATGACCCCCGATGCGCGCTAAAATAACTTTGTCGATATAGAGGTTGAGTCCAGCACCCTCGTAGTTGTATTTCATTGAATCTGTTGCACGAGCAAACGGCTGAAATAGTTCATACTGCTTTTCTTTAGACACGCCTATTCCCTTATCGGTGACCGTAAGCTTAATCTTTCCAAGTGATTTCTTGAGAGATACATGAATAGTATCTTCGCGTTTGCTAAACTTAATGGCGTTATCTATGACCGAACCGACAAGCTGATGTAATTCTTCTGGCTTGAGCCTTGTTGTGATGCCTGGACTAATAGAGCTCGTCATGAATATTCCAGTTTCAAGCAATCGAGATTCATACTCAGCAATTTGTTTCTCTACCTGTGGGGATACTGCCAAAAGAGCTGCAACAGATTTCATATCAGTCGCGCTATGAATTGTAATCAGACCTTTTTCGAGAGACTCAATCATTGCCAAACCATTAAAGAATAGTTTTGATTTAGAGAATTTCTTGAGTCGTGACCCGGCAAGCGTCAAAGCCTGCAAGTGAGAATCTATCATGATGCGACTTGATTCTATAAAGGCACGTCGTTGCTCATAGAGCGCTGCCTGGGCGTCTAGTTGCTGATGTTTGAGTTTGCGTTCGGCTCGTGAATTCTGTAGTGATTTGTTCGAGAGAGCCAACAGCACAAAAGCTAGCATGAACAAACCGAACTCGATCAGCTTGCGAGCAAAGCTGGTGTTTAAGGCACTGATATTAAGCGATAGCAGGCCGGCAGTGCTTAAGAGAACGAATACCACTAAAGCCGGAATCCATACTGATTTCTCTTTGAAAGGATTCCTGTTTTTGGTCGCTCCTACGGATTTAGCAGGATCTAATGAAGTATTAATTTTTTGTTGAGTCAATAATGTTTGGACATCTGCCCCGAATGAACGAATTCGGGCCATTAGATCGTTGCTAGCCATTTGTGGAATCTATTTATTCTTAATCATTAGCTCTACAGCTCCACTCAAAATGGCAACTGGAGTGTTGAGGTAATGTGATGTAATAGACAAAAAGTCATTGGCGGTACTAAGAGTGATTTCATATCGATGGATTGTGTCCATAAGTTTCTTCTTGAGCGCATATTCATGCATTGATTGGGCCGCATACAGTGCCGCTAAGATAAGCAGGAAGATGATCAGCGACAGTGGAAACGCTTTAAATAATTTTGCACCGATAGGTGTAACAAAAACTCCGAGAATACCATAGGTTTGTTTTTGTCTACTAAAGGAATCTCTTGATAGTGGCTCGATGGCATACTTAGGTCCGCTTGACGATATCGTTGGACCACCCTCGCCTGCACCAGGCATA
>JAPLYT010000004.1 GCA_026395435.1 Candidatus Saccharimonadota bacterium
GCTTGGTTTTAAATTGTTCAAGGTACTTTTACCTATCGTAGGTCTAGTGACTGGATCGATGATCGGATTCACTGGTTTCCAAGGCATCTATGGAACTGGGACCGTCAGCACTACCGTTGCTGTTTTTGTGGCGTTAGCTGTAGGAATGTTACTGGCGATTCTATCGTTTGTATTTTTCGAAATTGCAGTAACCGTTATTTCTGGCATCATTGTGGCTTCATTGTTTTCGTTTCTTGCGATCTCATTGGGTCTTGGTGCTAACGGTTTCGTCGTCTTTTTATTGTCACTCGCTGGTTTCATCATTGGTATAAACGTTGCAGTGTCACGGCCATTGAGCGCAAGCTTTGTGATGACTATTACATCAATGGCTGGTGTAGCATTCATTCTTGCCTCGATTTTCTTGATCGCTGGCGACGTTTCGCTCGCCCAGCTTCAAAACGATGGTGTTATCCGTTCCGTTCTCCGCGTCGTCGACCAATCATTCCTATGGTTGTTCGTCTGGCTTGCAGGAACTATTGTTGCCCGCAGCTCACAGATGGCAGTAGCTACTAGTCCAGTTCTTAAAGATGAATATCAATTTAAAACAGGGAAAAAATAATGGCTAAGCAAACTTATAAAAAAATTACCGCAGTAAAAGCAAGTTCAATCGCAATGTACGAAGGCACGTTTGCATCAATCATCGGTTTACTTGTTGCAATAATGAGCAGTCTCAATACGACCGTTACTATTGCTAAGACTACCGAAAGTACACTCAAAGGATTAACATTTGGAATTGCAGCCGGCATCGTTAGTATTATCGTGGTGCCGTTTATCTACTTTGGACTTGGTTGGATTGTCGGATATCTACATGGACTCGTCTTCAATGCAGTCGCACAATCTTCTGGTGGTATCGAACTCAAGATCGAAGATTAATAGAGGTGATGTGTAGGCATATGGCTCAAATAGCGTATAATAGAGTTAATTATGCGTAAGCCTACACTCACCCTGCCTGAAACAAAGTTTCTCAACATTGCGACCTTTGTCGCCATTGGCTTTGGAGCATACTTGCTTCGAGGGTATTTCCAGCTCATCGTAGTCGCAGGAATTCTGGCTTATTTATTTAACCCAATATACCTATTTTATAAAAAGTATATGAATAACGGTGCAGCGGCAGCATTAACCCTTATCACGAACATTTTTATGGTCGTAATTCCACTTTTTCTGATAGGGTTTTTTGCAATAGGACAACTAAGAAGTGGCATCCATAGCATCAGCCAGCAAGCAGCCGCCCTTGATACGTCGAATCTCGGCGATCAAATAATAACTTGGGTAAACGATCTGCTCAAAAGGGTTCCATTTGGCAATTACTCCATCACGCAAGGGTCATTTATCTCTGCGACTCAACAATTTATATCAAGTTCGGGTACGCGTTTGCTTGGATACTTAACGAGTTTTGCTGGAAGCTTCATAAGCACCGTAGCGTCGCTCGTAGTATACGTATATCTCTTTTTGTCACTCCTTATCAACGGTCCGAAAATCATTGAAGTGTTTAAGCGCCTCAACCCCCTTGGTCCTGAAATATCCGACATGTATCTGTCTCGTTCGGCAGCCATGGTCCGCGGAACAATGAGGGGTCAGTTTGTGATCGCAGCGGTGCAAGGCTTTATTGGTGCAACCACCATTGCATTGGCAGGGCTTCCGAGCACCTTTTTCATCTTTTTTATAGTGCTTACATTACTTTCAATTATTCCACTTGGTGGTGGCGTCCTAACAATTCCAATTGGAATCGCTATGATTATATTTGGTAACGTCACTGGTGGTCTCATTATAATAGTGGGACACTTTGTAATGACAACAAATATTGATGGCGTCCTACGTCCGGCCCTCATCCCCAAAGACGCTCGTATCGACTCTGCCCTGATGCTTATATCAGTATTCGCCGGAATTGCCATGTTTGGTTTCCTCGGAATCGTGCTTGGCCCAACGATTATTATTCTCGTTATCACAACCGTTCAAATGTACCTGCTTGTCCAGAAAAACTATGAACTCCAAGAGCCTCACAATGAAAAATCAGAAAAATATACCAAAGATCGTTTGAAGAAAATTCTTTACAGAAATAATGTCTAAAATTGAATCATTGCAAAAATCTCGTTTGGTGACGTCTTTTGTTCGTTTTACCATATTGTGTCTGTTACTTTTGAGCTTTTATATTGTGTACCGTACGGCATTAAAGAATATAGTTGCTCACGATGAGATCTTAGCGACACTATTCTTATTGTGGCTCATTTCTGCGTACATTTTGATCCCTAGACTCCATCGTTGGATGTCCAAAATATATCTTCCAGATTATTATATTGGGAGAGTAAAAACCTATGATGGGCTAC
>JAPLYT010000005.1 GCA_026395435.1 Candidatus Saccharimonadota bacterium
ACATGATCCGATTGCCTACGTTACTAACGCAATGACAAAGTTAAAAGACGACGAAACTATGGCCTTGCAGTTAGTAATTCAGCCTGTCCAAAGTCGCGAAGCCGACTTACTCATTTGAAAGATCATGACCAATGACAACTTAATGCCGAAACTTAACCGCACTTCTGTGCCGGCCGTTAGTTGGATACTTAAACAAATGAGCAACTTTCTATTCGGTATATCAAGCTTAGTGACCGAGATACATCATGGGAGCAGTCCTGGGGCATATAGTTCTCAAAGTAAAGAACTCGAGTATAAGAAGCAGGTCGCTATGGGAATAAAGCCTGTTCGGACACTTACATATTTTGAGCACGAACAGGTCGAGGCTATAAGCCACAAGCTCCAACAACCACTATTCCATACGGATGTTCGAGTATTAATAAAAGTTAAGAACAAGAAAGAACTAGCCTCTCGACGAAAAAATATTGATGCTGCACTTGGGCTTTATGCAACACCAAAATACCAACGCTTCATTCTGAGGCAGGGCAAGTCCTATGTATTCCAAAAGTATGTCCGATTGAGCTTTCTATACCGTCTACCTTCGTTATTTTCAACACATCGAAGTACTTTTGCGGCATCAGAAATCACAAGCCTATATCACTTTCCTAATACCCAGACTGCAAAGACAGAAAACGTCGTAAAAGCATTAAGCAAAACTTTACCCGCTCCAATTTCACTTAAAGGCGACGCTGAGTTAGACGTGTTAATCGGTGAAAATATTCACCAAGGTACTGTAACGCCTATTGGCTTAACTGCAGCGGAGCGCGAACGCCATGTCTACATCATTGGTGGGACTGGTAATGGTAAAACTACAATGATTATCTACCAGATAATTCAGGATATACGTAACGGTAAGGGCGTCGCTGTCGTCGACCCGCACGGAGACTTGGCTGAAAAGATCTTAGAGTATATTCCAAATGATCGGATTCAGGACGTTATCTATATGAACCCTGATGATCTTAAGCATCCAATCGGAATGAACCTACTCGAGTTGACACCTGGGCTTACGGGGGACGACCTGCTCAGAGAGAAAGATATTGTAACCGAAGCGACTGTGTCAGTTTTGCGCAAAATATTTTCTGAAGACGACTCGGGTGGCCACCGTATTGAATATATACTTCGAAATGCTATACAGACTTCATTAACCCTCGAAGATCCAACATTGTTCACAATCTTTAAACTACTCAACGATGCTAAGTTTCGTCGCAAGGTTACTAGCAACCTAGAAGACGAAAACCTCCGAGACTTCTGGAAGAATGAATTAGGTAAGGCCGGTGAGTTTCAGCGTGTCAAAATGGCTGCGGGCATTACTGCAAAGATTGGTCGTTTCTTATTCTCCGCGTCTGCCCGATCCGTACTTGAGCAACCAAAGTCGACTATAGACTTTGACAAAATTCTTTCGGAACGCAAGATACTTATCTGTAACTTTTCTAAAGGACTACTCGGTGATGATACTTCAACACTTTTCGGTACTACAGTTTTAGCTAAACTTCAGACCGCATCTCTAAGACGTGCTCGCATTAAAGCTGATAACAGAACACCGTTCTTCCTATACGTGGACGAATTTCAAAACTTTGCGACAATGAGTTTTGTCCAAATGCTCAGTGAAGCCAGGAAGTACAAACTATTCCTAATCATGGCCGAACAATCTACCAGCCAGCAGGATCAGCAGCGATTGGTAGATATAATCCTAGCCAACGCTGGAACTGTCGTTGTTTTTCGATCAGGTAGTCCAACCGATGAACGCTTAGTACTTCCGTTGTTTAGTCCGTACATTGAACAGGGTGAAATCGCTAACTTGCCTAGCTTTAACTTTTACGCACGAATTGCTGCTGTTCACTCTCAAGAGCCAATGTCTGGTATCACAGTCCTTCTCGATGGCACTGGAAGTGACGAAATAACGAATACAGTAGTTGAATCTTCGCGAAAACTTTATGCAAAGAAATCAGAGTCTAAACCTAAAGTCGTTAAAAAGATTATAGCCGAAGTAAAGCAAACCAAGCCTGTAGCACGAAAGACCAATCAGGCGACAGTTAGTGAATTTGAAGAAATGGATAAAGCACGAACAGTCGCCTGACAACTCCCATTTTCTTTTAGAAAATACGAGTTTTATGTAAAGACTCATAAATGCAAAAACAGGAGATACATTTCTGTATCCCCTGTAGGGCTGGAACATTAAAATCGTATCATACTTAATTCAAGTAAACACAAGCCATTCTTGCCGACGTTTGCATAAGTTAAAACCCTAATAAATATATAAAGAGGCTTCTGTCCTCTCGCAAATCGCTTAAGACACAAGCCTCTATAGGCATGATTATACACAAAGGTTGTATAATACGGTTATGTCAAACAAAAACAGTTATACAATGAGTGCTACTTACCCGTTTGTTAGATTCTCACTTTCTAAAAATACAGATTCCCATTTGTACGCTCCGGAAATAGCTCTAATCCTCGCAGCAGGATTATCATACGTTTTTTGGCCTGTAGATCTTACCGGTTTTGATACTTGGTTACTCTTTGTGATCTGGGTCTTTATATCAGGTAGTCTTATATCCCTTGCGTTAACTAATATGAAATACCTTTTATTGCCTGATAGGATGCTAAAAACCCTGATCATTAGTGTGTCGTTCTACGTCTTAACTGCAGCGGCACTAGCCTCACAGGCTCAATCTGGCTCTGCAGGCGACATAATACTTACATCGCTTGCCGGAGTCTTAGTACTCGGCTTGATTCCATACATTTTGTTCCAAGTCTCATCGGGTAGATGGATAGGTGGCGGAGATGTTAAGCTAGGAGCTATTCTAGGCCTACTGCTCGGATGGAAACTTGCGTTAATAGCATTAGCCGCACATCTTGTTCTTACGTACTTAATCATCTTCATTATCGGAGTCACCCAGTATCGCCTCCCGGGGAAGTTGCAAGTGATCCCATCGGGCTTCATCTGGGCAATAGTAGCTATCGGTACATTTGTTTTAGGCAATTATTTTATATAGTATTTTACTTTCCGTAGGTCTCTAAGTGTACGGACCGAGCAAACCAGTCAAGGTAGTACAAGTCTCCACCTTGACTGGTTTGCCGTGCGGTCTCGTGTTCAACCTCCGTTACAAAAAGTAAAGGAGGAAGATATGTCGGAGTCAACAACATATAACGGGTGGAGCAATCGTGAGACGTGGGTGGCTAACTTATGGCTCACGAATGATCAAGAGTATTATCTTTTGTTAAAAGAGGCGATTAGCATGTTTAATAGTGCACTTGTGAGTGCCGAGTGGCTAAAGGAACAGATTCGTGATCAGCTTGATGATGAGTCTGCTATAGCAAGTATGTGGTCAGACCTGCTCAGTACTGCGTTTTACCGCATTAACTGGCAAGAGATTATTGCGAGTAACCTCGATTAATAGATTGTCCTGAGCACGACTCAAAAAGGCTTAGCTCAACAGATTGACATATTTTGTTGGATTAAATGCGTTAGACCAGCCAGGGTTTTCGCCATGAGTTAATTGCTTAAGGTCAGTAGCAACAATCGATATCTCATTCTCTTCGTAGCCAAGCTCTTCGAGTTTTTTCTGTGCCTTGTATAGGAATCCTAGTTTTGACCTACTATCCTTAAAGACAAACGCCATTGTTGGATAGGCGCCTCGCCAGCCTTCCTCTTCACTATGTTCAATATATTCATCACGTCGTTTGTTCACGAAGTATGGAAGCTTGTCGGGTACGATTATAATAAATGCTTCATGACCACTAGCTGTCTTCACATACAACTCTGGGCGTTGTTTTGGGAATATTTTAAATCGGTTAATTTCGGTCTTCGTGCGAATAATTGTATCTTCGGGTAATTTCTGTTTAATAGAAATATAGCACTCAAGGTTATTGAAACATTCTTGGATAAAGTCCTGACTTGCCCTGAAGTCATTGTAGATTGAGTTGACCGCTCTATCCTGAAGTTCAAGTAACTTTTTTACTGTAGTGACACCTTGTTTACTTAGATAGTAATAGGCAGGTTTCCTATCTATTCTCCATGATTGCTTGTATACGCGTTCTATTAATTCTAGTTTTAGTAATGATTGTAGTGATTCGTATGCAGTATCATGTCTTATTGATAATAATTTAGCTAGTGATGGGGCTGTTATGAATCTGAATTTATAGACAAGTTTTAATAGGCGTTGTTGCTGCTTTGTTAGTCGTATAGTATCCGCCACTTATAGTTCTCCTTTACTATACTTTAGTATAAAGAGAGATAAAGTAAATAGTTTGTATTTGTATCTGTTAATTGTTAGAGTTTTACCCCGTATCCTTATGGGGTAAATATTACTATAGATTATCTTTAATTAGTATTGCTTTTTATTTTAATTAGTAATACTATTTATATAGTGATTGTTCGTTAACATTTCGACTAATCGGGGTAGAAAAAAGGGGTATTATGACTGATAGAGAAATGCTCGAAAAAAATGCATTAGAAGTAGTTTGTGCATGCCAATATTACGATCTTATGGACAATATTGAGTCTGAATTAGACGCAACACTTATCTGTATAGTGAACCGCACAATTTCTTGCAATATCTGCAAAGAATAGATAAAAAGTAAACTATGCGTTAAAATAGGGGTAATGTCCAGAAAGATTGTCAGTATGCAGGTTAAAGTCTCTAAAGCGGTCAAAGACCGTGCTAAAGCCGTAGCTAAGTCTAACGGTAAAACTCTTAGTGAACTTGTTCTGAAGTTGTTGGCAAATGCCGGAGATAAAGAGCTTAAGTTACTTGTAGATCAAGAACTCAAAGAAAGACCAAAACCAGGGCGACCCTGGGATAAATAAAAACCCTGTTTAGTTGAATTGTTGATGGGACATCCTAATCGGAGGGTATATGTCTCAGTCTGAGGGTACAAATCAAGTAATTACTGACAATGCAATCGAACAGTTGCAAATGATTTTGCGTACTGGATCTTTAAGAAACATTAGTCTAGATGACACTCAATCTGTAGCCCGTGATCTTATTGCCCTTTATGAGGTACTAGCTGAAGATTATGAGTAGTAATGAACAGAATGTCGTAATTCTCGCGCGAGTGTCCAGTAAGGCACAAGAAGATGAAGGCTATTCCCTTGATTCACAACTAAAACTTTTAATGGGTTACTGCCAGCAACGTGATCTTAAAGTAATAAGGATATTCAAGATTGCTGAGACTGCCAGTAAAGAACAGAGTCGAAAGGTCTTTCACGAGTTGCTTACTTACTTAAAAACAGGTGTTGTGTTCCATCTAGCTGTCGAGAAAACTGATCGACTGACGCGAAACTTTCGGGATGCGGTTTCAATCGACGAGTGGCTTGAGCGAGATAGTCGTCGCAGGCTTCACGCAGTCAAAGAAAGTTTATTACTCCATAAAGAAGCCCGATCCGACGTTAAGTTTATGTGGAATATTCACTTGTCAGTGGCAAAAAAATATTCAGACAACTTACGAGAAGAAGCTATGAAGGGCTGGGCTGAAAAGCTTGCCCAAGGTTGGCTACCATCAGTACCTCCGCCTGGTTACCGCACCATTTCATTTAAGGGTAAAAAAATCCATGAACCAGATCCTGACACTAAAGCTATTATGCAGGGTGTCTTCGAAAAATACCTTGAACCTAACCAATCTATTGAGACTATTAGAGCAGAATTAGAACTACTAGGTCTTAGGACTCGTAAAGGTCGACCTTTTAGCAAAAGCTTTACCCAAAAAATTCTTACTAACAAGTTCTACATTGGAGTTAACTATTTTGACGGCGTTGAGTATCCAGGTGCCCAGGAACCGATTATTAGCAAAGAGCTATTTGATAAAGTACAACGTAAGATGCGTCGAAAGTTAAGCTGCAGATACCGGACTCACAACCCAATATTCAAAAACATAATTCGCTGCACAACCTGCGGCAGAATGGTGACTTGGCAACTGCAAAAAGGACGCTACTACGGTGCATGCCAAAGGAAATCTACTGCATGTAAACGAAACGTATTGCTTCGAGAAGATCGGCTTGAAGAGCAAGTGTGCAGTATGCTTCAGAATCTTGTTTCACCCCGAAGCGATGTTATTGAATGGCTTGCAGAAGCCATGAAGCGAAAGCACAAGTCTGCTATCGATGAGAATCAAAAACTCATTCAGTCCATCCAGACACAGTTGGATAGAGCACTTCATATGGACAGTAACCTCTATGACGACAAGCTTGCTGGTGTGATTACACAAGAATTTTACAACCAGAAGCATATGGAGCTTAAAGAGCAACGTAAATTACTAGAAGAACGACTCCAAAAAATTGATCATACTCTAGGGGCATCGCTAGAACAACGGTTGATTCTTCTGGAGCTTAGTCAGAAAGCGGCAGAACTTTTTGTAAAGAAGTCGCCCGAAAAGAAACGGCTTATTATATCCAAACTATTTGAAGAATTTATCTACGAAGGAGGCATCTTATCTGTTAACTACTCAATATTCGCCCGAGCAATTGCTCAAAATGTTTTAGAAACTCGTAAATTAATAGGAGGAGAGATATGAGTAACCAAACCAATAAAAAACACCCCATTTACAGGGGTGTAGAAATGCTTGTTGCCAAGCTGCGTTCTATATGGCTAGGGCGGAGGGATTCGAACCCCCGAATGCCAGTACCAAAAACTGGTGCCTTACCACTTGGCCACGCCCTATTATTGTCACTTAGATAAACTAATTGATATAACTGAACAATTTTAACCTAAAATCAAGTATCTTACAATCATTACAAGGGGTTATTGTGTTACGATAGCAGTGTTATGAAGAAAAAATTACTGATCATTACACCGTTTATTTTTCTAGTCCTTATTCTTAGTGTATACGCTGTACGGCGACGATCTTCGATTACATCGTCGTCTTCACAATCCTCTACTGTGCTACAATTTTCGACACAAAAAAATATTACCTATTGCAGCCCAGACGGTACTCCTCAACTTCTCGACCTCTATACTCCAAAAGATGGAGCAATCAAACATCCACTTATTATTCATGTTCATGGCGGAAGTTGGGTTAGTGGAGCCAAGAGCGACGATTCTATGATTGATGTCATCACTTCTCTCGCAGAAAAGGGCTTTACGGTGGCAAGCATCAATTACCGCCTAGCACCAAATTCGAAATTTCCTGCACAAATCCAAGACGTAAAATGTGCTATCCGGTTTATGAGAGCAAACGCCAATACCTATAAGGTTAATTCAGGCAAAATTGGGTTACTTGGAGAAAGCGCCGGTGGCCACCTCAGTGCGCTAGCGGGAGTAAGCCAGAATGTTTCTGACTTTGAATCGAGCGAATACGCAGGAGTTTCGGATAGTGTTTCAGCTATCGTAGATCTTTTTGGACCTGCCAATCTCGTGAGCTTTACCCAGGGCAGTCCGCTGCTATTAACTGCCTTACCGAGCTTCCTTGGTTCCTACTCTCCAATTGCGGCAAGCCCAACGTCATATATCGATGCTTCGGACCCTCCGTTCTTACTCATTCATGGCGACAGCGATACGCTTGTACCCCTTGCTCAATCTCAAGAATTGCTCGCAAAACTACAGTCTGCAGGCGTTGAAAGTAGCTTAATTACGGTCGTAAATGCAGGGCATGGCCTCGAATTATCTCGCGGTGATGCTATCAGTCCCTCGATGGATCAGATTAAGGCCAGTGCGGTATCTTTTTTCAAGACACACTTATAAAGAAAACCTCTCAAAATAGTAATGAGAGGTTTTCTTGAATGATCGTTAAAAACTATTTTTTAGTTTTTGGAGCATCAACCGGCTTTGGTGCTTCGGTTTTCTTGGTGCCCATGTAGTACGAACGAATCTGAAACAAGAAATACAGACCTATGGCTGAACCAACCAATGATGAAAGTAAGTTGAAGAAACTAAAGCTATAGGCTGCATTGAGAACGCTGTAAATTAAGCTGATGATGGCACTTAAGAAAAGCAGATCCCATCCGCGCGATTTAGATCGAGCTTTGAGTCCAGGGTAGGCAGCAATGGAAATAACTGAAGTTATGATCAATGAAGCGAATGAAAGGTAAAAGAAGATACCGAGACTTTTTACTGTCTCGCCCGTACCGTATGCCTTTGAAATGGCATTTGAATAATCGACAAGCCTATTAACCGTGTGCGCTGCGCTCCAGAGTGAAAGGGATGCAATGATACCGAAAATACCGAGTACGGCGCCGATGATCGGGCCGTATTCAACAATCCATTTTTTAGCATTTTCAGGTAATTGAACCGGGGCATTTTTGGTAAATACCGGATTAAGTGTATCTTCTAATTGTTTTAGTGGACCCATAATTGCTCCTCCTTAATTTATATTTCAAGCATAATCCTGAATCTTATCTTCTGCAAGCAAAGTGTAGGGATTATCAGATATTCGCAGGACACGATGAAAACAGGTAAACTAAGACCACATGGGAATATTTGAAGAAAAGTATACGCAATTAAACCGTGAGCAGCGGACTGCTGTCGATACCATTGATGGGCCCTTACTGGTACTTGCAGGGCCAGGAACGGGTAAGACACAGTTACTCAGCTTGAGGGTTGCCAACATCCTCAAGCAGACCGATACATTACCTCAGAACGTGCTGTGTCTGACATTTACTGAAAATGGCGCCCAGAATATGCGAAATCGATTGAGCAGGTTTATTGGGCAGTCTGCCTACGGCGTCAACATCAACACTTATCACGCACTTGGCGGAGAACTTATTCGCCGGTACCCAGAATATTTCGAAAAAACGAGAGGCGAACAACCGATCGACGATATTGGTAAGCATCAGATTCTGGAAAAAATAATTAGCGAGATGAGCTATCTCAACCCCCTCAAGCAGACGCAGCACCACCTTGGCGATCTCATGAGTACAATCAGTGATCTTAAGCGGGGACTGCTGAGTAGCGCTGACATACAAGCTATCGGTAAACAAAATGAAGCGTGGCTCACCACCATGGACGCATCTATTGCCGATATCTTCAGTTCCTTTACCCGAATGCCGAGCAAGCTTGCCCTGGTGCGGCCGTACTTTGATGCAATCCTGGAAACGATTGGCAAACATACTGCGAGCAACAAAAAGATTGGGGGCATCGAGAGCCTTTCAGCAACCGCTGAGCAAAGCTTACAAGCGGCGCTTGATGTTGCAGAGACGAGTGGTAAGACCGCGGCACTTACAGCTTGGAAGAATGACTGGCTGAGTAAGGATGCAAATAATAATTTCGCCATGAATGGCCACTTACAGAGCAGACGATTTACTGCACTTGCAAAAGTACTCGATGACTATCAGGAAGCGCTTTCGCAGAACGGTTTGTATGATTTTGATGATATGATCGTGCGCAGTATCGAAGCGCTTGAGCAGAATGATGACTTCAGATATTCCCTCCAAGAACAATATTTATATATCTTGCTTGATGAGTTTCAAGACACCAATGCCGCGCAGCTTCGACTTGTCGAGTTGCTCACCAACAACCCCATTACCGAAGGGCGACCCAACGTTTTGGCGGTAGGGGACGACGATCAAGCGATCTATGCCTTCCAAGGTGCAAACGTATCCAACATGATCGACTTCTACAATCTCTATCGTGATGTCACGGTGATTAACCTCACGGAAAATTACCGTTCCCATGCTGATATTTTACATGTGGCGCACGGCATCGCCGGGCAAATCGAAACGCGGCTCCATCATCATTTTGAGCACCTGAATAAAACGCTTAATGCTGCCAGCTCCACACTCCCCAATAAAGCGACACTGGCGAGACATGAATTTCAGAGCGACATTGCCAGCTTCGATTGGATAAGCCAAAAAATTGCTGACCTCATTGCAGACGGGACTCCTGCCAGCGAGATTGCTATCTTGGCTCCAAAACATAAATATCTGGAGCCGATTGTGCCGTTCCTCAATGCCCGGGATATTCCTGTTCGCTATGAAAAACGGGAAAACATTCTTGATGCGCCCATTGTGTTACAGCTCATCGTTATGAGCCGGTTGGTGCTCGCGTTGCAGTCTGGTAATGAAGCCTTGGCGAATAGTTTATGGCCCCAAGTTCTGAGTTTTGATTTTTGGCAATTTTCAGCCATCGCAATTTGGAGGACGAGTTGGAAAGTGAATGATACTCGTTCCGCGTGGAGTAAAGAACTCCTCGAACAGCCAGACTTGAGCGAGGCGGCGACGTTGTTTTTGACTATTGCACTTAAGGCAGAGCAAGAAAGTCTCGAGACAATGCTCGACATGCTTATCGGGACAACGAAAGTTACCACAAACGATGAAGATAATCCCACCGTACAGTCTCCGCTCCGTGAATATTACACAAATAGTGCCTACCAAAAGGAGAACCCCGATGCGTTTTATGAAACGCTTTCGCACTTGACCGTGCTCCGCAAGAAATTACGCGAGCACCAGCATACCCAAGAAAAAGTGCTCCGTTTGCACGACCTGCTTGGATTCGTAGATCTCTATGAATCTGCCAATAAGCAACTTCTCAATACCAGCCCCTACAATCAACATGCTGATGCCGTTCAGATGATGACCGTCTTTAAGGCAAAAGGACTTGAGTTTGAATATGTATTCTTGCCGGCCTGCCAAGACGAAGTTTGGGGAAATGCCGCGCGCCAACAAAGCAATAGGCTGACGCTTCCAACAAACCTTACGCCCATTCGCCCAGCAGGGACCACGCCGGACGAACGGCTCCGAATATTCTTTGTGGCTATCACTCGAGCCCGACACGGGCTGTTTATGGTCAGTGCTGCGAGTGATTATAATGGCAAGTCCAGCAAGCGACTAGCCTATCTTAATGAACAAGATCAGACGGACGGATCCGTACATAGTATATTATTGCCGGAGAATGTCCAAAAAATTCAGACCTCTGACCATACGCCACCGGCAATCGAATCGCTCGAGATAAACTGGCAGACAAAACATAACGGGGTGAGTATGACGCCACAAATTACCGATCTTTTAAAAGAACGTATCGAAAAATACCAAATGAGTCCAACGCATTTAAACAGTTTTACTGACATGGTATACGGCGGACCAAATGCATTCTTTTTCAATACCATTCTTCGTTTTCCGCAGGCCCCAACTCCCGCCGGTCAATTCGGAAATGCAATACACGAAACGTTGGAATGGATTCAACTAGAATTGAACCTTAATCATCCATTTCCGGATATTACATCGGTTGATGCCATGTTTAGCACGATACTGGGGTCCAAAAAACTAACGCCCGAAACTACTGCGCTCATGCAGGAACGTGGACTTGCGGCCCTCAAAGCGTATCTCGCCGAACGTACTAATTCATTTAAAAAGGGTGACATTCCTGAGGCAGATTTTAAACACGAGGGTGTGTTTGTGAACGGTGCACATATGTCAGGGAAAATAGATGTACTACGAATCGACCGTGACAAAAAAGAAATCACCATCGTCGACTATAAAACAGGTAAGAGCTATTCCAAGTGGGCAAGTGATATCAAGCTACATAAATATAAGCAGCAGCTATACTGCTATAAGCTGCTGATTGAACATTCCCATAGTTATGCCGGGTACGTCGTCAAGCAGGCGGTACTTGAATTTATTGAGCCAGATGAAAACGGTGTCATTCAGAGTCTAACATTAGAATTCAAGCCAGATGAACAACGCAGACTTGAGAATCTCATAGGTATTGTCTGGACGCATATCATGGCGCTCAACTTACCCGATGCTTCGAGTTACCGCAAGGATATTGCCGATACCAAAAGATTTGAGCAAGATCTACTGGACGGCACAATTTAAAAACCCCTCGTTTCCGAGGGGCTTAAAAATACGAACGAAAGTGTTTATTTACGTTTCTTAGATTTTGCAGCAGTCTTCTTTTTAGAGACGGCAGTTTTTGCTGGTGCAGATTTTGTTTTAACCGTAATTTTAGACGGAGTCCGGGCTGGAAGCTTAGGCATAGTCATCTCGTCGGTAAAGAGCATCGCATAGATGTTCATACCCAAGATTGATCCGATTACTGGACCAGCTACATAAGCCCAGTTGAAGCTTTGTAATCCAAGAGCAACTGCAGGGTTTACGACACCATTTGAGCCCATTGAGGCCACCAAAATACCAATGGTAAGTGAAGCACCGACAGTGAAGGCTAATTTACTACCTTCGTATTTTTGATACACCGCACTTGCCACACCAAATCCAAAGACTAAGGCGCCAACTGCTTCAGCAATCAGTATTTTCCATTCAAATTTACCGGCAAGACTTTCTAGGTGTCGCCCGAGGAAATATTGCAGCAGCATCCAGGCTGCATAACCACCGAGCATTTGTACGGCGACAAATACGAGTGCACGTGAAGTCTTTTCTTTTCGGATACTCCACAGCCCGAGCGTGATTGCTGGGTTCACTTGAGCACCCGATACGCTACCAATCGTGTGGACCAAAACTCCGACAGTCAAACCGGCAGCAAGCGCTGCAAAAAGTGGGAACGAAGTCCGCGCCACCATGGCATACACTGCAATTACTAAAATCATTACACCGAACAATTCCGCAACCACTGCGGCAATATTTTGCTTTTTGAACATTGTACCCTCCTTAGAATAACTAATGTTTATACAATAATACCTTAGGGCATAAAATACAAATATCGGGTGCAGTAGTATTTACATCCCTAGTGAACTACATCTACGCTCTTTACTCTACTTTGAGCTAATTTCACCAACGTGTTGCCCAACGCCAAGGGTACCAATACCAGCAATCGGGAGCTGATCGGCAACGATAATTCCTCGCTCAAATTCCGCCTGCGTACGAGCAAGCGCTTGGACAATACTTCTTCCATACCGGACAACTTGCCAGAAAACCTGCTTACCCGTATTTTCAATTGATGCGTCTTTGAGTACAACAGCATTTTCGACATCGACGAAACCTAAACCAATTTCATCATGTCCATGATTAGAATGATCATGGTCTACTCGTAGATTCACGATGGCATCGAGCCCGTCGAGTTTTTGGACAATTTCTATCATGTTATCTTCAGTGAATTTTGGACTTTGAGAAATTTTGCGGTAGGCTATTTCAAGTGATTTTCGAATATCATCCAAATGCTTTCCATTGTTCATTGCTACTTCACGGGATCGAGTGCCTAAATGCTGGTTGATGGTATCGAAGTTCTCGATATGCGTCTCAAGAACTGCTTTTGCTCCTCTTGCTGCACCACATTCACGGTGCATACCAAGATGGAAACCGGCCTCAACAAGTTTTTTATTTACAATCGCAAATTGTTCTAGGGGATCATCGATATCACTGACGATCGATAACCCTGCAACAGTGGCGACGTTATGAGCGAATAAACTTGGGCCTCCAATGACTTTAGGTCTCGGTGCAACCGGTTTGCCAGTATCGGTCTGTAAGTTACCACGGCCATCCATACAGCCACCATACCGTTGCCGTAAATCTGGTACAAACATCAAGAACTGCTCACTAACAGTGTTGAGGTGATCCATAAATTGCTCTTCGGTAATATCGCGAGCATCGATAGATCCTTTGCCAAAATCTATTCGTCCTAGATAGTGTGCCATAGCACCGAGTACTAATTCACGATTCTGTTCTGATTCTAGGGCCATTTGTTCTCCTTGCACTTGCATGTTTTCAATTCCAAATTCTGATGATTGCATCTTCGTTTCTTTTCTTAATTTTATTAAATCAAAATACATCATACCACTATCAGCACTTTTGTAAAAAATATTATCTATTAAAGTACAAATTAATTATATTTGTACTTTATATAGTGCTGGCAGTATAATTATAGACACTATGGATAGTGCTTCATTTGCTCGATTACCCATTGTTAGACCTGAAACGGCAGGCATTTTTGATATCGAGCATGGACAAATCGGTGATGAAGCATTTCTTACCTCTGTAATTGCTGGAATCAATGCCATTAACCCCTCATTCCTCGAAGAAATTGATAGAATTGGAAATCGTGTTCTCTTTAGAGAAGGCGATGATGAGAAGGGGTTTGATCAGAAAATTCATTTTCTGCTCGGCGCTGTCATGTGCTATGCATTACTCGACCAGCAAGGTCATGTTGATCGCCTCGAAGCATATCTTGATCCTCCAGTAGCCTCGTAAACGTTTTAGCGGCGTTTGCGACGGCGGAGTTCAGCCACTTGGAGACGTATTTTTTGTCGGTCCATGAGTGTTTGGGCGTGCTGCAAAGAGATAGAATCTTTTGATTCTTTGAGCATTGTCTTGGCTGCTTCAAATGCTTTTTCGGCTTCTTGTTCATTTATATCATCAGCAGCATCGGCTTCGTCTACCAGTACTCGTACGATGTTATCAGCAATTTCGATCACGCCACCGTTAGTAGCAAAGTATTCCAGTGATTCATCTGAATCATTGGCTTTTCGGCGGACGCTTATCATACCAGGCGTAGCGATGCTGATGAGTGGCATATGGTTAGGGAAGACAGCGATAAAACCATCGGCGGTAGGCAATACTACTTCGTGTACCGACTCGCCGAATTTTTTACCATTCAAGGTGACGAGTTCAAATTGGATCATGATCATTCACCTCCAGCTTCTGCATGTTTACGGTTTCGCATTCTGATGTATTCATTGACATCATACATTCCTTCGGTCAAAAAATCGATATCTGCCGAATCATCAAATAGCGTAGGCGTATCGTGTGGGCTACTGTCATCTGTACCCTTTTCAACCTGGGTGTCAGGTGAAATGGTTTCAATTGTTTCAGATGTGAGTTTTTCGAAGCCACCGTTCATTATTTGACCTCGCTGATTTTACCCTTCATATAGAAGGCACTTTCACTCTTATCGTCGTGTTTGCCGTCAAGAATTTCACGGACACCTTGGACGGTATCTTTGAGTGAAACGTAGGTTCCGGGGATACCACTGAATATTTCGGCAACGTGGAATGGCTGAGTCAAGAAACGCTGTAATCGTCGAGCACGAGAGACGGTTTGCTTATCTTCTTCGCTGAGTTCTTCCATACCGAGGATAGCGATAATATCTTGCAAATCTTTATACCGTTGCAAAATCTGCTGAGTGTCTCGAGCAGTCTTGTAGTGAAGTTCGCCAACGATTTCTGGGTCGAGGATGGTACTACCGGAGTCGAGTGGATCGACGGCCGGGTAGAGGCCAAGTTCAGTGAGTGCCCGGTTCAATGTGATAGTTGAGTCGAGGTGAGCAAACGCCGTTGCAGGTGCCGGGTCGGTAAGGTCGTCCGCAGGTACATAGACAGCCTGTACGGAGGTGATTGAACCTGTTTTGGTAGATGTAATTCGTTCTTGCAGGCTACCCATTTCTTGAGCCAAGTTTGGCTGATACCCAGCGGCAGATGGCATACGTCCAAGTAGGGCAGAGACTTCGGCACCAGCTTGGGTGAAACGGAAAATATTATCGACGAACAAGAGCACGTCTTTTCCTTCGTCACGAAAACCTTCGGCAATGGTAAGGCCAGAAAGCCCCACGCGGAGTCGAGCTCCAGGTGGCTCATTCATCTGTCCAAAGACAAGTGATGTTTTGTCGAGCACGCCCGATTCTTCCATTTCGTAGTACAGGTCATTTCCTTCACGAGTACGTTCACCAACACCGGCAAACACCGATGTTCCACCGTGTTCTTTGGCGATGTTGTTGATGAGTTCAGTGATAAGCACGGTTTTACCCACACCAGCACCACCGAACAATCCAACTTTTCCACCCTTAGTGACAGGACAGATGAGGTCGATTACTTTGATGCCGGTTTCCAGAACTTCGGTCACACCAGATTGTTCATCGAGGGTTGGAGGAGCGCGGTGGATAGAAGCCCGCTTGGTAAATTTGTCTGGCTTACCGTCGATTGGCTGGCCAAGTACGTTGAACATGCGACCCATGGTTTCTTTACCTACGGGGACACTAATTGGTGCGCCAGTATCGACCACGCTAGCGCCACGTTGCAAACCGTCAGTGCTGCCGAGCGAAATTGCGCGGACACTGTTTTCGCTCAAGTGCTGGGCCACCTCGAAAACAAGTTTTTTGCCATTACTTTCGGCTTCGATAGCGTTATAAATTGACGGTAGGTGTCCTTGCTCGAATTCCATATCGACAACCACACCAACAACTTGGGTGATGGTTCCGTTTTTAGTTTTTTCTGCTGTTTTTACCATATTATCTCCTTGGTCCTTTATCTCGTTTGGTCGCTTGTTGTTTACTGATGTTATATAAATCTACTTCATTGTCCGGCAGTACTTTTATCATTTGATAGCCTCCGCGCCACCGGTGATTTCGGCGAGTTCTTGGGTGATAGCACCCTGACGGGCAGTGTTGTAGGCCAAGGTCAGATCTTCGATCAGGTCACTGGCGTTATCGGTGGCGCTCTTCATAGCCATCATGCGCATTGATTGCTCACTGGCAGCAGATTCCATGATTGCTTGGCTCAATTGCGATTCAATGAGTCGCTCGGTGATTGCCACCAGCACAGCTTCTGGAGATGGTTCGAAAACAGCGTTCTCGAGGTCTGGCTCAACCGGCTCGTAGCTATAAGCAGCAGGAAGTAGGCGATCGACGGTAACTATTTGGGTAATGCTCGTTTTGTAATCGGTATAAATGATGTCGACGGCATCGACGATAGCTTCCGTAAACTGCGATGTGATCGTATCAAGCAATGGTCGGATATCATTAGCAGTCAATTGATCAGGGAAGGATTCGTAGACGGCCAGCACTTCGATATCTTCAAATCGGACGATAAACCGAGCACCTTGCTTCCCAATCACAATGATCTTGCTCACGACGCCGGCTTCTTTATCTTGCTGAAGTTCAAGCGTTAAGCGTTTCAGCACGTTGCTGTTATACGCACCGGCGAGTCCACGGTTGCTGGTCACGACGATATGCAAGCGTGTTCCTAACGATCGTTGGGTATACAAAGGATGCTTTTTAACATCGGTCAGCTGTCGCAAACGAGCGAGTATCTGCCGTGCAATATTGCGGTAGTCACGGCTTCGCATCGCTTGCTCCTGCGCCCGGCGCATTTTGCTGGCGCTCACCAGCTCCATAGCTTTGGTGATTTGCTTGGTGCTCTTGACGCTTCCGATGCGCTGCTTGAGTTGCTGACGACTAGCCATGTTTAATTATCCTTTGAGTCCTTTGGCGATTTCTTTGGCAACCTTGAGGATTGCTTCTTTGATGGCGTCAGAAGGTTTGTCGCCCTTATTGAGCTCTTCCATGGCTTTTTTATGAGCACTCCATAGTTCATGCAACATTGAAGCTTGTACTTCTTTGATCTTAGCAACAGGTACGTCATCAAGCGCTCCTTCAGTAGCAGCGAATAAACTTGCCGTTTGTTCCCAAACACCAAGCGGGCTATATTGTGACTGCTTAAGAAGTTCAGTTAAACGTTGACCACGCTCGATCTTGGCTTTTGTTTCAGCGTCAAGGTCAGATCCGAACTGCGAAAAGGCTGCAAGTTCACGGAACTGAGCCAGGTCGAGACGAAGTGAACCAGCCACGGATTTCACAGCTTTGGTCTGTGCGTTTCCACCAACACGAGAGACCGACAGACCGACAGAAACAGCTGGTCGAATACCTTGGTTGAAAAGGTTCGTTTCCATGAAGATCTGACCGTCGGTAATACTAATCACGTTGGTTGGGATATAAGCTGAGATATCACCAGCTTGGGTTTCGATGATTGGAAGGGCAGTGAGACTACCGCCACCTTTTGCGTCACTCATTTTTGCAGCTCTCTCGAGGAGGCGTGAGTGCAAGTAGAAGACATCACCAGGGTAGGCTTCGCGGCCCGGTGGACGTCGGAGCAAGAGTGACATCTGACGATAAGCAACAGCGTGCTTGGTAAGGTCATCATAGGTAATGAGCGCGTGCTGGCCGTTATCGCGGAAGTATTCGCCAATTGCGGCACCGGCATATGGAGCAAGGTACTGTAGTGAAGCAGGATCAGCGGCACTGGTGGCGATCACGATGGTTTGTTCCATGACACCTTCGCGCTTGAGTCGCTCAATAATGCGGGCAACTTTGCTCAGCTTCTGACCGATAGCAACATAGATGTTTACCACTCCAGTTTTCTGACGATGTTGGTTGATCATAGTATCAACTGCAATGGCAGTCTTACCCGTTTGACGATCACCGATGATCAGCTCACGCTGACCACGGCCGACAGGGACCATGGCATCGATAGCCAGCAGTCCAGTCATAAGTGGTTCGTTGACGCTCTTTCGATCGAGCACACCAGGTGCGTTGTTCTCGATGAGTCCCATGTGCTTGGTTTTGATTGGACCTTTGTCGTCAAGTGGGTTACCGAGTGGATCAACCACACGGCCGATGAGTTCAGGACCGACAGGGATTTGCAACACTTTACCGGTGAGCTTGACGCGCATACCAGCTTTGACCTTAACGTCTTCGCCCATCAGCACCGCACCAATTTCGCCGTCCATGAGGTTGAGCGCGAATGCTGGCACCGGGCCATCTTCGCCTTCGATTTCGATCATTTCGTTATAGCCACAGTTCTGTAGGCCATAAATCCAGGCGATACCATCACCGATTCGGGTGATAATACCGACACTTTCGATGTCAGGACTGTTTTTTAGCTCTGCGATTGCTTCGCGGATACTTCCTGATAATTCCTTAATACTCATATCTGCCATAGTTGCTCCTTACGATTCTTGCCGTTTTAGTCGTTGTAACTGCCGGTGCACGGTCAAATCGAGCCGTTTTTCTGCTGTTTCACAGCGCACGCCGCCAATTACAGTCTTGTCTATTGTCTGTTCGATGACTACTTTTTTCACGTCACCACTCGTATTGAACATGGTCTTAATCTGCTCGAGCATGTCGCTCTCGAGTGGGGTAGCCGATGAGGCACGAACATAGAGTTCACCCTTCGAGACCAAGAGTTGTCGTTCAATATCACGCACGATTGCACTTGCGTCTGCCACGCGCCGTTCTTCGATCAAAAATGCAGCTAATGACTTGGTGACATCCTGCATGGAAGATCCGCCTGCAATATCAGCAAGTACGGCACGAGCAATGGTGGTATTTGTTACCTTGCTCATGCCTGTACCCGCGCGAGTGCTCGAGCAATCAGACTTGCGTCTTTTTTAGCATCAAGTTTTTCGCTGATAATTACTTCGGTAGCTTCACTGACTAAACTGAGCATTTCAGCCTGAAGATCGCGTTTTGCAGATTGCATTTCACGGTCGATTCGGACTTTTGCATCAGCCAGCATCGTATCCACTTTTTTAGCAGCAGACGCTTCACCAGCCTTGATAATGTCCCCAGCCTCGGTATGAGCCTGAGCCAAAATCTTGTCGGCTTGTTGTCGCGCTTTTGCTTGCATTGCAGTCAATTCTTTGTCGAAGCCTTCTTTTGCTGCTTGCATCTCAATCCCGAGCGATACACCCTTATCGATGGTAACTCGACGCTTTTCAAGCGTATCGACAATCCCACGAAGAGCGAATTTCTTGAGAATCAAGAAGAGCAATACAAATGTTCCGGCTTGCAGAATAATTGCCTTAGGATCAATCCCCAGCACTGCGATACCTTCTTTTTGCGCTTCGGCTGCAAAATGTACCATCATTGGATTAACCATTCATCTTCTCCATTTTCCTTAACGTTCTAAAGTGAGTACCGGTTTCATGCTGAGTGACAGTGTGCCCAAAAAGGGAAGCCCGCACGTGAGCCGCACTTGTAGGTGCGGTGAACGCGGACTGGAAGTTTTTGGGTTGCAATGTACTCAGCATGGAAGCGGCTTTCATATTTAAACTCTACTTAACGATTATTGCGCCGAGGAAGGCCAAAAGTGCGGTAACCTCGATCATAGCTGCAATAATAACAACCTGACCAGCGGCTTTACCAGCTTCTGGATTTCGTCCAAGAGCTTTCATATATGCTTGACCGACCATTCCGAGGCCAATTGCTGCACCTAAGAACGCGATACCGAGCATGAATGCTTTAGCGGCAGTTGGATTCCATCCACCACGTTGTACTACTTCTGCAGTCTCTGCTGCAAATCTTGATATTGTTGGAACCATTATGATTTCTCCCTTATAGTTCACCGTAAGTGCCCGGCTAGCCGAACGGTCTCACGGATATTTAATTTTTAATGGTTTGATGTGTTCTCAATAAAATTGAAGAACTATCTAACATCGCCCTCGAGTGACGCCACAATGGGGTCAACTTCGTGGACAGGATGTTCGTCGTCATGGCCGTGCGCAATAGCCAGCCCCAAATAGGTGGCCGCTAGCACGGTAAAAACATATGCCTGAATACAGGCAACCAAAATTTCGAACATCGCGATAGGCAAAATCGTAAACGATTGGAAGTCTTTACCGATATAGGCAAAGACAGCAATCAAGATTTCACCGACAACGGTGTTCAAAAACAAACGAAGACTCAAACTAATCATACGAGTAAACTCACCAAACACTTCCAACAAACCGATAAACGCATTGACCGGGTTGAGTGGCTTGTCGGTGAAGTAATGTTTGAGGTGCCCCAGGAAACCAGATTCTTTGATAGAAAGATACTGCACCGTTACGATGGCGGTTACCGCCATGGCGATTGTTCCATTCAGATCGGCAGTGAAAGCACGGAAGAGCGGGAACGTACCTTCGGCGGTGGTGGCATTCACCCCAGGACCGACCCACGGCATGATACCCATAATGTTATTGAAAATGATAAACAAGAAAAAAGCCCCAAAGATTGGTGCATATGATACCGCTTTGGCGCGGCTACCGAGAGGGCCTTCGATGAGACCAATCACAAATTCCATAATCATTTCGATGAACTGCGTAATTCCTCGTGCGGCTTTAAGGCGGATCGATTTGCGCGCAAAGAGGCTTATCCCAAGCAGTAGTACCGCGCAAATAAGTCCGTAAATCGTCGAATTAGTGATTGTAAAACCACCGACATGAAGCACCGCCTCAGGAGATAGCGCGATATGTGGTTCATCGCCACTCGCCAGTACAAAAAGATTATTTAACATACCACCCCTTGGCAAAGCACATCAGTCGTCGTCGTATTGGCGGCGTAAATAGTCATATATAGGCTCAGTATAACAGGAGTGGCAGAGGTGTCGCAACACCTTTTTGATTGTTAACCAATTTGCTGTCATTCATCGCACTAATGCGATCGGATCAATGACTATGCGAGCCGGATTCCTGTTTTGACCATATCGAGCTTTGCAATTTTTCCCAGAAGGATAGCGGCTTACTGCCAGAGCACGCCGCTGGGTCGGCGGTTTCATCGTAGGTCTTAGCGTCTGCTTTGATAGAATCATACTGCTTCTTTAATTGGGCATCCGTTGATGAACCATAACTTATGAGCACCACATCGCGGTCTCCAATAACTCTGTTCGCAAGCGACGACACTGGTTCGCCGTTTACAATAAATGACAGTTTTTTATCTGTGGAATTAGTGAATACCCCCGCATCGGTTTGTAATACGTTATTTCCGAGTGTATACCCGAGATTGGCAAACAGATGGCCCCAGGTTACTCCGTCGTCATGGACATGCACTACCGAATTTTTATTATCGTGGAGGTGCACTCGAATTTTTGGATTACCTACGTCATTACTGCCACAGCTGGCAACTTCTTCGTAGAAGGTAAAATTATCGAATGTGTCACGCGTTCCATTTACGTACAATGCAAAGTTGGCATGATAGTGCGTAGAATGCTGTTTGAGTGTTACAAAATGCAGCGTAATTATTGCCAATGCCCCTGTAAGGAAACCAGCGAGTATTAAAAGAACCTGTTTTTTGTGTAGTTTCATATTTATCTAGTATAACCTAGTCCATCAAGCGTATACTATAACCATGATCACATTGTATACATCACCCGCCTGCGCTTACTGCCATATGGCCCGCGAATACCTCAAAAGCCGCAAGGTAACATTCAAAGAATACGACATCAGTGACAACCCCAAGGCAATGAATTGGGTCAGGGAACACGTCGGTCAGCTCGCAACGCCTGTTATTGATTTCGATGGCACCATTGTACTGGGCTTTGACCGCCCCAAGATCGACCTCGCCCTCCGAAAATAATCAAATTGTGTGATTTTTATCACAAAATACCCCACAAATAGTGTTTGTACTTTACACAACAACGCTAGAGTAGTATGATGACCCCAAGTGGAGGATTACCTATGACCGAATGTTATCAACCTGAATCGCAACCCGTATTTGAGATAGCTGAACAAGCGCAGCTGTACGCTACTTTAGAATCAATCGAAACATCTGAAAATGTGTACCCCGATTTGCCCCAGTTATCTGGCCTTGTGTCCCAAGAGGCTGAACATTTGTTTGGCCGTGAGGCGAGAGGAGTATTTGTACGTGTCGAGCCAACCGTTTTGGGTCAGCTCAAGGCAACTCAAGCGATTTTATCAAAAATTCCCGATTATCCAGATCTGTCGGATGTAACGCCCCAAAGAATGACAACACGGTTGCAGCGTCTCCGAGCGCCCCGAGGAGTTCGCGGACAATCTGCCTCCTACGACGAATTATTAAACGGATTAGATGCCGAGTTTGATGCAGTCAAGATGACGTTGATGCAAAGAAACGATCCGATTTACCAGATGCTAGTTCAGATGCGTTCCGTCGATCAGAATTTTAGTAAGAGAAATTTTCGAACTCTCGAAAGAAACATCCTTACCGTTTTTAGTTATGATGATCTGAAGGCTGTAATGGATTGTGCCATCGCCCGCATCAATGGCCATCATATACTCAACATGGCTGACCAAAAAATGTAGTATAGTGGTCATATGAGTTTTGAGGGTTATAAAACAAAAGAATCAGTTGTTATCGTCTATACCGGCGAGAGCAAAGGTAAGACCAGTGCCAGCCTTGGCCTTATGGTCCGAGCACTCGGTAACCGTTGGAACGTGGCCTTTATCCAGTTTATAAAATACTGGGGAGTGGGGGAGCATGTCTTCATCCGTGACATCATGCCGCTGTATAAAGATCAGCTTCATTTTCACAAGGGCGGTAAAGGATTCTACAAAGCCGGTGATCTCAGCCCTGAGCATATCAGCGAAGATCAACATAAGAAAGCGGCTCAAGAAACATATGACGAAGCCTACCTGGCAGCAACCTGTGGCACGTATGACTTGGTGATCTGCGACGAGGTAAACAACGCAGTCAATGATGGACTCCTCACCGTGGCTCAACTCAAAAAACTGATTCTCGACCGCAGTCCCAAGACGAGCCTCTGTATGACCGGTCGTGATTTCCCGAAAAGCCTTTTACCACTGGTAGATATTGCCACCAACATGTCAAAAATCAAACACCATTTCGACGATAAGTTTTTGGCCAATCCGGGGATCGATTACTAACCATTGTCAGGGGGAGAGCAGCCCGACTAAAATGTATTCCATTTTGCCGGCGCGATGAGAGGGGGCCCGCCCCCTCTCATTATCGTCATTTCGACGACAAGTTTTTGGCCAATCCGGGGATCGATTACTAACCAATTTTTATGTACTTTTTTGCTCGCGAAGGGTAGGCTATAGCTATGTCCCAACCCATTCTTTATTTGATGTTTGGCTATCCTGGAGCCGGCAAAACTACCACTGCTAAAATCATTGAGCAGATCACTGGTGCCGTTCGTCTTTCTTCAGACGAAGTTCGCCTCGAACTTTTTCCAAATCCTGTATTTAGCGAAGAAGAACATGCAGAGTTGTACGCTGAATTAAACAAACGCACCGAAGACCTACTTCGCGCAGGAACCAGTGTGATTTATGACGCCAACTTAAACCGTTATGAACATCGGGCAGAGAAATACAATATTTGTCACCAAACAGGGGCCAAAGCGCAACTTATTTGGCTACACACGGCCCGCGAGCTAGCAAAATCACGAGCAATTAAGAACAGTCGGAGTCATTTGTGGCCTCGAGCGGAGCAGCCGGAATCGATGTTCGATCGTATCGCAGATGTCGTAGAACTCCCAACCCAATCTGAAACGCCAATTGAACTCGACGGCACCAAAATCACCCTGGAGTATGTTACGGAAGCACTCCAACAAACTGCATGAGTCGACGTCGAAAAAAAGCCCAGACGGTACTTATCGCAGGGGTTGTTGCGCTCATTCTTGCTGCTGCTCAAAATAAAGGATACCTCAAACCGGCAACTCAAAAAGTAGTCGTCGCCCAACCTGGGCTCTACCAAGTTACTTCGTTTAGCGATGGGGATACCTTCACCGTGGACATGAATGGGAC
>JAPLYT010000009.1:0-12285 GCA_026395435.1 Candidatus Saccharimonadota bacterium
ATGTTCAGTGATCCTTCCCAAAGTATTTTACGATCGATTATTGCTGTCTTACGATGCAGAGATTCACTAAAGATCACCTGTACCCCAATTTCAAGTAGTAACGAAAGGGCTCTTCTAGCTTCTTCGCGTAGATAGTTTTCATGCTCTTCAGGATCTCTAGTGTTGATAACAACCCTGACATGGCTCTTCTTGAGCTTCATGAAGTGGGGCAAGAGGAAGTTGATTCGCTTAGTTGTCATATAGGCGCTTTCGATGATTAGTTCGGTGTGGCACTTCTTTAGATCTCGAACGAATGTCTCGTAGAACTTGTTTTCGTCGAACAGGGTTGAATCTGGAGTTGCTGGCTGAATGCGCTGCAGTATATTATTGAGCATTGTCAGCCCCATTATCTTCCTTGAGCAATACTTTGACTTCTTCTATGTTAAAGTTTGGGTCGTGGTGACTAGAGTAAAAAGTTCCATTAACGTACGTTTCGTCTAGCCATTTCGTCTAGCCAAATAAAACAGCTCATCCTTCGGATGGGCTTTTTTACTTTGCTATACTAGTACCAAGTACTGCTTATGAATATCATTGATCACACCCGTCGATCGAAAAAATCAAGAATAGCTCACGTCCGGTTCGTGGCCCGTATGTTGCTCGCAATAATTATTACCTATGGGGTCATCGGTGGAATACGAATGGCGCGACCGCTCCCGGAGATATCATATACGGCAACATCGATTGCACCACGTGTTTCGAATGTAGCAATCCCCTGGCCTGCAAATGGACAAACCGCAATCGGAGATAGCGAAACAGGCGTACTATTGGCGGGCCCAACTCAAAATCCAAGACCAATCGCGAGTGTCACTAAAACACTGACGGCACTGGCGGTGCTCAGAAAAAAACCGCTTGCAATAGGACAGCAGGGTCCCGAAATAACACTGACTACTGTTGATGTGAACCTGTATGAGAATTATGTGAATCGTGACGGTTCGGTCGTGGCGGTAGCTGCTGGAGAGAAGATAACGCAGTATCAGGCGCTACAGGCGTTAATGCTTCCATCAGCAAATAATATGGCAGACTCTCTGGCAAACTGGGCATTTGGCGACGCTGAGAGCTTCGTCAAATATGCGAATATTGTAGCGACGTCACTTGGTATGACCCAAACCGCCATTACCGATGCCAGTGGTTATTCTCCCGAGACTGTCAGTACTCCGAGGGATCTGATCCTTCTTGGAAAAGCAGCACTTGCTGAACCGGTTCTGGCCGAAATTGTACAACAATCTACTGCAGAAATACCCGTTCAAGGCGTAATCAGAAATGTGAATACGCTCTTAGGGCAAGAAGGTATAAACGGTATTAAAACTGGTAATACCGAGGAAGCAGGCGGATGCTTCTTGGTCTCGGCAACTCGAACCCTCAAAAACGGTAAGCCACACACCATAATCATCGCGGCCATGGGCTTCCCTACTCGCCAGCTAGCTATGACGGCAACACTGCCCTTACTCGATGCTGCGGCTCAAAATTTCGACTACACCCTGCTCGCGCCGAAGGGTCAGGTAGCTGGAATATACAAGGCAGCATGGGGTGAAAAAATCGATGCAAAAATTCGTGAAGATGTACGTACATTTGGCTGGTTGGGTGCTGAGCAAAAGTCAAAGATTTCCCTAAATACTATTTCTTATAATCAGAAAAAATCTCAAAAAGTTGGGACAGTACAATCGGCCGACGGTAAAGCGTCGTCTGATGTTTTCTTGTCGAAACAATTTAATGGCCCTAGCGTCTCTTGGCGACTGCAAAGAGCATTCAAACTGTGGTGATGCAGATACTATATACTGGTATTTGTAATGCCTATATATTCGCGAACAAATAAGACTCAGAAACCTATCAAAAAAAATAATTATGGAATGGTCCAGAAACGACGCTTCGGCATCGTGTTTATCTGTATCGTAGTAATTGGCCTTGCCTTTCTTGGGTATCGTAAGACGTCGACTCCCCAGGGTCAAACAAATCAAAAGAAACAAGCGAATATCCAAAAAAAGTACATCAGGATACTTGCCTCAGGAGATACGATCGCTCATGACGCGCTCAATGCGCAAGCAAGAAAGACAGATGGGTCGTACGATTATTATCAATTCATGAAGCCAATGCAGCCATTTTTTGATATTGCTGATATCAAGTTTTGTAACCAAGCAGTTCCTGGTGGAGGTGAAAAGTTTGGTATCAGTGGATACCCAGTCTTTAATTCACCCCTCGATGTTGCTCGTGATTTAAACAAGCTCGGTTGTAACGTCGTAAATACCGGGACCAACCATACTTTTGATCGTGGCCAAGCAGTGATCGATGCAGAACTTAATTATTGGGATACCTTACCAAGGATGTTGGCTGTAGCTGGCGCTAATCGAATCCAAGCCGAGCAAGACAACATTCGTTACTTCACCGTGCGGGGAGTCAGATTTGCCTTCTTGTCCTACTCGACCTATACGAACACGCCGCCAACCACGCCATATGGACTCAACGTATATAATGACGCAAAAGCTGAGTCGCAAGTACGTACTGCTCGATTAGCGGCCGATATTGTGATGGTGAGTATGCGTTGGGGCACTGAGTATTCTTCTTCAATTAATGATCAACAGAGTCAGATAAGTCAGCACCTTAGTGACTGGGGCGCAGATATAATCCTTGGTCATGGCCCCCATGTGCTGCAGCCAGTAAAGACGCTTAAAGGTTCGGACGGTCGACAAACTATATGTTGGTATTCGCTGGGTAATTTCCTGAACGCCCAGATCCCTATTGAGTCGTTAGCCAATGGTTTGGCGATCATGGATGTAGATATTGCTACCAAAAAACTTAAAGCCCCTGAGTATGTTCCAATTTATATGCATTACGAATGGACAGCAGATGAAAAGACTCGAGAAGATCTACTGAAACGTAAAAACTTCAGCCTTGTTCCGCTCGATTCAGCAGCGTCACTACTCAAAAAATCTCAGAATAACACCACCGTTGAGACCCAGACGATTCGAATCCAAAAAACACTAAATCAATTTACGACGGTGCCATTAATTAGTCTTAGTGATTTGCAAAAACTATAGCCCAAACATTTCTTCCATAGTTTGATTCTTTTTTTGGAGTTCGCTTGCCAGGCTTGTGCCGACATACCTTAGGTGCCACGGTTCGTATTGATAGCCCGTGATGCTTTCCTTCCCTTTTTGGTAGCGGACGATAAAACCAAATTTTGAAGCATTTTGTGCGATCCACTTGCCTGCTTTGGTCGCACCAAATGATATTTCTAAATCACAATTTGTTCCAGCCTCGCAAACGTCAAATGCAAGCCCTGTCTGATGTTCGCTCGTCCCAGGCTTTGCACTATATCGATCGGCGGCTGCTTGGCCATCTTTAGCGACATAACTATTATAGAGTTGTCGCTGATATGATTCTGAACGATACCCGCTGGCAAATAAAAGTGAAATATTTTTTTCTCTTGCTGCAGTAAACATAGCCTCAACTGGCGCAGTAATATCGGAACGAATTTTCATTTGCTCAGCAGTAGTATCTAGACGCAGCTGTACCTTTGGTACTGATAGATTTTGAGGTACATAGCCGTCTGGGAGTGTCCGTTTTTTGTTGACTATCCACCAAATACTTCCAGGTGCATCTATAGAATATTGCATTTTATCGAATGATGTGGCGCGAGATGAAACTGCCTTTTTTGATGGATTGGTCGATCTATTCGACAACAAGAACAGCCCTGCAAATAAGACTATAATAATGATGCTTGGTAAGACCAATTTTTTAACTTTCACTGTACCTAGTATACTGCATCGTTATAAGTAGCTACGCCTCTGGGTACTAAAAACATTGTAAAATGCACTTTACAGATACGATATGCTTGGAAATTATCAAAAGTTCACGTACATTTTATGGAGTGTTACAAAAAGAAGCATCAGACTATATTACGCCACTTGTTATGAACGGGCTTGAAGGCCGCGTATTACGTATGCCTGCGCCAAAAAATAAAACTCGAGAAATGCTGTTTGTGTACGGTATGCATGCCAGTATTGAACGACAATTCGGGATAGCTGAATTTTTAAATAAATATGGAGCTGTAACTATACCAGACCTGCCGGGCTTTGGAGGCATGGAATCGTTTTATAAGATTGGTGAAAAACCAAGTCTCGATAATCTCGCTGATTATTTAGCAGCGTTTATTAAAATGCGCTATAAGCGGAAGAAAGTTACCATACTGGCGATGTCTTTAGGCTTTGCGATCACAACTCGTATGTTTCAGAGATGTCCTGAACTTACGCGAAAAGTGGATTTGCTGGTGAGCGTGGTTGGGTTTGTAAACCACGAAGAATTTATCTTTAGTCGTAAGACGTTTTATGCATTCAGGTGGACCGCCAGCTTTTTCTCAAACCGTATTCCTGCACTGGCGGCTAAGCATTTGGTCCTCAGGCCGTCATTTATTCGGGCAACGTATAACTTCGTTGGGGATAATCACGTTAAGCTTAAAGACGCCGACGCTGAAGAACGTAAAAAACGAATCGATTTTGAAATACATCTTTGGAAATGCAATGACATTAGAACATATATGGATACTGCGGTAACGATGTTTACGCTTGATCTCTGCAAAGAAAAAATAGATCTTCCGGTATATCACATCACTGCGTCCGAAGACCGATATTTCGATAATCATATTGTGGAGCAGCATATGGCAATTATCTATTCAAAAGTCACAGTCATCGCTGCAAAAACAGAGCAACATGGCCCGACGGTACTTGCAAATGCGAAAGAAGCCAGCATTATGGTTCCGGCTCGCCTGCGTCGCCTTCTCAACACCAAATAACCTAGAGGTTTCTCCTCTAACAGGGAGGAAAAATGTGATTCAGGTTTGATCATGTATACTAAGCATAAGTATGAGAATAGGAATTGTTTGCCCGTATAATTATTTTCGCCCAGGTGGTGTCCAATTTTGTATCCGTGATATAGCGCATTATTTAGAAGAACGCGGACATTACGTTCGGGTCATAGTCCCTAAGCCCCGCATTGTGCCAAAAGATATTGATAAAAACGTATTACTGGTTGGCGGTTCAACCGAGTTTAATACTCCGTTTGCAACCAAAGCAGATCTTGGCATAAGCACATCCAACGAAAAAATTGATGCTCTGTTTGCAGAGCACAAGTTTGATGTGGTGCACTTTCATGAACCGGGGATACCTGTCCTGAGTGCCCAGCTTATAAGCCGCTCTATCGCAGCCAACGTGGGCACGATGCATGCTACCTTGCCAGAAGGAGTTGTGACAAAATCATTCGAAAAATTAATGATCCCTTTTGCAAAATATTTGGAACCCAAAATCGATATTATCACCGCCGTATCATCAGTCGCCAAAACTACCGCCCTGCTATATTCGCCACAGGCTACTATACAAATTGTGCCCAATGGCATCCAACTATCCCACTACGCGATAAAAAAGCGTCGCCACATGGGACCTCAAAAAACGATATGTTTCATTGGGCGGCTTGAAAAACGGAAAGGCGTTCGATATCTGATTGATGCCTATGCCGAACTTCGAAAGACGCACCATAATGTTCGATTAGTGATTGCCGGTGACGGGAGACTTCGTAAAAGCCTGGAAGCACGAGTCGAAAAATATGACATACCAGATGTTGAATTTCGAGGCTTTATTAGCGAGCAAGAAAAAATCGATTTGCTCCAGACAGCTGATCTTTATTGTAGCCCGGCATTGTACGGCGAGAGTTTTGGAATGGTTTTGCTTGAAGCAATGGCAGCAGGCTGCGTGGTGGTTGCCGGTAATAACCCCGGGTACGCAAGTGTTTTGCAAGAACGTGGCCGGCTGAGTCTGGTAAATCCGCTTTCAACGATTGATTTTAGCCAACGATTAGAGCTTTTGCTGTATGACCAAGATGTTCGAGATATATGGCTGTCATGGGCTAACAAGTACGTTATCCAGTTTGATTATTCCCACGTAGTCGATGCGTACGAAGCAGCCTATCGAGACGCTATAAAGGCATCTGCCAAGAAACGTAAACAAACGTCATGAAAATTGGCTTTGTGCTCGATGATGGTCTCGATACTCTTGACGGCGTACAACAATATATCCAAACACTTGGCGCATGGATGACCGCCGAGGGACACCAAGTGCACTACCTGGTAGGCCAAACAAAACGAACTGATATCCCAAACGTACATAGTCTGGCGCGTAATATTTCTGTTCGCTTCAACCATAATCGACTCACTATTCCCCTACCTGCAAACCGGAGTCGAATAAAGAAATTACTAGAAAAGGAAGCGTTTGATGTGCTTCATGTTCAGATGCCATACAGTCCACTTTTGGCAGGTCGAATTATACGCTCTGCCTCTACATCATGTGCAGTACTCGGTACATTTCATATACTCCCGTATGGTTCACTGCAAACCGAAGGTGCTCGAATTTTGGGCCTTTTAACACGCACTACGAGCTCACGATTCGACACAATATTTTCCGTTTCGCCAGCGGCAAAAGATTTCGCAAAATCCATTATGGGAATTACTAGTACGGTTGTGCCCAATGTCGTTGATATTTCTACGTTTCAAACACTCCAAAAATCCAAAAAAGATTCTACAAAAAAATCGATCGTATTCTTAGGGAGATTTGTTGAGCGAAAAGGATGCATGCAACTGCTTCGTGCCCTGGCGATATTGGCAGAGGAACAAGCACTCGACGATGTGCAGGTGACGATGTGTGGCAGTGGACCACTTGCCAATGAGGCTCAAGAATTCGTCCGAGTTCATTCGCTCGAAAAGCTGGTAACGTTTACTGGACGAGTAACTGAAACAGAAAAAGTCACCTATTTTGCCCACGCTGATATTGCGATATTTCCCAGTATGAGTGGTGAAAGTTTCGGTATAGTTCTCATAGAGGCCATGGCGGCGGGGAGTGGCGTAGTGCTGGGTGGTAATAACCCAGGCTATGCCAGCGTACTTACTGGCATTCCTGAGCAACTGGTAGACCCGGCGGATCCAAGCGTTTTGGCGGCACAGATACTCCGGGTACTCACAGAAAAATCTTTGGCGCAGAAAATTCATGCCTACCAACAATCACACGTCGGACAATTTGATGTCGACACGGTGGGTCGGAAGATACTTGGTGTATATAGCGACGCAATTGCAAAACGTGTCGTAAACAGCGATAATACCACTCATGGATAAACAAAAGCCTGTCGAGTTCACTGTCGCCAATAGAACGGTTATCCGTATTCTACTCATCATGGTCGCAACATTCTTAGGTATAAGGTTTTTACTCAATGTTTCTCACGTGCTTAGCCTGATATTTTTTGCATTTTTCTTAAGTATGGCGCTCAATCCAGCCGTTGCCTGGATTAGTCGACACTTGCGGATTAAAAGTCGTGCTGGCGCCACTGGCGTGGCGTACATAGTGGTCTTGACTCTTATCATTAGCCTATTCTCAGTCATTATTCCTCCACTCGTATCTCAAACCAGTGACTTCGTGACGTCTCTGCCTCAAACAATTAGAAGTGTCAATAATCAAGATTCTGCTGTCGGTCGCCTCGTTAAGAAATATCAACTTCAAGATTCAGTTGATAAAATTGCATCTGATATGAGCGGACGATTAAAAAATTTACCAGAACCAGTTTTGTCATCGGCTGGGAAAATTGGAAGCACGCTTACCTCTACTATCGCTGTATTGGTGCTTACTTTTATGATGATCGTTGAAGGACCAATGTGGCTAACGCGTTTCTGGGCCTTGCAACCAAAATCCCGCCGGGAACATGGCCAGAAGCTCGCGATGCGTATGTACGGTGTAATAACCGGCTATGTCAACGGACAAGTACTGATTGCATTCATCGCAGCATCGTTTGCACTTATAGCTATGCTTATTGCGTCTAATATTTTCGGTGTATCGATAAACGCCGTCGGACTTGCCGGGATTATAGCGCTGACAGGCCTTATCCCTATGATCGGAAATACGTTGGGTGCAGTCATTGTGGTGCTTGTTTGTGCATTATCATCATTGCCGTTAGCAATTGTCATGGCAATATTTTTCTTGCTGTATCAGCAGATCGAAAACGTGACAATTCAGCCGTACATCCAATCAAAGAAAAACGAACTCACTCCATTGCTCGTATTCATAGCTGCCATGCTGGGCATAGGCATTGGTGGGTTACTAGGAGCCTTTGTCGCCATACCGCTTGCTGGCTGTATTAGAATTTTATTGAACGATTATTACAAAATGCGCGTTGCCCAAAACGCCTAAGTATTAGCGACCGATACGTGACCAGATTTGGCCTTTTTCGGTATCGCGAACGGATATCCCCTGTTGCATGAGTTCGTCCCGAGCCTTGTCTGATTCTTTCCAATTCTTGCTATCTCGTGCTTTTTGACGCAAGGCTAAGATACTCTTTTGCGATTCAGATATATCTGTTCGACCATCGAGTAGATCGATGCCAATTTTCAGTTTTATTTCGGCGGCGAAAGTTTTGATACGCGGCTTGTGGATGTGCAACTGTTCAATTTCTGTGATTGCCTCGTCTATAATGCTAAGGGCAAGCGGTGTGTTTAGATCATCATCCAATGCCTGCTTTATTCGAGAAGTGTATGCGGTGTCTTGAAACATAGAATCCGCAGCGACAACTTCCTGCCAGATGAGGTCCATCGCCATTCGCCATTTGTTGAGTCTATTTTGGGCTGCTTCTAAAATCTCCCAGGTAAAGTTGCCTTCTGTCCGGTAATGCTTACTGAGAACCATTATTTTGAATGCTTCAAGATCAAAACCTTTGTTGAGCACGTCCTGGAGGGTGAAGCCATTACCAAGCGACTTACTGATTTTAGTACCATTAACTTTGATATGATTAGCATGAACCCAGAACGTTGAGAATGGCTTGCCGGTAACAGCTTCGGTCTGGGCGATTTCGTTTGTATGGTGCACAGGAATATGATCGATGCCACCGGTGTGTATATCAATCTGGTCTCCAAGTATTTCTCTGGCCATGACTGAACACTCGAGGTGCCAGCCCGGAAAACCCACACCCCAGGGACTTTCCCATTCCATGTCTCGTTTTTCGCTTGGGTTGGAGAATTTCCATAATGCAAAGTCGGTTGGATTTTTCTTGCCGGTATCCTCTACTCTGGCGCCAAACTGGAGTCCGTCGATATCGAGCCGAGCGAGCTCGCCGTAGTTATTAAGCTTGCTGGTGTCAAAATATACGCCATCGGCAATAACATAGGTGTAGCCCTTATTCTCGAGTTCTTGGACGAAGGCAATTTGCTGCGGAATGTATTCGGTCGCTCTCGGCATATGGTCTGGGCGGATAAGTCCGAGTTGGTCGTAGGCTTCATGATCGGCAATCTCAATATATTTTTCGGCTACTTTCCAGGCGGTCAAACCTTCTTTGAGTGCTCCTTTGAGCATCTTGTCTTCACCGGCATCTTCATCGGATGTTAGGTGGCCTACGTCGGTAATATTCTGAACACGATCGACAGTATATCCATCGGCCTGCAATGTTCGAACCAGAATGTCCCAGTAGATGTACGACACCCAGTTCCCGATGTGCGGCTGGCTGTATACCGTTAAACCGCAGGTATACAACGTGACCTTGTGGTCATTAATGGGCGTAAATGTATCAACCGATCGGGTAAGCGTGTTATAGAGTTTCATTATTCCTCGGCGCCGTCCTTCATGAGTTTGCTGGCAGTCATAATAAGTTCTTTTTTGAGTTCCTCGAATTTCCATTCGTGTGTCTTGAAGCCTGCTGCACTGGCATGACCGCCACCACCGAAATGTTCAGCCAACTTGCCGGCATATGGTGCACCATGATTGCTACGAAGTTTTCCGGTGATTTTGCCACCAGGGTAAAGCTTGATCACGACAGACAATTTGACCCCCTCAGCAATTCGAAGTTCTTCAAGCGCCAAAACTGCTGGGTTATAGAACGGGCTGTATGTTTGGATCTCATCCCAAGGAATGGTGACGATCGCCAGTTGATTATCGGCAAAATATTCTATCCGTTGCAGTAGCTTGCCTTTATAGGCGATGATGTCGCGTGATTTTGCCATACTCAAGCGGCGGGTAGCCTCTAGGCCCGCGAGATCTGCCCCATGTTCAACCAAGTGAGCCAATACGTGGATACTGCGGGCTGTGGTGTCTTCTACGGTGAGACCAAGGGAGTCTGCCATAATCGAAACCGTCAGTAGATTCGCGACTGCAGGTGAAATTTCCCAACCAAGTTGTTTGCCCAAAAGGTAGAGCACTTCCCCGGTGGATACGGCAGCTACGTCGACGAGCGCTGTATTGTTGATAGTGACATCGTTCTCGACATCATGGTGATCGATAATAATAAACGGTCGCGTTCGAAGCGCCCCTATCTGATGTGTTTTTTCGAGCTGCTCCAGCAGTGTGATGCTTGAGCAGTCAACCAAAATAGCTGCATCAAAGTCATTGGGGAGATCTTTGACGACCCTATCGTACCCCGGAATGTAATGGAGGTAGCCCGTAATATCAATCCCACAGTACATGGTTACTTTTTTACCTAAGGTGCTGAGGATCTCTTCCAACGCTAGGCTGCTCGAAAGACTATCGGCGTCAGGGTTATCGGCCTGAATAACGACGATATGCGACGCGGTATCGATAATTTTTTGTATGTCGGGACCGATTTTGTATGTTTCTGTATCTGTAGTCATTAGATATAGTATACCTCAACATTGATGCAAACATCAGCGCTCTATGGTTTGTCTGCCTTCGAGTGCTCTACTGAGCGTAATCTGATCGGCATATTCGAGATCAACACCCACTGGTAGTCCACGGGCTAATCGTGTGACGCGTACCTCTCTGTCCTCAAGCTGTTGCTGTATGTACAATGCGGTTGATTCACCTTCAACGCCGGCGTTCGTAGCCAGAATAATCTCTTGGACCTTATCTTCGTCCACTCGGGCAATCAATTCGGCGATATGAAGTTGCTCCGGTCCGACACCATCAATTGGTGAAATCAGACCACCTAGTACATGATAGGTACCGTGAAATTCATTCGTTTTTTCGAGCGCCACGAGGTCAAACGGTTCTGCGACAACTGCAATCAAGGTTTTATCGCGGGTCGGGTCAGTATAAAGATCAGAGAATTCTTTACCACGTTCTACGAGTGCAAATGTTTTCTTACAATAATCAATATTGCTATGAAGGTCTTCGAGCGCACTACTCAGTCGATGTGCGATATGCGTATCGTTGCGAAGGACATAATATGCAAAACGCTCAGCAGAGCGCGGACCCACACCAGGTAGGCCCGCAAATGCTTCAATGAGCTCTTCGAGTGCGGGTGGAAGTATATGCATTATCTATCGCCAGGTTGTAACCTGTTTACATTCCGAGGTCACCAAGAGCACCCATGAATGGTTGCATCTTTTCGGCAGCCATTTTTTGACTTTGTGAAATTGCATCTTTGATAGCATCTTCTAACCATCGTTCTAGTTCACGAATATCGTCGAGGTCCACTTGCTCTGGGTCGATGTGGATCTTCTTGATTTTTTGTTCACCAGTGATTTCTACTTTGACGGCGCCATCGCCCTGCTCGACAGTTATAATCTCTTTTTGAAGTTCTTTTTGTAGTTTCTTAACTTTCATTAGCATTTTAGCTTGGTCAAATCGGCTCATGGTCACTCCCTTAGTTACCCCTTAAGTATAAAGGAGAACGTAAAAAGTAGAAAGTCCCATAGAGGGGTCAAATCCTAGAGGTTTCTCCTCTAACAGATGAGAAAAATGTGAATTCAATAGAGGCGTTATGGCTTGATAGGTCGCTCGGAGTAGATCTGCTTCGTGGTAGGAACTTGAGGCCATGCAACAAAATAATAATTGAGATGATAAAAACCGACTGCAGCAATCGCAACGCTCGCCAAAGATACCGCAATCCCCTTTGCGATAGGATTCAACGGAAATACCTTGAACCATTGATTGTTCAGATACGATACGCCACTGGCGGCCAGTAGGTATATAAATGGGATCAACGCGACCATTGGGAATCCGCTTTGGAGGCTAATCATGAGGCTTAAAACAAAGATCCCGCCAAATAAGAATTTCAAACGATCAAGCCGGCGTTCATTTTGCACGGTGTTGAATATACCCAACAGTACTAGGATGGTCGTCATGAAATCGAGGAGCGGCAGGTTACCTACCTGATACAGAGTATTACCCTGGCCGCGGATAAAGAGGTGTATCGGTATAAGCAACATATTTTTTGGAACATGAAGCAATGCTCGGAGCGGCTCCGCCGGAATGAGGAGATAACTTTTTAGCAGGG
>JAPLYT010000009.1:12320-15859 GCA_026395435.1 Candidatus Saccharimonadota bacterium
AGCAGGGTCATATCGGTGGCGAGACCGATAACTAATGGAGCAATAATTATGATGAGAATCATGACGGCAATGATCGATAATGGTTTCTGATCTTTGACAAGCGCTATGACTTTCTTGCGTCGCCAGATGAGACCAATACCGAGAAACCAAATCATGCCAGGAATATACAACAGCCAGGTCACCATGGCAGCACCTAAACCAACGGCAAGATTTGTATGTTTATGGTGAGGTAGCCAGCTTGCAATTGCCACAATAGCAATTAAGCTTAAGGTCATGATATCAGGGCTAGCAAGCCGACTTACCGATAAGAACCAGCTTGAAACGGTAAGTAGGATGGTGGTTATGACGGCGATTCTAAATCCAAACCACTTGCGGACGCTATAGAAAAATAATGCAACTACAGCCAAAGCAACGATGACAGATACGCCCCGCATGGCAATAAATCCGTGATGGGCCAGTTTGGCTACAATGTACTGCATGACTTTATGAGGAAGATAGAGTGGATTCTCGAGCATGACTTTGATGCTTCTTGAAGCGATAACTGCCGATTTCTCGAAAGGACTGAAGCCCGGCACCAGATATTTAAGCCGGTACACCAGTAAAAGTGCAGTGGTTAATAACGCAAAGAAATACCCGACGGTCGGCAATCCAAAATCTTTTAAAATCTGACGAAACGTTTTTTGTAGCTGCATAGTAATTATGCATAGTATACCACGCGGAGTCGGGCCTGCGTCTAGCTGAATGGGTCGCTGTGTTTGGTATCAAGGCTGCGGAATTGCTGTTTCTCACGATCGAAGTACAGCTCGACCGCGCCCGTAGGGCCATTACGATGTTTCTTAATAAAGATATCCATAATGTTCTTTCGCTCTGATTCAGGATTGTAGTAATCTTCGCGGTACAAGAAAGCCACCACGTCGGCATCCTGCTCGATGGATCCTGATTCTCGAAGATCTTGCAGCTGTGGAATCTGTGGTGTTCTACTTTCCACCGAACGGCTGAGCTGACTTAATGCGATAAGCGGCACATTGAGCTCACGTGCGATGCCCTTTAATCCGCGGGATATAGCAGAGATTTCCTGCACACGGTTACCATCACCTGCAAACCGTGAACCACCACTCATAAGCTGCAAGTAGTCAACGATGATGAGCCCCAGCGGACGAACGTGCGCTTCCCGTCGGGCTTTGGTGCGGAGGTCGCTGACGGTAATACCCGGAGTGTCGTCGATAAAAATTTGTGCTTCGGATAATGCACCCATGGCATGGCCGATTTTTTCAAAGTCTGAGTCAGTGAGGTTACCTGTTCGGAGTGCCCAAGCATCGACACCCGATTCTGTAGCCAGCATACGGTCGACCAGCTGTTCTTTGCTCATTTCGAGACTGAATATAAGCACCGGTTCCTGGGCCTTTAGGGCAATGCTGTGGGCCAGCCCCAAAGAGAAGGCAGTGTTATGAGTTACGACAAAATCATCAGTCACATACAGATTCGATGGATGCGATACTGCTATACACTGCGCCTCAGCAATGCGTGTCGGTTCAATCGATGAGAATGTTGGTTTTTTCCTCCGCGAGGTGGCATTGGCGCGTGATACTTTTTCAGAGACACTAAACAATAGCTGAGGCTCTTGATGATTGATGTTAACTACATACGATGGTCGACCCGCTTTTCGCAGTCCAAGATATGTGTAGTGAGTCTGCTTTGGTTTTATAGTTGCCCAGGCGCCAATAGATCGAGCAAGCGTAACCACATGCTCGGCTAATAGTTTACTTGAAGATGAAAATCGAACTGTTCCATGTTTTTCAACCCAGCCATCGGCATCGAGCAGTCCTTGAAGTATAGCAATGCGATCGGCTCGAGAGGCCTCGAGATATAGTTGAGGAATAAATTTGTCATGGCTATGTTTACCCCAAAGTTTGAGTTCACGGAGTGACTCACGGATAGGATTTTTTGTCTGTCCCGGTCGAACGATACGATAATCATAACCCCCGGCATGGTGTATTTCGTATCCAACACCCAACTCTTTTTTAGTTTTAGCGAGTACTGAATCGCTTGCCGTTGAGAGTCGTAGATGATTCAAATCTCCATCGCCGATGAGCATACCGAGCAGCCAGGGCTTGATCGGAAGCTTTTGATCATGGCCAAAATCTCCTTTGAACATCTCGATCCACAATCTTTTATGATATCGTTTGCGTTTCAACATCTCTGCGACGCCATCGGTTGTAAGAATTTTCGGTTTATCCCATGTTCGATACATGACACTCCAGAGGTGATCTCCCGTTGTCTCAGTTGAACGGCCGTCAGAAAAGGAGACCCGGTAGATTTGTTTTTTACCTTGAGGGTACACGCCAACGACCTTAGATTTTTTGCCATCTACTGAAGCGAGCTCTTCTCCAACTGTCATTTCTCCCATGGTTTTCCAGCCGGATTTTGTCATCACATGCGCATCTAGTGGCTGAGCTTTACCCATTGAGGGCCTGGCCGCCAAGATGAAGAGATCTGACCGTTGCAGTCCTGCAAGTATGTTATCGAGGTCTTTAGTTTACCTTTGTCTTTGTGCAGTTCATCGAGACGGTCAAAGCTCTCGCCCAAAATTGTTTCGATGCTGACGATATCTTGTTTGATATGTTTCTGACTGACTTCAAACAATCGGGTTTCGGCCTCTTCGATGAGTTCCTGCAGATCGCGTTCTTCGTTATAGCCCAGTTCTACTGTTTCTTGGGACACGCGAATGAGTTTACGACGCAAGGCTTTGCCAGAAACAATCTCGGCATATTGTTCCACATTGGCAGCCGTCGGTACGAAGTTGGTGAGCTGCGTCAGGTACGCTGCCCCACCGACATAGTCGATAAAACCCGAACTCTTGAGTTGATCAGATAGCGTTAATACGTCGATCGGATTGTGTTTTTCGTATAGCTGGGTGATAGCTTCGAAGATTCGGCCATGCTTTGGATCATAGAAATCTTCTGCCGTGACAATGTCGGCGATTTTGACAATAGCATCGCTATCAATGAGGACTGCTCCAAGCAAACTTGCTTCGGCGTCAGTGTTTTGCGGAGGGATTACTGCATTTGCCATAATAGTTACCCTAGGAGTCTAGCACTTCAGCACTGCCAAAAATATTGCTAACGGTTTCTAAATTATCGGCGCTTGGTTTTGCAGTCTGTTTTGCCGCTTTTTTGGCAGTATTCACTTTACACACGAGAGTAATATTTGAGCCAGTCTGGGCTTTAATGATGTCGGTAATGATGGTCCGGTTTTTGCTTTCGTTGATTTGTTTTTGGTGGAATGGGAACTTGAAATACAACGTGAGTGTGTCGCCATTGTATTCTGCTTCGGCCATTCTCAGAATGCCATATAGCGTGTTGTAACCTTTTTTGACCTCAGTAACCACTAAAGGCCAAGCCTCGATACTGAAATCGTTACCACTAGTTTGCGACGGTTTGGCTTTTGGCTTGGCTACTTCTGGCGCTTCTTCCATAGCCGTTTCGCTCGCCTGCTCTACGGGTGCCGCTACTGATTTTTCAGTTTCCGGTTTCGGCGTC
>JAPLYT010000011.1:0-42623 GCA_026395435.1 Candidatus Saccharimonadota bacterium
GAAGTATCTTTTTCAATGATCCGCTCTTCAACCAAGATATTAGCGGCTGGAACACTAGTAATGTAACTTCTATGGGTCAAATGTTTCAAGGAGCATCTAGCTTCAACCAAGACATTAGTGGCTGGAACACGAGTAAGCTAACGTCGGTGTATTATATGTTCGCCGATGCCCTAGCCTTCAACCAAGATATCAGCGGCTGGGACGTATCTAAGATAGAAACTTTTACCGGCATGTTCGTTAATGATCCGCTCTTCAACCAAGACATTAGTGGCTGGAACACCAGCAGCGCAAAGAGCCTTAGCTGGATGTTTAGCAATACAACTCTATTCAACCAAGATATCAGCGGCTGGAACACCAGCAACGTTACCGATATGAGTTATATGTTCTATGTTTCAGCAGCTTTCAACCAAGATATCAGCGGCTGGAACACCAGCAACGTTACCGATATGAGTTATATGTTTACCTATAATGCTGTTTTTAATCAGAATATCAGCGGCTGGAACACCAGCAAAGTTACCGATATGAGCTATATGTTTAAGCAGGCCTATGGGTTTAATCAGAATTTAGGTCTTTGGGACGTTTCTAGTGTCACTAGCATGACTGATATGTTCAAGAGTGTAACGCTACCTACTGCTACATACGACGCTATACTTACGGGTTGGTCGGCAGAAACGCTAAAAAATAGCGTAACATTTAATGCTGGTAATAGCCGTTACTGCGCCGTAGAAGCTCTAAACGCAATTACGACCAATTATTCTTGGACAATACAAGACGGTGGTCCTTCTCTTTGCGATACATCAAACGATGTAACTCTTACGACGACTGATGGAATCGATGTTATTAAGGAAGGAAGTACAGGCTACCAAACCACCCAGACTATTACCAATAATGGACCGCTCAGTATCGATACTATTAATTTTAGTTTAGACCAAAATGACTGTATAAGCATCACTTCTACGTCTACCAGTGGTGATGCTACAACTTTAGGTTCCATCACTAGCCATGCCTGGACAGGCTTACTCGAAACTGGCCAGACACTTACTATTACTTACAACGCAAACATCACCTGTAGTGGCGGAAGTACTATTACGTTTAATAACCCAATAACTAGCATGGCCTATACAGGCTTTACACTAACTGATACGAATTCTTCTAATAACAGCGATAGCGTAGACCAGACATTAATTTTGGGCGTAGATCTACGTATTACAACCACCGACAATTTAGATGATATTTTGGAAAATTCCACAGGCTACCAAACCACCCAGACTATTACCAACAATGGACCAAGCGCAATTGACACTCTACATTTTAGTATTACTTCAAGTTCTTGTTTGAATATAACCGGTGTTAGTACATCGGGCACAGCAACCAATACAGGGGCTTATGCATTAAATAGCTGGGTTGGTGATCTAGAAAGTGGGCAGTCGCTTGTCTTAACTTTTGATGCTGATCTTACCTGCCCTAAAAATTCAACGATCAATTTTGCCAATACTATAGATTCAATACTATACAATGGGGTGACTTTAGATGATACCAATTCATCTAACAATAACTACCAAGATAGTACCAGCATTATTGGTCCAGTGACTGATCTATCGGTTTCTAAAGTTGTTGATAATCCAGCAGATTTGGCCCAGGGTGCAACATTACAGTATACTTTGACATTAAAAAACAATGGGCCCCAAGCATTTAATCTAAGTGATTTTAATGGTTCTGGCGTCAACCCTTTTGAAACCAGTATTTTTGTAGACATCTTACCGGCCGACCTTACCCTAGTCGCCGATTCAAGCACTAACCCACTAATTAGTTGTAGCTTTTTAGCCCCTACGAGCGCTGCGGCAGCGTATTTTGCTAATCATTTAGACGGCGGTATTGTAGCCTGCTCTTACACCGGCGCGGGCGTATTAAATAGCGACGACACAATATCTACAACTATTTCTGTAACCGTTGCTAACGACTCAGGACTCAATTTTGTAAATGATGTATTTACAGGATGGCCGGTAAACGACCCAGATCGAGCAATACTCACTGATAAATTTGAAGGAGGTGGGTCTACTTGTGAGCCTTCGCAAGATGTTATCGATTGCTATAAGTCTCAACATATTAATAATTTTGCCGAGAGTCAACCAATAACTGATCTCGCTTTTAGTATGAAGCTGGTCAACACTCAAAATATCAATTCTGGCGATACCGTTAGTTATGATGTGTCAATAAAAAATAAAGGCCCAATGCCAATTGATTTATCTTTGTTCAATAGTTCGAGCAATAGCCTAATTACTTTAATCTATCCTGGTAATGATCTGACCTTCGACAGCATCGCAGACTCCAATATAAGTTGCTATGATCTTGGTGCCGGTTCAGCCGCATATTTAGGTCTAGTTGGTAGTTCGCATCCCAATCATCAACTTTTGATTTGTTCGCACAATGACACTCCCGAGGTCCTTAATGTCGGTGTTAGCAAAACCCTACGACTTAACTTTGTCGCAAAACCAGCGGTGGGAAATCAGTTTAATACCTACTTAATTAGCAATAGTCTTTTAACAGATCCTGATTTTGCTACTATAAATAACTATTTTTTAAATGCAACCGAAGACGCACTCGACACAATTACTAATGAAAATTATGCCAAATCAGGATATGTAAAATCAGAATCAATAATCAATACTATTGTTAACACTATCAAATCAGGTGGCGGACTGGCTGTTACAGGAGATAGCACCAAGTTATTGATGCCTATTGCGTTGATTATATTTGGTTCTAGCCTAGCTTTAATAGCCAGAGCTATAAACAAAGACTAATATCTTTAGGAAATTTCAATTGCTTTGTCGGCGTTTAGCCGAGTTATGATCGTCAATACAAATATATGATCGTCACTATCTTTGATTTTAAGTTTTTCTATAGTAGACATAACATCAACGAGTTGCATTTCAAATATATCCTCATCTAAAAGATCTAGACCGTCTTTCACTACATTTAGTAACCATTTTGCTCGCGTGCAGTAATCGGATTACTTTTTTAAAACATCTAAGCTTGCTTACATGTATGATTCGTATTCATAATGATATTTTTTGAAGGATCCCAAGTAGCGAATTAAAGAGCTGGCGGGTTGACTACGTAAAGCCTATCTTTCGTTATGAGGCCATCAAGTAAATCCCGGTTGGGGTAATTGAATCGATTAAAATTGTCGTCTCCCGTCGTACAGCAATACGCTGTCGGATCTTTCTCTATACCAAGAGTCTTCCAGGTAGCAGCTTGCGGCCCTTCTAGTCCGTCGGTTTCGATACCAATGCCATTACCACCAGTTTCGGCCGATACCGCTCCGTAATCCCTGAGTGCGACAGCAAAGACACGGGCAGTTTTACTTTTTGGCTTATCTAGATCCCAGCTACTGTCGTTTTTTGATCGTGCCGTAGTTTGTCGAGATAATAGCCAAGCGTCAATATCGCCGTTAGTGATATTGAGTGCGAAACGCATGCCACTCGGTATTGTCTTTGACCTTTCGGCATCTGTGACTGGCGGGTTACCAACGCCGCCGTATCCGAGGGAACTTGGATTCTTATTCTCGAGGCGCGTTGCAGGCGGCAAATAAAATCCTTTCGATACCCCTGCTCCCGCTTCGGTATAGTTTGTTTCAGGAGTAGTCATATCAGGTCCAAACATTACTCCTGCAATAGTAAGTGACAAGGCGTGCTCTATCTTACCGGCTTTGACCTCATCGGCGCGAGTGATGAGGGCTAATTTGTTGATTCCCATTCCTCGTAAGGACCTTGTTTTTCCTTCTTTGGCACTCCATAGATCATAGCCTGGTGTATCATTGGGTCCTCCGTAAAGGTTCATGCCTCCAATACACAAATGACTGGCATTGCCTGAATCGAAGGAAATACCATAGCTGTTAAAAGCATTGTTAAGATTAAGGCTGCAGTTAATTCTGTTCTCTGCGACACGCCAAATTTCTATAACTTCCCCCGTGTCGTAATTGACAATCGCAATTGTGTCATCGCCAGGAGCTCTGACGGGCGAGAAAATATCAGGCGGCGTATAGAGCCAGTCTTTGGGTATCCAGTCGTAATTCCAGGGGATTGAGCGGCCATTCATAAGCCTGCCTGTAGGGTCTGAAAAGCCATTTTGAATAAGGTCGCCGGTTTGATAGACTCGAGCCGTCAAACCGGGTGTGGCAGTTTTGATGTCATATACAGGCACCGACCACAGCTTGAAATCGACCGTGAAGCCGCCACCAGTTTTTTGTTGTGTTCCATCGATCCTAAATTGTGGTCCACCACCATAGTTCCAGAGCCTTTGGCCAAAACTTTCTCCAGCAAGATTAGTAGAGCCATTGAGGACAGTTGAACTACCCAATTGGGCTACGGTTTTGTTCCAGCTTGCTTCAGGTGAAAAAAATCGTCTAGCTGTTGACCCAGCTCCAAATCGTACCGCACCTGTACCGGAAATATCTGCCACATTTGAAACCACAGAAGCATTACCAGCAACCGTGCCAGTTTCGGGATCTATTGTGATCGTGGGCGTTGCCGCTTTGCTAATCAACAAGGTGACAATACCGATGATGCCAAACGCAACAAGTATAATGCTGTAACGTTTTATAGTAATTTTGGATTTGTTTTTAAGCTTCATTGGTTTCATTTAGATTGATCTGGATTATAAGAATCCAGCATGTATGAGCGATATACCCTCATTACTATGATAAACTACTTTGTTTACTTTTCTGCATTCAATTCGGTGTTTTTACTAAATGTATCGAAAATATAATATCCATCATAGGCTCTTAGAAAGGCAAAGTGTTTATGCTAAAATAGAATCAAATAATATAAGGAGAAAACCTTGAAACCAAAGACTAAAATAGGCGCCTCATTGCAGAAATTTAATCGACGGATGGGACTTCTACACCTTATCCAAGGTTTAATATTGCTAATGATCTTTAACCGTGCCCTGACACTGCCCGTTTTGACACGGTTTTTGGGTAATACGCCTGATGGAGTAAGGCCAGTAGCAGAGACGTTGTTTTCGTTTCCAGTAGCCATCGTGGGTCCAATATTTTTGTTGATTTCAGCTTTTTTTCACTTATTGATATCATCGCCAATGTATATTCAAACGTACGAGAATAATATCAAAAAAGGCATGAATCCGATGCGATGGCTTGAATATTCGATAAGCTCATCACTTATGCTAACGGTGCTTTTGATGCTGGGCGGACTACTCGAATTACCGAGTGTCATATTTATCTTTACGCTTAATTTCATTATGAATATGATGGGCCTCGAGATGGAACGCTATAATCAATTCACCACGAAGACTTCTTGGTTTCCGTTCAACATTGGCGTGCTCGCGGGTATCGTACCGTGGATTGTGGGAGGAACATACTTCTGGGTATCGACAAATCATATTGCAGATTCAATTCCTGGCTATGCTAAAGCTGGTTTCCTATTAACATTTGTATTCTTTAATACATTCGCGGTAAATATGTATCTACAGTACAAAAAGATTGGCCCTTGGAAAGATTATGTCTATGGAGAAAAAGCATATATTTGGTTAAGTTTGATCGCCAAAACATCATTAGCCTGGATTCTCGTTCTTGGCACTATCAACCAAGTTGCTAAATAAGACTACATTCTTCCTAGAACTAAAGGCTAATAACAAGATAAAACTATAGTTTTCATGCTTGCAAAAATATGGTTATCTACCATACTATATATACATAATAGATGATATCGCATGCATGAATATAATGAATTTGACGTAGCAGGCCAAGCTCTTGCCAAAGCTGAGTGGGAATTTAGCTCTATATTGCATGCTGCCGAAATAGATACCGTTAATGATTATCGCTGGGCTCACGATGCGCTGAGAGAGAAATTATTGAATCTACGTGATAATTCGTTGCTCATGGGTCAGATCGTTGAAGTAGATGTCGCAGAGCACGGACGTGTTATCGATTATTCGACAAACAAAACTGAACAATTAGGTGAAAGTCGAATCATTGGTACATTTGAAGGATTTTATGTCGACAAGACGGTAACTCGCGACCAAGCGACTATCAGTGCTGCCCTGCCGTATATAGATGAAGATGATCTATCAAAAATGGATAGAATGCCACTATTTGCTCAGGACATGGTTGATATTCAGCTTGGGATACGCTTAAAAACTATTATTCCAATACCGGGCACCGATGAATCGCGAACGTTTGTTGAAATACCGATGAGTGATATCGAGGATATTTGCTTTCCTGAACAAGATCATCCGTTGATTGAGGAAGAAACACTCATGTTCGAATATGCTTCGATCATCATGCAAGCCAATGATGTCTATGATCTAGGTACCAGCCTTGATTCTGCTTTTGAGGCTATTGCGGCCAAGCGCTATAAAGAATCATCTTTGATAGGTCGGAAAATGCTGCTCCTTGTCGAAGAAGGCTCTAAGACCTTCGAAGCAAATCTAGACGGCACGAAAATGCCCATAGATGTGCCCGTTCTTAAAAGGCTTGCAGGTAAGCTTATCGGCTTTGCTGCACACGTAAAAGATCCTCAAATTGGAGCCGAACCTCTCGCGCTGATCAGTGATTTAGATACGGGTGAGTTATTGAATATCCATCTTTCGTCTATCGCTGAGGGCGCCTTGATTGATGAACTAGATACTGAGCGTGACTTACGACTTTTCAACTATACTTCTAATTCATTCAATGATCATGTCCGACATATCATCGATAAGGATCCTTGGGATCATCAAGCAATCTACGAGTACTTACAATCGGTCTGCTGGAAAATGAATAATGGGGCCGATCCAATCCTTGATCGTGAAATAGTGATCCAAACCTACCGAGATTCACCATATGAAATCAGCACTATAGACTATAGTGACCCGAGCCTGATACTTGGTGAATTTGATTTTGAAGAACTGATGGATGTCGCCCTGGGTGAATCATTTAGCCTAGAAGGCCGGCTGGTAGGTTATCGGTTTGCTATCTTGGAATACCAAGACGACAAACCCATTGATGAATTTGATATTCGATTGATTGCCATCATCAAACATGATTCAACATTACTCCACTTACTCAAGGGAGTAAGTGTTTTGGTTCCTGTTGACGCCATCAAAAATGCTCGACTTGGCAATGTTAACTATAACTAGCATTTGATATAAAAAACCGCCCTGTGTGGGCGGTAGTTTATTTTTTGACTTCGTTTCGACCGAGAGATTTTTTGGTCTCTGAGTACCAGGTATGTTTGCGAAGCACAGGGTTGTACTTCTTGAGTCGAAGTTTTTCAACTGTGTTCATGGTATTTTTAGACGTGTAATAATGTCGGTGTCCGGTTTCCTCACACACGAGTCCAATGATTTTGCGTTTGTCAGTTTTCTTTGCCATATAGAATCCTATTCTAACAGATACGGGCAGGTATTGCTAGTCTTTTTGTACAATTTATTGTGGAGCCATCTCCGGGATTTGAACCCGGGACCCCCGCCTTACCATGGCGATGCTCTACCCCTGAGCTAAGATGGCGTAACCGACCTATTCTAACAGATTACGCGTGTTTTGGGGAGTGGGGTTTTGGAATTCTTTTATGGTCATCATCAAAAAGTGATTGCTGGGTGTTATCGTGTAGTCTAAATTTTTTTCTACTTCGTGGCGTTGGATGATGTCTCGATTCGGTCACACGTATTTCTTCCAGCTTAATAAGCATACCGCCAATTGATGGCCATCCGTTAAATCCGATTTTGTGCTGGAGAGCTGTCTCGCTCTCGGAGAATGGCTCCAATAATAAAACATTAACTCCGGGTAATGTCGATCTAAATTGAGGTAATGGAAGCAAAGGATTCCCTTCCAAGTATTCATCGATTGTGGATTGCACACTATCTTGCACGCAAGTAGCAATAGTATCATCATCGTACGCAACATTAGGAAGCGCTACAGCAAAGTTAGCCATATCAAAAGGCATATAAGCACGCACAATTTCTAGCCCTTCAGGTATTGCATCTGTAGTATTCATTCCTATTTAGCATAACCAGCCTGAACAATATTCGCAAGAAAAGGTAATGATTACATCATCGCTCTTTAGATTAGTAGTGATCAGGTTGCTTGCAATAAATAAAATTATTGTTACGATTTTGTGCAGGGTGTAGGATGGGCTTCGCTTGCACGGATTTCACTTGTTCGGAGCAAGCTCCTGCACGTTCAATCCTGTACGAACCTACGAAGCGCTCGCTTTGCTCGCTACTTCGTAGGCAACAAATCCGTACTCTCTGAACAAATCAAAAAGCCACCCCAAGGGTGACTTTCAGATTTGGTGCAGGGTGTAGGATTCGAACCTACGAAGGCGTAAGCCAACAGATTTACAGTCTGTCGTGTTTGACCGCTTCACTAACCCTGCGTATAGGACTGGAGCCTCCTGTCGGATTCGAACCGACGACCCCCACTTTACAAAAGTGGTGCTCTAACCAGCTGAGCTAAGGAGGCATAATTTATTCTTTTATATATTTATTGCGTCTCCAGGACCTACCGTTTCCTCTATTGAGATTCCTGAAACTTGGGGTAAGTGAATGGCAATTAGGGCAAATAAGTTGAAGATTATTCTCTTTATTATTCTTCGAGTCACCGTCTATATGATCAATTTCAACTGGAACTTTTCCTGTGATAGGGTTTATCTTTTCCCATCCACACAAACTGCAGCGATTTCCATACTTATCAATAAGAAAACGGTATAGGTGCTTTGATAATCCTTTTGTTTCTATCCCACGTTCGCCATTTTTTATGCCCTGTTTCCATTGTTTAACGTACTCACTATATTGATAATCTGCTTGGCATTGATTTGAGCAGTAAATTGCCACCCCTCTTTTAACCGTTTTGCCACAATGTTTACAGTCTTTCACTTTTTCATGATAGCAAACGACGCAATTAATTTGTTAAAGAACATTCAGAAAGTTACCGATAGATTGTATCAAAACAGGGGTTAAATAACAACCCTGCGGGGGCGAACTACCTTTTTGGGTCGGCCGGCGGGTACAATCATTTTCTTGAGTTTTTGTTCGATTTGGTCAGCTTCGAGCTGCATTTCTTTATCGAGATAGGCTTTATGGAGCAATTGGTAGGTTTCTTTGTTTGGTTCGAGCTCTGCTGCTCTCTCAAGCTCACTGAGCATGAGTTTGTCGTTGCCGAGCTGTTCTTGGACTTTGGCGTAGGCAATGTGACGGGCGGCCAACTCATCTTCAAGTTTTAGGGCCTGTTCAAAGGCGATAGCGGCTTTGGAGTAATTCTCTGTTTCGTAGTAGATGAGGCCGAGGTTGTGAAGACTTGAAGGAGTTGATTCGATGCTACTGGCGATCTCGAAACAATCGATGGCATCTTTAAACTCCTTTTGTTTAGCGTACAAAATGCCGAGCCGGTTGTAGGCTGCTGCATTCCTTTGATCTATTTTGAGGATGGTCAGGAGCGCTTTTTCTGCACGTAAGAATCGATTTTCTCGCATGCCTTGGTGGGCAATATCCCAGAGCTTGCCAACCTTGTCGCTAATCTTGCGCGGGAAGATGTCAAGGTCATCTGCGCCGATGTTGTTGGCGCCGCGGATGGCTAAAACCCCGAATCCAAGGATTAAGATAAGTTCAAACATATTACCTTATTGTACCACAAGTGAACTTCGCTAGAGGTTGAGCACCAGGTTTGTCAAGAGGAGCTTACTACTAGGATTGTGAGTCATGTCGCGTTCTGCCTGGACAATTGTCTTGAGTCGTCCTGTCCATCGAGATACGGCCGGGCTGTCAGCTCGGATCGCTTGTGCGAGGGATGCATGGCTGACCCGCTCGAGTGCCAAGAGTAATAGTCGAACATTCTTCTGTTTCGACAATGTATCGACGAGCGCCAACCGGTCAAATGTGTTGGCTGCCAGCACCTCTTTGGCAATGGCGATCTGGGCCACAAGTTCGTGGTCGGTATCCTCTTTTAGGAGTGCTGTCAGGAGTCCCATATACCCTTCGCTTAAGAAATAGGCTTTTAGTATGGCTGGGGGAGTGAAGTCTGAAGCATAATATACCTTGCTTTGTTCCAAGCTGACCGGCAGTACTCGAATACTCTGGACTCTTGAGTGAATGGTTGGTAAAAGCCCGTTCGGAGAAGATGCAGTGAGGATGATAAGTGTATCGGCTGGTGGTTCTTCGAGTAATTTCAGAAACGCATTTTGCGCTTCAGTGCTCATCGTATCTCCCTGCTCTACGATGAGGACTCTACGGATTGCTTGGTCGCCGGGTGTTTTGAGTTGCATAAACGTTTGCGCAGCCCTGATTTGTTCGATTGAGACGCCTTTTTCGGCGTCATGCAGCCAATGAATATACGGATAGTCCTGTAGCTTTGATTCATCCACGTTCAGCAGCGACGCGGCTATGTGTGCCGCCAATGCGCCCTTGCCTGCTCCCATCTGACCGGAAATAAGCAGTGCATGCGAGGGTGCGCCTATAAAGTCGGTGACAGCACGTTCTGTTGCGGAATGGAGGAGTAGTTTCACTACTCTAGGATAGCATTAAACTCTGACGGTAGCGGTGCAGTAAATGTACGATGTTCTTTGTTTGGTAGCGTTAGTTCTAGGCTGAGCGCATGAAGGTATGTCCTCTTGGCAGGTTCGCCGCCGTACAAAACGTCTCCAACGATTGGATTGCCGATTTGAGCCATGTGCACCCGAAGCTGATGAGTCCGGCCTGTGGTTGGGTGAAGCTCGACTAAGCTATATTTGTCATTGCTGGCAACTACTTTGTAGTGCGTCTTGGCGACTTTACCGTTTGGCCCCACACGGAAGGTTTGGGGCTTCTTGGGGTTACGCTCGATAGGCATTTCGATGTTAGCTTCGAGCTGCTCAGGCGTGCCTGACACAACAGCCATATACGTCTTGTGGGCATGACGATCGGCAAATTGTTTCTGGAGTGAGGTCAGCGCAGCCTCGTTCTTAGCGCAGATGAGTAGTCCGGATGTAACGCGGTCTAGCCGGTGAACGATTCCTCCGCGATTATCTTCCATGCCAGTCGTAAACTGTCGAATAAAGGTCGAGACTGTAGCTTCTGGATTGAACGCTCCCTTGCTGTGGGTCAGGACACCGATCGGTTTGTTCACCACAAGACAATCATCATCTTGATACAGAATTTCTAGATTGATCTCGGGGATGTCAGCATCGGTTACCGCTTCGTAATTGAGCGTGATAACGTCACCAGGGTGAACTTTGACGGATGGTTTATAAATGGTGGTATCGCCGATACTCACCTTGCCTTGATCGAGTAGTACTTTTACGAAAGATCGACTGACGACCTGCTCTTTTGCAATAGCAGCATCAATGCGTCCTGATTCTTCGATAGTAAAACTTGTCATAGCGGGTTGCCTTTTTGTTCGTTAACAATAATTATATAACAATTTGGCAAAAATTACCACCACTAATTTCGGAGGCCGACAGCTTTCTGGACGCCTGCCAGTGTGTTATTCGCTGTAACATTCATGGCTTTTTCGCCGGCTTCGAGCTTAGCCATTACTGCAGCATCGTCTACTGCTGAAAGTCGTTCTTGGAAGTCTGTTAAGAATGTTGATACAGCTTCTGCCGTGGCAGTCTTCAGAGGGCCGTATTGTGTCTGGCCTTCATATTCTTGTGCGACTTCTGTAGCATCTTTGCCCGTCAAAGCAGCGAGTATATCGATGAGGTTGGTGATGCCAGGTTGATTCTCTGTGTCATACGAAATCTTCTCAAAGCTATCAGTGGTCGCGCTCATGATTTTTTTGGCAGCGACTTCTGGTGCATCGGTCAGGAATATAACACCCTTACCTGATTCATCCGATTTGCTCATTTTCTTTTCTGGTTTCTGAAGATCACGAATGCGTAGACGAGCTTGACTGTGAGCAAAGGCGATTTGTTCTTTCTCGGCTTCTGGCAACACAAACAAATCGCCAAACTTATTGTTCATGCGAATGGCGATATCTCGTGCTAGCTCGACATGTTGTGTCTGGTCGGCACCGACTGGTACATACTTGGCGCCATATAACAGAATATCGGCGGCCATAAGAACTGGGTAGTCAAAAAGCCCAACGCTTACAGATGTCTGGCCTCCGCCCTTCTCTTTGAATTGCGTCATTCGGCTCAGTTCACCCATATAGGTAAAGCAGTTGAGGATGACGGTCAGTTCGCTGTGTGCAGGTACATGACTCTGTCTATACACAAATGTGTCGGCGTTGTTTATATCGAGCCCAGCCGCAATAAATACCCGTACATTATTGATCGATTGCTCATACAATTTACTATGGTCGATTGGCGTCGTGAAACTATGCAAGTCTGGCACGAACAGATTGATTTGATATTCTCCGGCGTACTTTTTCTGCATTTCAATAATCGGCAAAAGCGCACCAAGATAATTGCCGAGTTGTAGATCATTATTGGCTCGAAGCCCTGTCAAAATTACTGGTTTATTCATCGTAGTTCCTATTATACGTTATTACCTTGATTTGCAACTAGTAGAACAGATGTAATCTCGTCAAGAGGGTCTATTGTGTCGCTACGGTTGAGGCCTAGCGTTGATAGCTCAGTACAGCCGAGAATTATTTTTTCAGCTCCCTGCCGAATGAGATCGTCGATCAAGCTATTCGCCTTATCGATTGTTTGAGCGTCGACGGTGTTTGCGATAACACTTCTAATTATCTCTTCTAGCGGCTCCAGATCTTCCTCTTTAGGAGCTGTCACAGTTAGATGTTGCTTCTCAATAACATCATGAAACAGACGGGATTTAATAGTGGTTGGCGAACCGAGCACCCCGACATTTTGCAGCTTATCGACAGACACTTTAGCCATGACGGCATCAATCAACGAAGTGATTTTTATGCCAAGCAACAGTTCTATTTGTGCTTGCATGAGATGTGCGGTATTGCATGCTAGTACTACTTGATCGGATTTCTGAATATCAAGCTGACGAAGTGCATCAACGATTTGAATTAAAGCCTGTGTAGTCTTTGCGCGGTCACTTATGAAATCATCAATTGGTAGTGACACATGCACGATGTGTGGGAAATCTCCCCCGTTAGATGCGCCAAAGATACCCCGACCCCCGAAGGATTCGGGAGTGGAGTTCGAGGCTGCCTTGCGGGCCCATGCCTCCAACGATGATGATGCGATTGTCTTGTTTAGTATTGTTTTTCATTATATTTCCTTACGTATTTACTTTATATTTTCGCGGTTATTTGACGAAGTACGGCACATCACCACGAGGTTGTCTCTCCGTAGAAGTAACTACCTCTAAGGGTGCCACGAGTGCCACCTGACCTATATTGGGTGCGGTATGGGCCGCTAAAATTTCTAGTGGCGACCGTGGATCATCGGGGCCGACTTCGATCCGTCGTCGTGCAAGTTCTTTGCCTGCTTCTTGAATTGTCATTTCTTTTTCCATGGTTTCTCCTCAATTAAAAAACCGCCCTGGTGGACGGTTGTATTTGTTTGCTGAATTAAAGTTACGCTGAATAAACCGTCCGTGAATAGCCGGTAAACCAATATGCGTTGTTGATAGTTATTTTATTCATAACTGTATGATAATATCACGTTTGCCAAAAAATGCAAATGCTTGTCTGGATTAAAAAGGTACTCTATTGCATTTTGCAGGACATAAACACTTAAGGAGAATATGCCAACATGCATCACAAACCTCAGTAAACCATAGTGTATATAGATGATCGCAGAGCCGAAAACGAGACACAACGTCGCGTATTTTAGGAATATCCGTTCGGCAAAAAATAGCACAGACAAAACAGATACTGCCAATATCCAGTAATCACCCTGCTGTATTAAATCGTGCATAATTTAAGTATATCTCACCTGTAAATTTTAGTTCTAATAACAAAAATACGGGTATAACCCCATACTTTGTCTTTGTGCTAGGTGCAAACGTTCAAATGGTGAGCTGGTTCCGTTAGTATTCTCTTTTAATGAAAAAAGTACGAGAGTAATCTCGCACTTTCTAAAGGATTTTTAAGTTTTGCGTAGTTCGAGGCAGAAGTGAGTACCGCAAATGAGCTGTATACATGATACTGGGAATGCGGAACGGAACTTCTAACGACGAAATACGGATAACTAAAAAGCCGACTAACGCTTTGTGAATTGGCGTTGCTTCCGCGCGCCTTTTAGTCCAAACTTCTTACGTTCTTTCTCTCGTGGATCGCGTCCAAGGAGATCAGCTCGTTTGAGAGTCTGCTTGAAGTCTTCGTTCATGACGACAAATGCTTTTGAGATAGCCAGTCGTATTGCGACGGCTTGACCACTCATACCACCACCAGATACCACGACAGTAACATCAAATTTGTTGTTCTGTTCGAGTACGTTAAATGGCTTAGCTAGTTCGCTGAGCAATGACTTGCTGCCAGCGAAGTAATCTTCGGCTGATTTACCGTTGATGGTGATTGCGCCTTTTCCAGTCATCAATCGTGCTCGAGCGGTAACGCTCTTGCGACGACCGAGTGCGTAGAAGTAGCCTTTTGTTGCTGGTTTCTTTACGGTTGTTGCTTCAGCCATTATTTAGTTTCCTTTTCTGCCTTAACTGGTGCAGTTCGAGCTGACTTGAGTGCAAATGCTTCTGGCATTTGTGCTGCATGGTTGTGCTCTGCTCCAGCGTAGACCTTGAGTCGTGCAAGACGAGCAGGTCGAAGTTTGTTGACTGGCAACATTCCACGAATCGCGCGGGCTATGACGAATGTAGGGTCCTTAGACATTTTGTCTTTCATGCTTGCTTCTTTTAGTCCACCGGGGAAATGACTGTGATGGTAGTACTTCTTGTCTTCCATCTTGTTACCGGTAACGACGATGTTCTCAGCATTGATGATGATGACATTGTCACCGACATCAATGTGGCTGGTAAACATAGGCTTACCTTTTCCGATGAGCAGACTAGCTGCTTCGGTAGCGACACGTCCCATAGGGGCGGTTGCAGCATCGATAACATACCATTTTCGGGTAACGTCAGTTGGCTTTGCGCTAAAGGTCTTCATTATTTCTTCTCCTTTGCTGGGGTTGCTGCTTTTTTGGCTGCTGGCTTAGCGACTGGTTTGACAGGCGTTGTAGCTACAACTTTCTTGGCAGGAGTAGCCACTGGCGCTGCAGCGAGGCTGTCAACAAAGCTTACTCGAGCGATTTCAGCGTTGTCGCCTCGTCGATTCTCGAGCTTTTCAATGCGAACATGTCCACTGACGCGACCGGCTAGTTTTGGAGCAATTTCATCGACAAGCTTGTGAGCTGATTCGATGGTTTGCAATCCAGAAATAATCTGACGTCGGTTGTGAAGATCACCTTTTTTAGCTTTGGTGATTAGTTTTTCGATATAAGGAACAAGTTCCTTTGCCTTAGGCAATGTAGTTTTGATTGATTCGTCGCGTACGAGAGATTCTGCGAGGCCCTTAATAAGTGCTAATCGTTGATCAGTTTCTCTTCCGAACTTGCGACCTTGGTAACCGTGACGATGCATCTTACAGCTCCAACTCGCTCATTTTATCTTTAACTTCGTCGAGTGCTTTACTACCGAAACCTTTAAGGTCGCGTAGTTCAGCATCGCTGAGGCTAAAGAGGTCTTTTAATGTATGAATCTCATTGTTGATGAGTGCATTTGTGGTGCGGGCAGACAAGTTCAAATCTTCGATTGAAGTTAGAAGTTCTGCTGGATCATCATTTTCTGTGGTGTTTGTACCATCGGCAGATGGTACGCTGGCTGGCGCACTCACTTCTACTCGAGTTTGTCCGGCGAGAGCAGTATATTGGTTGACCAAAATAGCTGCTGCTTCTTCGAATGCATCACGAGGAGTGATAGTCTCATCGGTGTCGATGGTAATGAGAAGACGATCGAGATCAGTCATTTGACCGACACGAGTGTTTTCTACTTTGTATCGTACGCGGAGTACGGGTGTGAATACAGCGTCGAGTGCAATCATATCGCTATGTTTGCGAGCAGCGCCTTCTTCGATAGTTCGGTAACCACGACCTGTTTCGACAACGAGATCAAGAACAAACTTAGATTTGTCGTCGTCGAGAGTTGCGATTACGTGACCTGGGTTTGCAATTTCAACATCAGCATTAGTTGTGATGTCTTTAGCGGTGATGGCACCTTTTCCAGTTTTTGTAAGACGAAGTGTTTGAGGCTCGTCAGTGAAAACGCGGAATCGGAGGCCACGAAGGTTGAGCATGATATCGACGACATCTTCTCGTACACCCTTGATGGTGGTGAATTCGTGTGTAGCACCTTCAATCTTGAATGCAGTAACTGCTGCTCCGGCAATGCTTGAAAGCAATACGCGTCGTAGTGAGTTCCCGAGGGTCATACCATATCCGGTGTGAAGTGGTTCGATAACGAAAGTAGCTGAGCTGCTTCCGTGATCATCGATGTTTACGAGTCCTGGTGTGTGGATCATTTTTGACATTATTTTATCGCCTCCCTAGCGTGAGTAGTATTCTACGATTAGTTGCTCATTGATTTCAGGTTCTGCTTCTTCTCGGGTTGGAATGCCAGTAATGGAAATTTCAAATTTCTTGCGGTTGACTTTGAGCCATGCAGGGATAGTATCTGGAGATGCAGGACTTACGTCATCAATACGTTTGAAGTATTCGTTTTTCTTGCTGGCGTCACGCAGTACGAGTTCATCACCGGCTTTGAGGCGGATTGAAGGAATGTCCACTCGGCGACCATTCATCATGAAGTGGCCATGAGTAACGAGCTGACGAGCAGCGCGGCGACTTACGGCTAGACCACTACGGTAAATAGCGTTGTCGAGTCGTCGCTCTAGAAGTTGTAGCAAGATTTCACCACTCTGTCCTTGCTTACGAGAAGATTCGGCCATAAGGTTGGCGAATTGCTTTTCGAGCAAGCCGTAGAGTCGTTTGACTTTTTGTTTCTCGCGAAGTTGGAGACTATATTGACTAGGCTTGTTGCGCATTCCACGGGAATTTGCAGCTTGTCCAGGCATTGAAGTTCGCTTTGCGAGAGCTTTGTGCGCTTTCGGGTGAAGGGCATAGCCTTCACGGCGACTCATTTTTACGATTGATTGTGTATCTCGTGCCATAATTTAGATCCTTCGAGCTTTCTTAGGTCGAACGCCACCATGAGCGATACCTGTTACATCCTTAATGGACTCAACGGAAATACCGAGAGTATTAAGGGTTCGGACTGCAGAATCTCGTCCAAGACCAACGCCTTTAACGTATACATCAGCTTTTGAAAAGCCGTATTGTTGTTTAGCGTTGTTCCCTGCTTTTTCGCAGGCGATTTGTGCGGCATAGGCAGTTCCTTTTTTGGAACCACGGAAGCCACAGGCACCGGCGCTCGAAGCAGTAAGTGCTCCACCTTGCGCATCAGTGAACGAGATGATTGTGTTGTTAAAGCTGGCAAACACGTGGACTTGTCCAAATGGTACCGATCGCTTTGATTTCTTCTTCTTTGGTGCTGCTTTTGCAGCTGTAGTTGCATCTGCCATTACGTCTTAGCCGCCACTTTCTTTGCGGTTCCACCAACCGTTATTTTTTTACCACGACGAGTACGAGCGTTTGTCTTGGTTCGTTGACCACGACTTGGCAAGCTCATCTTATGTCGAAGACCACGGTATGCATTAATATCTTTCAGACGCTTGATGTTGGTGCTGACGATACGCTGCAACTCACCTTCGACGGTAAGTGTTTCGTTGATAACTTCCTGAATGCGAGAAATCTCGGCATCAGTAAGGTTTTTGACACGAACAGTTGGATCTACTTTTGCGCTGGTGAGAACATCAACACTTGTTTTAGGTCCAATGCCGTATACATAGGTGAGAGAGATCTGAATCTGCTTCTCAGCTGGAATGGTTACACCAGAAATACGAGCCATAGTTAACCCTGCCTCTGCTTATGTTTTGGCTTTAATTTGTTGATGACATAGATTCTGCCCTTGCGTCGGACAATCTTGTCATCTGGACTGATTTTTTTGACACTAGCACGTACTTTCATACGGATCATGCTCCTTTCAGGAGATGCATAACACACTGCTTAAATATTTGATAAAAACGAACGATTCCTGAATTCCACAGGACTCATAGAAGTTTTACAGGACGGTACAGCATGGGATGACTCGTGAAGCCCGTAAGCGAATCGTATTGGTGATACGATGAGCGCGGACTGGAGCGGGTTCGCCCGTGATGTGCCGTTATGTAAAGGTTCTCTACGATTTGCGATAGGTGATTCTGCCCTTAGTAAGATCATAAGGGGTCAACTCAACCGTCACGCTGTCACCAGGTACAATTCGGATATAATGTTTCCGCATCTTCCCAGCAACATGAGCTATAATTTTATGTCCGTTTTCAAGTTCGACACGAAACTGAGTCCCTGGTAGAGTCTCTACAATAGTTCCCGTTAGTTCGATGACTTCCTTGTTTGCTGACATAAATATAACTAAGGCTGAATTATAACAGATATAGACCTGCTATGTAAAGCTCTTATTTGGACTTTCTACTCTGTTTAGTACGGTTTGGCAAGAATCGAAGTCTACGACCGCCCGTTGCAGCGTCTGCAGGTGTATCAACATCATAGAAGAAGTCTGGTTGTTGGTATTGATCGTACGTAACCATCAATGCTCGTGACTCGATCTGACGAAGTGTCTCAAGCGCTACCGATACAAGGATCAAGATGCTGGTACCACCGAGCGTTATGTTGGTCTTAAGGAAAATCTGCCCAATGATCGGTAGCAGTGCAAGCGCACCAAGCGCGAATGCTCCAAACAGAGTTAATCGGTTTACGACCTGAGATAAATATTTTTCTGTTTGTTTGCCAGCGCGTACTTCGTCGATGAAGCCACCCTGTTTCTGCAAGTTTTCAGCAATCTCAGTGGCATTGAAGGCGATACTGGTATAGAAGAAGGTGAAGAGGACGACAAGAGAGAAGTAGACTACTGGGTACAGGAATGGTTCCCAACCTGGCCGCTGGAACGTCTGAGCAGACGGCGTTTGGAACAGTTTAACGAGTGTTGATCCCCATCCTTGCAATCGTCCACTGCTTGAGCCGATCATGAGCTGTCCGGCAAAACTCGGAACACTTAAGAATGCAACGGCAAATATGATCGGTACGACACCAGCGGTGATAAGCTTCACAGGAAGAATTGTTGTTACGCCACCGTAAGCGCGGTTGCCTTGAATACGCTTAGCGTAGTTGACGGTTAGCTTCCTCGAGGCTTCGTTGAGCTTAACGATGAGCACACTCACAATAGTTACGACAACAAGAATAATCAGTGTATAAAGCAATCCGGTTTTGTTGATCGGTAGCTGTTTTCCAAAGACAATCCACTTCTGTGATTTATCAACAACGCTGTTGAATAAGCTAACTGCTGTCTTTGGCAAGCTACTGACGATTCCGACGGTAATAATCAGTGAAATTCCGTTACCGATGTTCTGCTCGGTTATAAGCTCACCAAGCCACATCAAGATCATGGAACCACCAGTAAGGGCGGCAACCATCAGCACCCATTGCATGAGGGAGGTATTGGCGGTGATATCACCTAACCCACCAATACTCGAAGCAGACTGACGGACGAGGTAAATTGCACCAATAGATTGCATGATAGCCAAAGGTAGCGCCAACATACGAGTGTATTGGTTTATCTTAGTACGGCCATATTCGCCTTCTTTGTTGAGGGCTTCAAGTTGTGGAATGGCTTTAGTGAGAAGTTGAATAATGATCGAGGCGTTAATATAGGCACCCATACCAACAAGCATGATTGAGAAATTAGCTAAGGCACCGCCGGATAGTACGTTTATGAAACTAAATAACTGAGGTGTATCTTTGGAACTAAAGACGTTCTCAAGAACTTGCTTGAGGGTCTTAGGGTCGCTAAGCGGGACTGGAATGTGAGCAAAAATACGGAATACTAAAATCATCCCAAGGACAGCAAGAATGCGTTTTCGCATATCGGCGCTTCGGAGTGAACTCCAGATTACTTTCCAGCTCATGTGTTGTTTGTACCCTTCTCGTGACTAATGGTTCTAGTATACCAGTAGATGGTATAGATGAAACCGAATTAACGATGTGATTTATGCGTTTTTAGGATTTTTGGTAGAAGTAACAGGACGTTTGGTCTGTTCTACTCGTGTAAACGTGCCACCAGCTTTGACGATTTGTGCAATAGCAGTTTTGCTGGCAACTTGTAGTGAAACCGCATGCTTCTTGGTTGTATCACCTTTTACGATCAGCTTAACGCGAACGAATGGGTTGGTGATGAGGCCTGCAGCAGTAAGTGTCTCAGCATTAATTGTTGCGCCTACGGTATCAAGTGCACCAGTGTAGACAACTTGTGGTGGAGTTCGGTGTGAGGTGAAACCACGAAGTTTTGGAAATCGTTGCGCTAGTGGTGTTTGACCACCTTCGAAACCTGGGCGTTGACTAAAGCCAGCGCGTGCTTTTTGACCTTTAGTACCACGACCGGCAGTTTTACCTTGACCTGCAGCGATACCACGTCCAACTCGTTTTGGTGATTTTTTAGAGCTAATATCTAGTTGGCTATAGTTCATTTCGTTTCCTTACTCTTTTTGTCGGCAACGGTAGCGTCAGCGACTTTCTTGGTTGCAGCTTTTTTAGGTGCAGTCTTGGCGTCATTCTTGGTGGTGACCCAATCTTTTGCTGGGACAAGACTCTGCAAGGCTGCGAGTGTGGCATAGGCAGTGTTCGTCTTGTTTGAGCTTCCGAGTGATTTACTGAGGGCATTTCGAACACCTGATACTTCGAGGATAGTTCGAACAACACCACCAGCGATAAGACCGGTACCGGGGCTTGCTGGTTTGATGAGAATGTTTGCTCCAGCGACTTTTGCGGTTGTTTCGTGAGGAAGTGTCTCTTTATAGAGGTGGATAGAAACCATGTTTTTCTTGGCTACTTCCATAGCTTTTGCGACAGCAGTAGTCACATCGGCACCCTTTGCAGAGCCAATACCGATTTTGTTCTTGCGATCACCAACGACGGCGAGGGCACGGAAACGGAAACGACGACCACCCTTTACGACACGTGCAACACGGTCGATAGCAAGGATTCGCTCATCGAATTGTTTTTCTTCTGGGGTTTGATCTCGGTCGTTACGGCCTGAGTTACGATTGTTCTGCATGATTAAAACTCCAGTCCATTCTTACGTGCTGCTTCTGCAAGTGCGCGAACTCGTCCGTGATAGATTCGTCCTCCGCGGTCAAACACGACTTTGGTGATCTTAGCTGCCTTTGCCTTTTTAGCAATTTCGGTGCCAATGGCTTCTGCTCGTTCGGTCATGGTACCCGTGACTTTTGCGCCATTAGTGCTGACATGAACGAGTGTTTTGCCTTTTGAATCATCGATTATTTGAGCGACGATATGTCGGTTGCTGATAAATACTGAGAGACGAGGTCGCTCAGTCGTACCAATAACTGTAGATCGGACACGGTTTTTACGCTGTGCGAGATTTTGAATTTTCTTAGTTAATCGGTTCATAGTTTATTTATCCTTACCTGACTTACCGCTCTTACGGATAATGCGTTCGCCAACATATTTGATACCTTTGCCCTTATACGGCTCTGGCTTTTTAAGTGCTCGAATTTCTGCAGCAACTTGTCCAACTTGCTGACGTGAAATACCGCTGATTGTAACAATGTTCTGTTCAATCGTTGCCGTAACACCTGTAGGAAGCTTGTAGATGACATCGTGAGAGAAGCCAAGGCTGAATTTGAGATCAGTGCCTTGAGCGACGACACGGAAACCTACTCCGTTGATTTCAAGTTTTTTGCTGAAGCCCTTGGTGACACCTTCAACCATATTGTTGACGAGGGCACGCATGAGACCGTGCTTTGCACGAATCTTTGGTTCGTCATTTGCACGCGTTACGATGATCTGTTCACCCTCTTGAGCGACGGTGATTTCTGGAATCGTAAATTGTGATAACGTACCTTTAGAGCCGGATACAGTAATTGCGTGCGTCTCAATTGTTACTGAAACTCCCGTGGGAACTGTGATTGGTGATTTGCCTACGCGACTCATATTTAATAAACCTTACATATTAATTCGCCACCGATGCCGGCTGCCTTGGCTTGTTTGCCCGTCATCATACCTTTTGAGGTAGAAACGATAACAATACCACGACCGCTTTTGATCTGCGGGATGTCTTTTGATGCGACGTAGTATCGTCGACCAGGCGTACTGAGACGCTTGATTTCGGTGATACGTGCGTTGGTACTTTCGCCGTTGATGGTAACGTGAAGTGTTTTGCCAATGCTGGCGTCACTGACGGTAACTTTATCGACGAAATTATTCTTTTGCAATAAACTTGCAACTGATTCTTTAACTTTACTGTGGGGCATTAGCACTTCTGTTTTTCGAACGGCAATAGCGTTACGAATTCGAGAAAGCATATCTGCGATTGGGTCTGTAGATGTAGTAGACATAGTGTTCCTTACCAGCTTGCTTTCGTTACGCCTGGGATTTCACCCTTTGAGGCATGTTCACGGAATGATAGACGAGATAGTCCGAATGTACGCATGTATGAGCGTGGTCGTCCTGTCTCGATGCATCGGTTCTTGAATCGAGTCGGAGATGAATTCCGAGGGAGAAGATGTAGGCCGTCGAGGTCTCCAATTTTCTTGAGTTCTGCGCGCTTGTCGGCGTACTTCAGAATCATTTTCTTACGCTTTAGATCGCGTGCGATGTTAGATTTTCGTGCCATTTATTTAGTCTCCTTTTTCTCGAATGGCATACCGAACTTGGTCAGTAATGCCCTTGATGCTTCTACGCTGCTGGCTTTGATGACAAATACAACTTGCAGGCCGTGAACGGTAGTAGTTTCTTCGAACGTAAGTTCTGGGAAAACTGATTGGTCAACAAATCCGATGCTGTAGTTGCCTGACTTATCGAAAGCACCTGCCTTAACACCGTGGAAGTCACGTAGCCTTGGAAGTACGATGTTGATAAGACGATCAGCGAATTCGTACATTCGGTTACCGCGGAGGGTAACTTTGATACCGATTTTGTTGCCTTCACGGAGTTTGAAACCAGCGATGGATAGTTTAGCAATCGTATCGACTGGTTCTTGGCCGGTGATTTTTCGGATGGTGTTGCTGGCTGTTTCAAGAATCTTCTTGTCGTCTTTAGCGCGACCAAGACCGACGTTCACAACGATTTTCTCGAGACGTGGAACTTGGTGAGGGTTAACAAGGCCAAGTTCTTTCTGGAGCTCTGCAGCATATTGCGTGTTATAGAGATCTTTGAGGCGTGCAACATAGGCAGTCGACTTAGAAGTCGTCGTTTTCTTTGCAGCTGCTTTTGGTGCAGCTTTTGCGGTAGTTTTTGCTTCAGCCATTACTTGATCTCCTTTCCACTCGTTTTGAATACGCGAGTCTTTGCGCCTTTGGCGTCAATCTTGTATCCGATGCGACTTGCCTTTTTAGTAGCAGGGTCAAGGATACCAACCTTTGATACATCAATAGGTTTGGTAAGAGGAATAATTCCACCTTGAGGATATTGCTTGTTTGGCTTCATGTGCTTCTTAACAATATTGATACCTTCGACCGTAACTTTGTTGAGAGTTGGGTGCGTAGCTAATACTTTGCCAGATTGACCTTTGTATTTGCCGGCACGCACAACGACAACATCGTCTTTCTTGAGGCGAATCTTGAAAACTGTCTTAGTTGTAGATTTGATGTCTTTCATTATAGAACCTCCGGAGCCAGAGAAATAATCTTGGCATAACCTAGGTCACGTAGTTCTCTTGGTACTGGACCAAAGATACGAGTAGCCTTAGGTAATTTATCATCGCCAATGATGACGGCAGCGTTATCATCGAATCGAATGGTTGATCCGTCTTTGCGACGAATAACATACTTCGTTCGAACAACTACTGCACGCACTACTGACTTCTTCTTAACGTTACCTTGTGGGTTTGCTTGCTTGACGGTTGCAACGATAACATCGCCAACACGGGCATATCGTCGTCTTGTTCCGCCGAGAACACGGATACAAAGAATTTCTTTTGCACCACTGTTATCGCAGACACCAAGTCGTGATTCTTGTTGGATCATGCTGATTTCTCCTCTTTTGGCTCTGGCGCTGCTTCAGCAGTAATTGCTTCGACAGTTTGATCCTGGGAAATTGCAGCACGAGTAACGATTGAATCAAGCGTGTGTCGTTTGCGGGCACTGAGCGGACGAGTCTCGCTGATGATAACGGTGTCGCCGTGGCGAGCTTCGTTCTTCTCATCATGAGCCATGAATCGCTTGCTTGTGATATAAGCCTTACGGTAGATTGGGTGATTTTTGTGTGTGATAACAGAAACAACGATAGTTTTATCGGTCTTGTCTGATACTACGACACCAGTGAGGGTTTTAGCCATTATGCATTCTCCTTTACTAGATGTTCACTGAGTATGGTTAGCATACGAGCTAGATCCCTTCGTTTTGCGCGGACTAACCGAACATTAGTAATCTCGCCCATGTGGACTCGACGACGGAGCTCAGCGATTTCGTCGCGAAGCTTTGTGCTCTCGGTTGCAAGTTCTGCGGTGGTTAATTTACGGATATCTGATAGTTTCATAGTATTATGCCTCATCCTTAACTAAGAATTTGGTCTTGATTGGAAGTTTGTGGCTGGCGAGTCGCATTGCTTCTCGAGCGATTTCTTCGCTGACACCCTGCATTTCAAACAGGATGGTTCCTGGCCGCACTTTGGCGACGAAGAACTCTGGGTTACCTTTTCCGCTACCCATCTTTACGTCTTGTGGTTTGCGGGTTACCGGAGTGTGAGGGAAGATTCTGATCCAGATCTTTCCACCACGCTTGATGTAACGAGTCATCGCTTGACGACTTGCTTCGATCTGACGGCTGGTGATTCGATCACTGCCCATACTTTGGAGCGCGAAGTCTCCGAAGGCGATATAGTTACCGCTGGTCGCAACGCCGGTAATTCGGCCTTTGCGTACCTTTCTGAATTTAGTTCGTTTTGGCATTAACATGTTAGGCTACCTCACCTTTATAGATCCATACTTTAACGCCGATGAGTCCCGCAGGAGTCTTGGCGTTAATGTGAGAATAATCAATATCTGCACGGATGGTGTGAAGTGGGACACTTCCTTGAACTTCTTTTTCACGTCGGCTCATTTCTGCGCCGTTAAGTCGTCCAGCAACTTCTACGCGAATTCCTTTTGCTCCAGCACGCATGGTTGCTGCTGCAGTTGACTTCACTGCTCGTCGGAACGAAATTCGTCGTTCGATTTGGTGAGCAATGTTTTCTGCAACGAGTTTAGCGTGGAGTTCAGGCTTCTTGACTTCTTCGATGTTGACACGAGTCTGTGCGCCATAGATTCGCTCAATAGCTGCTTTGAGCTCTTGAGCACCAGTACCACCACGACCGATTACAACACCTGCTTTTGCAGTATAAATAGTAACGGTTACAAGGTTTGGTGATCGTTCGATATCAACTTTGTTGATAGCGGCACGAGATCCAAGCTTGTCACTGATCATCTTGCGGACGGATAGATCCTTGGCAAGATAGTTCGCGTAATCACGCTTGCTTGCAAACCATTTGCTGCGCCAGTCTTTGTTGACCTGGAGACGCATGCTGATAGGGTTAACTTTTTGTCCCATATTATTTAGCCTCTTTCTTGGTTTTCGTAGTTTCGCTGGCTACGGCTTCAGCTTTTGCTTTCTTAGAAACGCGAGCTTCACCATCGACAATCACACGAATGTGACTTGTTCGACGTTGGAACGGTAATGCGCGACCTTGAGCAGCAGGACGGAATCGTTTGAGACGAACACCAGGAGTAACACTGATTTCTGTAATCTGGAGAGTGTCAGGCTTGAGGTTGTGATTGTGGTCAGCGTTAGCGCGAGCAGATTCGATAGCTTTGCGGACAGGAATAGCAGATGCACGAGGAACGTGCGAAAGGATTACAAGCGCGTCATCAACAGAGCGTCCGCGAACGAGTGCGGCTACAACGCCGACTTTGCGGGGGCTCATGTTTACGCCCTTTGCGGTAGCAATCACGCCTTTATTAGCGGTAGCGAGGACACCCATTATCGTTTGCCTTTCGCGAGCTTACCGCCGTGTGAACGGAATTTACGGGTAGGTGAAAATTCACCTAGTTTGTGTCCAACCATGTTCTCAGTGATGAATACTGGCACATGAACTTTACCGTTATGAACGGCAATTGTTCGGCCAACAAAATCAGGAGAAATAGTAGAAGCACGAGCCCATGTTTTGATGATGGTTCGGTTTTCGTCGCCCAAAGCACTTACTTTCTTAGCAAGCTTGGGGTCGATAAATGGTCCTTTTTTTAGTGATCTGCTCATTTTATTCCTTAATCTGCCTTACTTACGCTTAGCCGCATGACGACTTCTTACGATAAACTTAGTAGTACTCTTACGCTTACGTGTCTTATAACCCAAAGTCTTCTGGCCCCAAGGGGTTCGAGGATCTTTAGCGGTACCGTGACGTCCACCATCACCACCACCGTGAGGGTGATCTGCGGCGTTCATGACGACACCACGTACACCTGGGCGAATACCCTTGTGTCGGTTACGTCCAGCTTTACCAATCTTAATGTTTTGGTGCTGTTCATTACCCATACGGCCAATGCTCGCCATACATTCTTGGAGTACCATACGTACTTCACCAGATGGCAAACGTACTTGCGCGTAGGCTCCTTCTTTTGCCATGAGCTGAGCGCTTACTCCGGCACTTCGTACCATTTGAGCGCCACCAGCTGGCTGAAGTTCAATTGCGTGAATCAAGCTACCAACAGGGATGTTTTTGAGAGCGAGTCGGTTACCAATTTCGATTGGAGCTTCTTCGCCGCTAGTGATAACTTGGTCAACTTTCATGCCTTTTGCAGCAAGAACATAGTGGTAGGTACCGTTTTGTTCTTTGATACGTGCAATACGAGCACTACGGTTCGGATCGTATTCGATGGCCTCGATAGTAGCAGAACTACCAGCTGCAAGCTTGAAGTTCATAATTCGGTAGAATTGTTTTGCTCCACCACCGCGGTGACGAGTCGTGATACGCCCTTGGTTGTTTCGGCCACTTACGCGCTTTTTGATAACGAGGAGTGATTTGATAGGACGTTTCGCGGTAATTTCGCTCATGTCCTGTGTGGTCATTCCACGGAGACCAGGAGTCGTAGGGTTATATGCTTTAATAGCCATCTTACTTCACCTCTTTCTTAGAAGCTGCTTTTTTAGCTGCCTTCTTTGGTTCTGGTGCTTTGTCTTCTGGTGCGTCGAAGATCGGGATGTGATCGCCAGCTGCAACAGTGACATATGCTTTTTTCATATCAGCACGGTAACCAACGCCAGCTCGAGCGCGTTTGCGACGAGCAGCAACTGCTTTACCTTTTTGTACGACGATACGTACTTGAAGGACGGTTACGCCAAACTGTGAGCTCACCGCGTCGGCAACCGTTAGTTTGGTAGCAGTCTTTGGTACGACGAATACGTATACATTGTCGGCCATGCTGAGCGCGTAGGCTTTCTCTGACATACGTGGTTTGAGAGTAACGCTATTCATTATTTTGTCTCCTTGGTAGTTGTAGCAGTAGCTGCATTAAGCCAGTCAGTAATGATTGGAAGTGCTGCTTTGGTGACAATTACGTGATGTGCGTTGATGAGGTCAAACACGTTGAGGTAGGTTGCTTGCACAACTTTGAGTTCAGCGATGTTTGCTGATGCTCGGGTGAGTTCAGGTGTTTTCTTGTCTACAACGACAAGTGTCTGTCGTTTTGCACCGAGCTTAGAAAGCAATGATGCGACGTCACTTGTTTTGCCATTAGTCGCATCGAAAGACTCGATGACAGCTAGTTTGCCTTCCTGAGCACTCAAGCTTAAAGCTTGGCGAACAGCAAGTCGTTTTGCTTTGACGTTGATCTTGTGTGAGTAGTTTTCGAGACCAGTTGGACCGAAAGTGATACCACCACCACGCCAAATTGGAACTCGAGAGCTACCGAAACGTGCGCGTCCAGTACCCTTTTGCTTCCAAGGCTTTTTACCACCACCACGAACGAGTCCGCGGGTTTTGGTTACAGCGAGGTTCTCACGACCGTTTGCAAGATATGCCACGTAGGCGTGCTTGATAAGTTCATGATTAGCTACTTCGACTTCGAATACTTCTTTGTCGAGCTTTGCAGCAGTAGTAGCTTTTGCGCCAGATTTTGTATATGTTGCAATGCTCATGACGAAGCTCCTTCTATAAGTACAATGCCTTTGCGTGGTCCAGGGACTGCGCCAGAAACACCAATTACGTTGAGCTCAGTGTCGATAAGTGCGATTTTGAGGTTCTTAACACTGACTTGTTCGTGGCCCATTTGTCCAGCCATTTTCTTTCCTTTGAAAATACGCTGTGGGTACATAGAACCGATTGAACCTGGACGTCGGTAACTTCCACCACCGTGAGTTTTGCGTCCACGATGGAAGTTGTGGCGCTTGATAGTACCAGCCCAACCTTTACCTTTGCTTGTGCCAGTGACTTTGACGACGTCACCAACTGAAAAGACCTCGGCGGTAAGTTCGGTTCCTACGCTAAGGTCTTGGGTTTCTTCTTCTGTTAGTTTTTCTGTGCGGAACTCTCGAATGAGTTTACTTGTTGCTCCGCTAGCCTTGAGATGTCCTGCCATGGTCTTGCCAATTTTCTTTGACACTTCTGCACCAACTTGAATAGCTTGATAGCCATCAGTCTCGACAGTTTTGACCTGGGTAACAGTATTTGGGGTAGCGGAAAGCAAGGTTACAGCGATAACTGTACCATCATCAGACACGATGCTTGTCATACCGATTTTGCGGGTTACAAATGCTTTCATATTTCCTCGTTGTTAGCTGTTTTGTTCGTTGCAAGCCCGAAGGCAATACACGAAAATGCTTGGTAGCTCGCGGTTTTCACCTCTGTTAATCGATTGATTAATGAGCTGAACCTACCAACATACCAAGAACAGGATTTGATATACCAATACAGATTAGCATCTTACACACACCCCTGTCAAGACGTTGTCCATTCTACATTAACTCTGTGCCAGCAATCATGCACTGGCAAAGCCAGATGCTTGGATTGCTTCTTGGACATTTTGCGCTCACTGTCTTGCGGTTCGCTCTCGGCGTACAATAAGTACGCCTCCTTTGCGATCCGCGACACTTCACGCAAACTGCCTCAAGCACAGAGCTAATGTACTGTATTTTTGCGAGCAGTCGAAAATAGTATGTCTCTACGTTAATTTTTTAGGTTTTGTGAATCCCATTTTCCACTCAGCTTTGGAGAATAGCCAAGCAATCATGCCAGCAATTGGCGTAATAAATAACGCAATACTTATATATGAAATTATTTCCTCGACATTACGTGAACGTGGGTTTATAGGCACGAGTTCCCCGCTATTGTCTACATTCGCATATAACTTTAAATTCTGGTTTACTGTGTATTGAGCATTAGTATTCTTGAGCACCCAAATTACTTCTTTGCCATCTTGCCGCTGTAATCTATATGTATAGTCACAGCGAACACCATGTACGCCCGAGCTATTACCGGATAAAGCTCTCAATAAATTGTAACCGTCGTTGCAAGAGCTTTGGTTTATGCTGATTACTTTGTAATCTGCAGACGGAGATCCATTGCTGGGAGTGTATCTCTGGAGCAAAAACCAGGAAAATATAAGTACCGCCATAACGGCAGCACAGACTATTGATATAGTTGTTGCAGTTTTTGATGGAGGAATAAACTTCATGTGAAAACCTAATTTACGATGGTGATGCCCATGGGGAGCCAATAGCTTATGAACATGGCGAGTAGGAGTAGCGCATATTCTATTTTGCGATCGATCTTGAAGTGTTCATGAGATGCAAAGAGGACGCCCACGATAGCCCCGACTGGGATTGGGATCTGTGTTCCTCCGTTAGGCTGTATGATGTAGAGCCATTGTGATCCAAGAATTAAAAAAAGTACAAGTTTGAGCACGAACACGCTGTCCATCTGTTGATAGCCCGGATTTTTAGCTTTTGATTTTTTTGTTTTAGCCATTAGCACTATTGTAGCATGCTTTTAACGGAGGATATTTTGGGCAAGAGCAATCTCGTGAGCTATGTGAAACATGCTATGCATTGGGTCCGGAAGTGAATCTGCGCCAAACCATCCGAGCTCATCTGCTTTGTGCGGCTCACCGATTGAAACGGTCTCTGGATCTACGAGAACCGTATAATTGATACCTACCCAATGAGTTTTCATTCCTTCATGTTCGCGGAGAGCGGTAAAAACTTTATTGAGTTCCAGCTCTATGGGCTCTGTACGATATTCTTCTCGTACTTCTCGGATGACGGCTTCATCAAGCGTTTCACCGAACTCTACTGCGCCACCACCGATATCCCAACGACCTTGCTCGTCGCGGCAATTCTTGCTTCGTTTCTGCAGGAGGATATTGCCTTTCCCATCGTGAACGAGAAAGTTGATCGTCACGCCAATATAATCTATACCTCGTAGTTTATCGATTTCATCTTCGGCTATGGTAATTTCTGGCATAGAAAAAACCACCCTGTTGGGCGGCTCCTTTTTGTTACATTTTTATTTCGGCGTCACAGCCTGCTGGGAGGCTGATGTTCATCAGGCTATCGATGGTCTTTGGAGTTGGGTCCATAACATCGATGAGTCGTTTGTGAACGCGCATTTCGAACTGTTCACGACCTTTTTTGAATACGTGAGGACTCTTTACGACAGTGTATGTAGTACGACGTGTTGGAAGTGGGATTGGTCCAGCAATCACGGCACCTGTACGAAGTGCTGTATCGACGATTTGCTTTGCAGCTTGGTCGATGACTTTGTGGTCATATGCTTTTAGACGAATTCGGATTCGCTGTTTATTGTCGGTTGGTTTTTTGGCGTCAGCCATAGAATAGCTCCATTCTAGTGCGATGTAACATCTTCGTAGCGTCATGAGAACGGATACGACGACTTTTAGTCATCACGATTAATTTACTACGTTATTTTACAACACTTCTCTTTGCTTGTCCATCAGGTGAGAACATATCTATATAACCACCCGGACTATAACCTGGAATTCCCTTTGCAGCCCTAGCTTCATGGGTAATTCTGCCGATGCTATTCATGGTTAAAAGTATATCTTGCGCTTCTGCATCTGTGATTTCATGAGACCAAATTTCGCACGGTATTCGATCTGCTCCACCGTAAGGACTATTTGTTTCTTCTAGTGATTTCATGTACTCATTATAGCGTATTTGAATATCAGGTTCGAGGCAGTGTGACACCAGCCTCTTTTGCTAAAGATAGTAATTCTTTATAGGACGTGAGTATCTTTTGTTCTAGGTCATACTTTTCAAAGTGAGCTACTTGTCGAGTCAATTTTTGTAATCCAGAGATCATTTCATATATTTCTTTAATATCATTTTCTAGAGCTTCCAAGTGTCCTTCGAGGGTGTCGAATCGAGGATCAATGCGAGAACTAATTATCGAATCCATCTCTTCACGTACTAGTACTCGAATTTGTTGTAAGTCCGTAGTTGTCAAGCTCATAGTATACTCACTATACACCAAACACACGTTGATTTGGTTGTAATAATCACTAACCTTCTAGTTGCCCCTCCAATTTCTCGGATATATTTTAGGAGTGATAGTACGGAGATATAGCCGAGCACGAAAACATTCCAATTACTTCGTACTGAAAAGTAATAAATAATGAAACGGCTTCGCAATTGGATGCAGATTGTTATTTCTTTCTGAGGATCGCAAGCCAGTTGTGCATATGGTACTACTGGCGCGAACCGGAAGAAAAAATAGAAAGCTGCGCCAATAAGAAAACCCCTCGAGTGAGGGGTTTTCTGCTGCGAAGTCGCGGTATGTTACTTATTAATCTTTGTAACTACACCAGCGCCAACAGTTCGTCCACCTTCGCGGATAGCGAAGCGAAGACCTTGTTCCATAGCAATAGGAGCAAGTAGTTTTACCTTGAAAGTGATGGTATCACCAGGCATAACCATTTCTTTGTCAGCTGGAAGTTCAACTTCACCAGTTACGTCCGTAGTACGGAAGTAGAACTGAGGCTTGTAGCCCTTGAAGAATGGAGTGTGACGTCCACCTTCTTCTTTGGTGAGGATATAGACTTCAGCGTCAAATTCGGTGTGAGGAGTAACAGTTCCGGTCTTCGCAAGAACTTGTCCACGCTCGATGTCATCACGCTCGATACCTCGGAGGAGGATACCAACGTTGTCACCTGCTTGACCTTGGTCGAGGTTCTTTTTGAACATTTCGACACCAGTAACGGTACTCTTACGAGTATCGCGGATACCAACGATTTCAACTTCTTCACCAACCTTGACGATACCTTGTTCGATACGACCAGTAGCAACGGTACCACGACCCTTGATGCTGAATACGTCTTCGATAGGCATGAGGAATGGCTTGTCGAGTTCGCGTTTTGGTTCTGGGATGAAGCTGTCCATAGCTGCAACGAGTTCCATGATAGCGTCTTCGTCTGCTGCTGAGCCTTCAAGAGCCTTGGTAGCAGAACCCTTGATGATAGGAGCATCTTCGTCGTAACCATTCTTTGCGAGTAGTTCACGGATGTCCATTTCAACGAGTTCAACGAGTTCAGGATCTGCAAGATCCATTTTGTTCATGAATACGAGAATACTTGGAACGCCAACCTGACGTGCAAGCAAAACGTGTTCGCGAGTTTGAGGGAGTGGTCCATCGTTTGCACCAACAACGAGGATAGCACCATCGATTTGAGCAGCACCGGTGATCATGTTCTTGACATAGTCAGCGTGTCCTGGCATATCAACGTGAGCATAGTGACGCTTTTCACTCTCATACTCTTGGTGGGAGGTAGCAATCGTAATACCACGAGCACGCTCTTCTGGAGCGTTATCGATTTGGTCGTAAGCAACAGATTTGTTTACGGCGCTTGGTAGTTTTTTAGCTAGAACTGCAGTGATTGCAGCTGTTAGCGTTGTTTTACCATGGTCAACGTGCCCCATAGTACCCACGTTAACGTGAGGTTTTGTTCGGTCAAAGTTATCAGCCATGTAGGTGATTCTCCTTGTTAAGTTTGTTAGAGCTATTATTGGTGTCTTCGCGATCCATATTTTGAAAAGCGTTTATGCATAATTCAAAAAGCCCTCTCGCGAGTTACTCGAATATTATAGATGAGCCACCGATGTTTGTAAAGTGATTACTTGGCGTTTTTGGCGATGATAGCTTCTGCTACGTGGCCTGGGACATCAGCGTAGTGGTCGAGTTCCATGCTTGAGCTAGCGCGACCTTGGGTCGATGAACGAAGTGTCGTGGTATAACCAAACATTTCACCGAGCGGTACGAATGAGGTGATCTCTTTGATGCCTGAGCTGAGGTCTTCCATCGATTCGATACGTCCACGCTTGCTGTTTAGATCGCCGATGACGTCACCCATGAATTCTTCTGGGGTAACAACAACAACTTTCATGACTGGTTCCATGAGGACAGGGTTGGCTGCACGCACACCAGCTTGGAGAGCCATTGATCCAGCGATTTTGAAGGCCATTTCGTTAGAGTCAACATCATGGTAGCTTCCGTCGTAGAGTTCAGCTTTGACGTCAACCACTGGGTATCCAGCGAGGACACCGTTGTTCATCGCTTCTTTGATACCTTCAGATACCGGCTTGATGTACTCAGATGGGACTGTTCCACCCTTGATTGAGTTGATGAACTCAAAGCCCTTACCAGGTTCGTTCTGACTGAGTCGGAGCCATACGTGACCGTATTGACCACGTCCACCAGACTGCTTGACGAATTTACCTTCGATTTCAACAGCATCCTTACGGATGGTTTCTCGGTATGCAACCTGTGGTTGGCCAATGTTAGCTTCGACGGAGAATTCGCGCTTCATACGATCGACAAGAATTTCAAGGTGAAGCTCACCCATTCCACGAAGAATGGTCTGGCTCGTTTCGTCATCTACTTTGACGATGAAGGTTGGATCTTCTTCTGCAAGACGCTGTAATGCGATACCCATTTTTTCTTGGTCGGCTTTGGTCTTTGGTTCGACAGCAATGCTCACGGGAGGATCGGGGAATGTGATGCTTTCAAGCACGACTGGCTTAGCTGGGTCACAAAGTGTTTGCCCTGTTGTGGTGCCTTTGAGGCCCACGATAGCGGCGATATCACCTGCTTCGACTTCGTCAACGTCTTCACGCTTGTCGGCCTGCATACGGACGATACGACCAACACGTTCTTTTTCGCCTGTTGAGCTGTTTAGGATATAAGAACCAGCTTTGAGAGTTCCGGAATAGACGCGGAAGTACGCCAACTTACCCACGAAAGGATCGGTAGCGATTTTGAATGCGAGACCAGCCATAGGCTCAGTTGCAGATGGTTTGCGCTCGATTTCATCGCCAGTTTTTGGATCGGTTCCCCATGTTGAGCCACGCTCAATTGGGCTTGGGAGGAGGTCGACGACGAGGTCGAGGACCTTTTCAACGATAACACCACGGCCATCGCCACCAGTAACAGCAAAGAAGTTACCACCGAGGATAGCAGAACGGATTGCGCTCATAATTTCATCTTGGCTGAGGCCTTCTTCGCCAACTTCGAAGTACTTCTCGAGGATGGTTTCGTCTTCTGCGACAGCATTTTCGATGAGGAGGCTTCGATATTTCTTGACCTTGTCCATCATGTCAGCGGGGATTTCTGACTCGACAAGTGCTTTGTCGGTGAAGTCAGCATAGGTGTAGGCTTTCATCGTCACCAGGTCGACAACACCATTGATCTCTTTTTCAAAACCAATTGGGAGGTGGATTGGGAACGCACGCTTGTTGAGACGAGCATGAATGGTATCGAGAGACTTGTAAAAGTCGCCACCAGTTTGGTTAATCTTGTTGATAAAACAGATACGAGGAACTTTGTATTTGTCAGCTTGGCGCCATACAGTCTCAGATTGTGATTCAACACCCATTTTACCGTCGAAGACGACAATAGCACCATCGAGCACCCGAAGTGACCGTTCAACTTCTACGGTGAAGTCGATGTGACCTGGGGTATCGATAATGTTGATCTGGTGATCTTTCCAGTAGCAAGAAACAGCAGCAGACACAATGGTAATACCACGCTCACGCTCTTGAGCCATCCAGTCAGTCGTTGTCTCACCGTCATGAACCGCACCGATTTTGTGCTTGAGTCCAGTGCGGAACAAGATTCCTTCTGTAGTTGTGGTTTTACCGGCATCAATATGTGCGATAATTCCGATGTTTCTAATGTGTGTGAGTGCGTATTTCTTTGCCATTATGAGTGATCCCTTATTATGTGATTATTGCTACTTGCTGTTTCTTCTTTTTGGATTATGGCTTCCGATATTTGGGTATCCTAATACTTCCCCAGTGCTTGATCCTTAGAATCTTGCGAAGTGAGCGAAGGCTCGGTTAGCTTCAGCCATCTTGTGAGTATCTTCTCGCTTCTTGACTGCTGAACCAGCGCCGTTGTAGGCGTCGGTTAGTTCAGCTGCGATGCGGTCGCCCATGCCAATACCTTTGCGTGCTCGAGCGGCTGCTACGAACCACATGATGGTAAGGTGATTTTGGCGCTGACCTTTAACTTCAAAAGGAATCTGGTAGTTGGCACCACCGACACGACGAGAACGAGTCTCAACATGGGGTTGGATGTTCTTGAGGGCTTGATCGAAGACCTCTAGAGGATTCTCTACCTTGAGTTTTTTAGCTGCTTTTTCCATACCGTTATAGACAAGAGTTTCAGCAATTTGCTTTTTACCGTCTTGCATGACGCGGTTGATGACTTTTTGAACCATGACGCTGTCATAGATTCGATCTGGTTTGATATCGCGAACTAACGCTTTAGTAACTTTTCGTGGCATTATTTGCTCGCTTTCTTGGTACCGTATTTGCTACGTCCGCGCTTGCGGTCTGATACGCCCTGAAGGTCGAAGCTTCCACGTACGAGGTGATATCGCACACCTGGAAGATCTTTTACCCGTCCACCACGAACGAGCACAACAGCGTGTTCTTGGAGGTTGTGACCTTCTCCACCGATGTAAGCCCAGACTTCTTGACCGTTACTGAGACGAACACGAGCAACTTTTCGAAGTGCAGAGTTAGGTTTCTTTGGAGTTTTGGTGGTTACTTTGATACAGACACCGCGTTTGAATGGCGCAGGTTTTTCGTAGTTACGTGTTTTGAGGTTGTTGACGACGCGTTGCAAGCTCGGAGACTTGGTTTTGGTCGTAACCTTAACACGAGGCTTTCGGACTAATTGATTAATTGTTGGCAAGGTAAATATCCTTTTATTGCTAACTTATGGAAGCTGCCGTCAAGACGTTGTTGCAGTCGCTTAAAGTTCAGCACGAACTTTATATCATCTGTAACGCGTCGACTCGACTTCCGTTAATGTAATTGAATGTTGAAACTCAGCTGTTATTTTAACAGATTGAACCTACTCACGCAACCTTAGCTTGTAGCACCTTGATTTCATGGTCATGGCGATTAATGGTGACTGATTGATGTTTTATGACAGATTTGATGGTAGCCACATCATCCTTGAGGATTTCTACATCTTCTTTGAGTAATTTGACATCTCGAGAAATGGCTGGCACTTCAGAAACTAGTTCACGAATCGCCCTCAATTCATCAAAAAGAGCTTCTCCGAGAACTGTTTTACGATTTTCATCTCCAATGTCATGCATATTTCAAAGTATAGGCGCTCAAAAATTATCTGTCAAAAGCACGATACTTGAGCGCACGCCCGAAGTGTGCGCGGTCATTACTGCATGAGAGCATATGCGATCGCAGTGTGCGGGTTTAGTCCCGCACACGTAGGGTCTCTCAGGCAGTAATGCCACAGCACGCTTTGATTACGCGGTAGTGCCGTTTTAGAGACACTTCGTTGGCTAACTTGGTACGCCAACTGCGTTCGCAGATGCTCTAAAACTGCATTACCGCGCAGGCCACATGAACCCTCAACGTGAGACAATCTGCTAACGCAGCAGGTTGGCAAAATCCAACCTGCGTAGTGTGTCGAACGTGAGGGTTTGGGTGGCTTGCTTAGGCGGCGATTTCTTCTTCGACGAGTTCGTCACCTTCTTCGACATAGCCGGTTCCAACTGGAATTCGGCGACCGAGGATGACGTTTTCTTTGAGGCCGTAGAGGTGATCAACTTTTCCGCTTGTTGCGGCAGCGATCAAGACACGAGTAGTATCTTGGAAGCTGGCTGCACTCAAGAATGAGTCAGTTGAAAGCGATGCTTTGGTGATACCAAGAAGGAGCTGGTTGTATTTAGCGGGCTTCTTGCCATCTTTGATGAGCGCTTCGTTGGCTTCGACGACAGCAAGTTTGCTGACGACATCACCAGTGACGAATTCGCTATCTGCAGCATCTTCGATTTGAACACGGCTGAACATCTGTCGAACGATGATTTCAAGGTGTTTGTCGGCAATGTTTTGACCTTGCTGAGCAAAGATACGAAGAATTTCGTTCATGATGTAGCGTTGTGTAGATTCGACACCTTGGAGCTCAATGAGTTCGTGAAGGTTGATAGAACCGTTGCTGAGCCGTTGCCCGGCAATAACTTGGTCACCGTCTTTGACGACAACTTGCTTGTAGCCTGGGATCTCAAACTTAACGACGCTTTGTTTTGCTGGAGTAATGATGATAGCTTTTTTGCTAACTTCTGCTTTTCCGGCAATTGGAGCGATGACAGGATCTGCACCTTCGTCGCCACTTGCGACGACATCACCGATAGCAACATCGCTACCGCTGGCGATTTGTGCAGTTCGGCCCTTGAGCGCAAGCTCGACTTTACTGCCTTCGTCGGCGGTGATTTGTACAATGTAGTTCTCGCCTTCTTCCCAAGTATTAACGACACCGTTGATGGTAGACAAGAATGCCTGACCCTTTGGAGTGCGTACTTCGAACAACTCTTCTACACGAGGGAGACCAGTGGTAATATCGGCACCGGCAACACCACCGGAGTGGAAGGTTTTGAGGGTAAGCTGGGTTCCTGGCTCACCGATACTCTGTGCAGCAATAACACCGATTGGGTGATGATTTGACACAACGAGACCAGTAGCTGGATCAAGACCGTAAGACTTACAACTGACGCCACGAACGTTTGTGCTACTGAGGGCACTCATGATCTTGATACCATCGAGTGATTCATCTTTGTCGATAGCTTCGGCGATTTCAGGTGTAATGAGTTCGCCACGCTTGACGAGCTTTTCTACCTTTTCAGCAGCAAAACGGCCTTGTAAACGAGAACCATAACTTACGCCGATTTCAGCAGCATCGCTACGGTGAATTGAGAAACCTGGATCGTCGTTGTCTTCGTCGACAGTGAAGACGTCTTGACTGACGTCAACGAGACGACGAGTAAGGTAACCAGAGTCGGCAGTCTTAAGAGCAGTATCGATCATACCTTTACGTGCACCACGGGTTGCAGTGAAGTATTCGAGTGGGTTGAGACCACCCTTATAGTTTGATCGAATAGGAAGCTCAATCGCACGTCCAGTTGCATCGGTGGTGACACCAAGCATACCAACGGCGGTCATAACCTGACCGATGTTACCACGAGCACCAGACACCACAGCGATTGACATAGAACTGTCTTCTTTGACGAACTGATCGCTAAGGGTTGTTTGGACATTAGTAACCACATCTTGCCAGTTATCCACAGTCAAGCGGTATCGTTCATCGTTGGTGATGAAACCTTGATCGAATTGATCGCTGATCTCGATAGAACGAGTCTCGCCTGCAGCAAGCATGTCGCTGAGGCCTTCGATTTCACGGAAGTCGTCCATACCCATTGATAGACCAGATCGTGTTGCGTAACGGAAACCGACGTCTTTGAGTTCGTCAGCAATGAGAGCTGTGGTGATCTGACCGTACTTTTGGTATGCAAGCGCCATCGCACCAGCTAACTTCTTCTTGGTCATTGGAGTGTTCTGGAATGGGAAGTCTTCTGGGAAGATTTCGTTGAAGAGTACTCGACCGAGGGTAGTTGTTCGAATTTCGCCACGGAAATTCAAGCGAATTGGGCTTTGTAGCTCAAGGTGTCCGTTATCGTAGGCCATGTGTGCTTCGTCTAAGCCCATGAATGAACGAAGTTTTTCGTCCATACCAGGTCGCTCATAGGTGAGGTAGTAACAACCAAGCACGATATCTTGTTCGATGTGGAGGATTGGTGAACCATCTGCTGGTTTGAGAAGGTTCATGTTTGCAGCCATGATGTTCTTAGCTTCGTCTTGAGCAGCATCTGAAAGTGGAAGGTGAACAGCCATCTGGTCACCATCGAAGTCAGCGTTGAAACCTTTACAGACGAGTGGGTGAAGCTGGATAGCTTTACCTTCGATAAGTACTGGTTGGAAAGCTTGAATACTAAGTCGGTGAAGTGATGGTGCACGGTTGAGGAGCACATACTTGCCTTTAATGACTTGGTCGAGTGCGTCCCACACAGCGATTTCACCTGCTTCGATCATACGAGAAGCAGAACGGATGTTGTGCGCGTATTCATTAGCGATTAGATAGCCAATAACGAATGGTTTGAATAGTTCAAGTGCCATCATCTTTGGAAGACCACATTGGTGAATCTTGAGCTCAGGACCGGCAACAATTACCGAACGACCAGAGTAGTCTACGCGCTTACCAAGAAGGTTCTGGCGGAAACGACCCTGTTTACCTTTGAGCATATCGCTAAGTGACTTGAGGCGTCGTCGTTGACCAGTTGCAGCGACTGCACGGCCACTTCGGGCGTTGTTGTTGTCGATCAAAGCATCAACAGCTTCTTGGAGCATACGTTGTTCGTTACGACGAATAACTTCTGGAGCGTTGAGGTCGATAAGTTTCTTGAGACGGTTGTTACGGTTGATGACACGACGGTACAGATCGTTAAGGTCAGATGTCGCGAAACGGCCACCAGTAAGCTGAACCATAGGGCGAAGATCCGGAGGAATGACCGGAAGAACACTGACGCAGAGGCTTCCAGGAGTGATCCCTGCACGGTGCATGCTCTCGAGAAGTCGAAGTCGCTTCATGAGCTTCTTCTTTCGCATTCCCTTGGCATCTTCTACTTCTTTGTCTAGTTCTGCGATGAGGTCAGCAAGGTCAACATCATCAAGCAGTTCCTTGAGGGCAGATCCACCCATACCGACGGTAATGAGGGCACGGAACTCTGATGGAAGTCCACGGAAATCATTTTCGCTAATGAGCGCTAGTTTGGTTAGACCAACGAGCTGAGCTTTGACGAGGTCATATTCGATTGCAAGTTCTTCAAGTTCTTTGGTCTGCATTTCAGCAAGAGTTTTAACATCTGCATCTTCGGCAGTAGCATCGTTTTCGTAACGAAGTCGGATTGCTTCTTTGCCGGCATTAAATTCTGCTTCACGGTCAGCCAACATTTGATCGCGTTCTTCAACTTTGACGCTCTTGATGACGTAGTTTGCGAAGTATGCAACACGCTCAAGGCTTTTGACGGTGAGGCCAAGGACAAGGCCCATAGCAGATGGAGTTCCACGGAGGAACCAGATGTGTGCTACCGGGCTGGCAAGGCTAATGTGGGCCATGCGTTCACGTCGTACGATAGACTTGGTGACAACTTCACCGTTCTTATCGACGGCAGCTTCACGGGAGCGAACGCCTTTGTATTTTGCATCATGTGGGCTGATGTCTTTTACTGGTCCGAAGATTCGTTCACAGAAAAGTCCATCACGTTCTGGTTTTTGAGTTCGGTAGTTGATAGTTTCTGGCTTGGTTACTTCACCGTGTGACCATTCAAGAATGTCACTTGGGCTGGCAACAGCAAGACGAACTGCATCGAAATCGGCAATATTTGTTCCAGATGAATAGCGTCTCATATTATTTCTCCCCTTCTTCGTCATTATCGGTGTCAGTTGTTTCGTCGTCTGCGGTAACAGTAACGGTAATTGCATCGTCGTCAGTGAGTGCTACAGTGCTGTCATCTGAGATTTCATCGTCAAGTTCCATGATGCTGTATTCGTCGCCGATTGCGTCAGTAGTGACATCGACATCAGAAATTTCTGGTGCTGGTACTTCTACGGTTGCTTGGTGCGCACCAAGGTCTTTGATACTTTCAGCTAAGACTTGTTCTGCATCGATAGCATTGTTATCTGATCCGATAAGATCAACCTTGAGGCCAAGACCTTGCAACTCTTTCACGAGCACGTTGAAGCTTTCTGGAACTTTTGGACCAACAATTTCGGTACCTTTAATGATCGACTCATAGGCCTTTGATCGTCCGTAAACATCATCAGACTTAATAGTAAGCATTTCTTGAAGGGTGTTGCTTGCGCCATAGGCTTCGAGAGCCCACACTTCCATCTCTCCAAATCGCTGACCACCGTTTTGCGCTTTACCACCAAGTGGCTGCTGGGTAACCATCGTGTATGGTCCGGTTGATCGAGCGTGAATCTTGTCGGCGATCATGTGATTGAGTTTAATCATGTACATGCTACCAACGGTTGTTCGTTCTTTGAAAGCTTCACCAGTTCGTCCGTCGAAGAGTTGTTGCTTACCATCTTTTGGAAGGCCGGCTTCTTCGAGGAGTGATTGGATCTTCTCTGTTGAGACACCGTCGAATGATGGTGTTGCTACTTTGATGCCGAGGGCTCGAGCAGCCATGCCAAAGTGAGTTTCAAACAACTGACCGATGTTCATACGAGATGGCACACCGAGAGGGTTCAAAACGATATCGACAGGAGTTCCATCTTCGGTGAATGGCATGTCTTCGACAGGAAGGATTCGGGCGATAACACCCTTGTTACCGTGACGTCCACCGAGCTTGTCACCAACGCTAATCTTACGCATTTGGGCGACGAAGATTTGAATTTGCATAATAACACCGGCTTTAAGTTCGTGGCCGTTTTCGCGGCTGAAGACTTTGACGCCAACAACTTTACCGTGCTTACCGTTGCTCATTCGCTGTGAGGTATCGCGAACTTCTTTGGCTTTTTCACCGAAGATTGCACGGAGAAGTCGCTCTTCTGAGCTAAGTTCCTGCTCACCCTTAGGGGTAATCTTACCAACGAGGATATCGCCAGGATGTACTTCGGCACCGATGCGGACGATTCCGTCTTCATCAAGATGTCGAAGTGCTTCTTCTGATACGTTTGGAATATCTTGGGTTACAATTTCAGGGCCAAGCTTCGTTTCGCGAACTTCAGTCATGAAGTCAACGATATGTACGCTGGTGAGGGTGTCATCTTCGACGAGACGTCGGGATAAGATGATAGCATCTTCGAAGTTGTACCCATTCCATGGCATGAATGCTGCCAGAAGGTCTTTACCAAGAGCTAATTCACCACCAGCAACTGACATACCTTCGATGAGGACATCACCAGCCTTAACTTTATCGCCAGAAGCAACAACAACTTTTTGGTTGATGCTGGTACCTTCGTTTGAACGAATAAAGTGGAGTGGTTCATAGGTGACTGATCCGGCTTTGTATTTAACGACAACTTCGGCGGCACTTGCTTTGATGACTTCTCCGTCAGCTTCGGCGACGACGATTTGTCCAGAGTTACGAGCGGCTGCACCTTCCATGCCAGTTCCAACAATCGGAGATTGTGGGCTGATGAGCGGTACTGCTTGACGCTGCTGGTTACTACCCATCAATGAGCGGTACACGTAGTTCTTTTC
>JAPLYT010000011.1:42629-146594 GCA_026395435.1 Candidatus Saccharimonadota bacterium
CGATGAATGGGATAAGTGCTGCAGATGAACCAATGATTTGGCGCTTAGAAGCATCCATATGCGTGATATCATCAGCATCAACTTCTCCCGCAACAAGTCGGTTACGAGCACTGACGCGCTCTTTTACGAAGAAACCGTTTTCGTCGACTGCTTCACTTGAGCTGGCAATGACGGCGTGATCTTCTGCGGCAGCATCGAGGTATTCGATTTCTTTAGTGACATACGATTTAACAGGCCATGTTGCTTTGTCCTTAACGGCGCTGAGTTTTTTGACGTCTGCATCGGTGATGACGGCGTCTTTCTTGACGATAACTTTACCTTTTTCGTCTTCAAGGGCAACGCTAGCGGTGTGTCCGGCAAGTTTTGCCGTTGGAAGTGCGTTTACTACCTTGAGGTAAGGAGTTTCGATGAATCCGTAATCGTTGATGCGAGCATAACTGGCAAGGTTGAGTACCAAACCAATGTTTGCACCTTCAGGTGTTTCTACCGGGCAGATACGTCCGTAGTGAGTCGCGTGTGCATCACGAACTTCGAATCCAGCACGTTCTCGTGAAAGACCACCAGGTCCCATTGAGCTCAAGCGTCGTTTGTGAGCGAGCTCACTGAGTGGGTTGATCTGGTCCATGAACTGACTGAGCTGAGAGCTGGCGAAGAACTCGCGAACTGCAGCTACGATAGGACGAGCGTTGATCAACTGAGCTGGTGTAACTGTTTCGATTTCACTCATACTCATGCGATCTTTGGTGTTTCGTTCCATTCGAAGCAATCCAATACGGAATTGTCGTTGGACAAGTTCGCCAACGAGTTTAACCCGTCGGTTAGCAAGTGAGTCGATGTCGTCAGCAGGTTCGCCAGTGTTGGTCATGCGGATGATCTCGGCAATGATAGCTTTGAGATCTTCGAGGCGCATAACGCGGTTTTCAGTGGTGTTTGGGATGTCAATATTGAGACGTTTGTTTATTTTGTAACGACCGACGCGCGAAAAGTCGAATCGTTTGAAGTTGTAGAACATGTTTTCGAGTAAGCTACGAGCGTTATCAACAGTAGCGAGGTCACCTGGACGGAGTCGTCGATAGACTTCGATGAGGGCATCATTAGTACCTTTGCTTGGATCTTTGTCGAGAGTAGCTTGGATGTAGCTGATTTTGCCGGTATCAACGTGTGCGAAAGATTCTTTGATCTGTGCTTCACTCATACCGAGTGCTCGGAGGAGTGTTGTGACCGCGATTTTGCGCTTACGGTCGATTTTGACATAGAGAGCGCCATTGCTGGCAGTCTCGAACTCAAGCCATGCTCCACGGCCTGGAATGACTTTGGCGCCGTATTTACGGACAGCACCACTGGTATCAGCAGTGAAGAAAACACCAGCTGAACGGATAAGTTGGCTCACCACGACACGTTCTGCGCCGTTGATCACGAACGTACCACGACTGGTCATCCATGGGTAGTCACCAAGATAGATTTCTTGTTCTTTGACTTCGCCGGTGATCTTGTTAGTAAGTTCAACGGTAGCTTTGAGAGGAGCGTCATAGCTGACGTTGTTTTCTCGGGCTTCGACTTCTGTCATTTTAGGGTCTTCAAAGCGGTAATCTTTGAAAGCGAGTGATAATTTGGTCCCTGTGTAGTCGTCAATTGGACTAACTTCGGCGAGTAATTCTCCGAGACCTTCTTCGACGAGCCATTTCCAGGACTTATTCTGGTGATCTACCAAGTTTGGAAGATCAAGAATGTCGTTCGTTTTTGTATAATATACCCGATTATTGTCCTTGGCCACTGCAGTAGCCTTGGGTGATGATTTTGCCATACGCTAAAATAACTCCACTAATTATGTTTTATAAGGGTAGATCTTTTATATTTGTTTGAGTTGATGTTTCGCGCGAAGATTATCTAAGGAGGGGTGATGTGCAAGTGATATTATTTTGTTACCACAGCAAAGCCCGACTTACTCTACTTCTTACATACAGAGTACATAATAAGGTAGAATCAATCAAGCCTATTTGATACTTTATTTTTTGAGGCTGGTGACGATTGTGTCAACGATGCCGTATTTTTTGGCTTCCTGGGCGGTCATCCAGTAGTCACGCTCCATATCTTCTTGGATCCGCTTGATGGTTTGACCCGTATTCTTTGCCATGATTTCGTTGAGTTGGTGTTTGATGCGGAGAGACTCTTTGAGGTCGATTTCCATGTCAGTAACCTTGCCTCGCGTGCCACTGCTTGGTTGATGAACCATAACGGTAGCATTAGGTAAGATGATTCTCTTTCCTTTGGTCCCAGAACTGAGGAGGAATGCTGCAGCTGAAGCTTGGATGCCAATGCCGACGGTTTGAATGTCGTTGGCGATGTACTGCATGGTATCGTAGATGGCCATGGCGTCATAGACACTACCTCCAGGGCTATTGATATAAAAGTAGATGTCTTTTTTGGCATCTTCCGAATGGAGGAATAAGAGCTGGGCAACAATCGAGTTGGCGGTATGTTCGTTGACGGCGTCACCGAGAAAGATGATGCGATCTTTGAGCAGTCGGCTATAGATATCGTAGGCTCGCTCCATGCGACCATCACTTTCAATTACGGTAGGAATAAGAGTTGAATAGCTAGAAGGTTTGTTCATACCATCAATTGTATGACGCAAATTAGCACTCGTCAAGTGCGAGTGCCAATCTCTAAAAGTCATCAATTCTAAACAAAATAGGGGTTTCTGGCTTTAAAACTGCAGATACGAGGTATCCAGCATAGCTACTGATCAAGGCAGGCTGAGAGAGATCAGGTAACCGCTCGGCTGCAGTCATTATTTCTCCATAGTCAGCTTTATTGCGCATCAATTCATCTTCAGTTAATTTTTTGAAGGAATTCAATATATTGATCACTTGCCTTGCTGCTTCTATTTCCTCGACTGTGGTTAAGGCGCATTTATCTTCTCCCGTAATAGGGTCTTGTTCAAATTTCATGGTGATCTATGAATTATTTCTGGGCGTACTCGGTAAGTTTGGTGATGATCTTTTCGCTACGAAGTCGAGCGGCGATGTCTTGGCGGCCTTCGGGCTTATCAAGTTCTTCGTGCATCTTTGCGTCGGTGTATTGGCCTTTAAGGAGTTGCAGACGAATTTCGAGCTCTTCTGGGGTGACGGTGATTTCTTCTTTGTCTCCAATTGCTCCGAGGATGATGCCGATCTTGACCTGTTCTTCGGCATCTGGTCGATTACGCGTGCGATGCTCTTCTTCGGTTACACCTTCACCGTCGAGGTGTTCTTGCCACGTTTGACCTCGATAGACTAAGTTTTGACGTTCGTCTTGCTCAGCTCGATCCACTTGCTCGTCTATCACGCTGTCTGGAATGGCGACTTTTGTCTTCTTGGCAATTGCGCGGAGTAATTCTGTTTCGTAAGTTCGATCGAGTTCGTTCTGTTTTTCGATGGTGAGTTGTCGCTTGATATCTGCTTTGAGGTCTTTGAGTGTTTCAAAAGGTCCTGCTTTGCTGGCAAAGTCATCATCGATCTTTGGTAATACTAATTCTTCAATCTTGTTCGCGGTAATGGTGAAGGTAACTTTTTTGCCTTGTAATGCCTTAACACCGTAATCTTTAGGGAATGGAATAGTGAAGGTTTTTGACTCGCCGGGCTTGACGCCGACGACGGCCGGTTCAAATCCTGGGATGAATGAATTGCTCCCTAGTTGCAATGGATAGTCTTTGCCTTCTGCGCCATTGACTGCTTCGCCTTTAGCGTCGACACCCTTGAAGTCGATGGTCACTTCGTCGCCATTTTTGGCAGCGCGGGTGACTTCTTTCTTGTCGGCTAGCCGACTGCGGAGAGATTCGACCACTTCCTTTACTTGAGCTTCGTCGATCTTGGCTTCTGTTTTGGCGAGCTTAATTTTTTTGTAGTCCGGAAGCGTCACATCGCCAAGGACATCAACAGTAACTTCGAATTCAAATGTCGTAAACGGCACGAATTTCTTGAGGTCAACAGTTGGCTCGCCAATAACACGAAGATTCTCTTTGATCATCGCCTGTCGGTAATAGTGGTTTAGGACGGTGTCAATGAACTCAGACTGAAGAGTCTGAGGATCAATATGCTTTTCTACCATCTCAAGTGGTGCTTTGCCAGCTCGGAAACCGGCAATTTTGAGATTGCTGGAATTGAGGTTCTGGAGCGTGCTGCTCTTGATTTTGGTAAGCGTTTGCTCGTCGGCAACAATTGCCAAAGTTACGTTAGTGTCTGAATTGCGGGTGAGTTTTATTTGCATAGAACGTAAGTATACAAGAGTACATGCGAAAAATCGATACTTTATCCCTTATGAGTAGCTTTTATTATTGGCGACGGCCATCAAGGACCGTAGAAACCACACGTTCTGCACTCAGTTTGAGCTCTTCACCGCTCCGTAGATCTTTCAGGTTGAATTGGCCACTTTTGAGCTCATCTTCACCGATAAACAGTGCAAAACGGATATCTTTTTTGACGGCATTCTTGAGCTGACTAGCAAGTTTTCGTCCTGAGCTATCGACAGCAATGGTTACTCCTTCTGAACGGAGCGTAGCGAGCAGTCGTTGAGCTTCGTTATAGACGTCTCCGATCAAGATGGCGTAGACTTCGGTCTCGGAAGTAAGCTTTGGAAGCAGATCGTGCGTTTCCAGGAAATTAGCCAGCGTCACGTCGCCCCATCCAAAACCAACAGTCGGCACTGGCTCGACGCCGAATAGGCCGACGAGACCGTCGTAGCGGCCGCCACCAAACATTGCTCGGTTGTTCTCTGGGTCGGTATCCATCATTTCAAATACGATGCCGGTATAGTAGTCGAAGCCTCGCATGATAGTGATGTCGAACTCGGCGTTAGTGACGCCGCTGGCGTCGAGAAGCTGGAGTAGATCACGTATTTCGATAGCGGCTGGCGTATCTTGAATTACCTGCGGTAAATCGGAAACCGACTTGACGGCCAGAATCTCAAGTAGCTTTTGACTGGCTCCGTTATCTCGTTGTGTTGGAGTGAACAACGCGTCACAGGCAGCCACAAATGCCGGGCGTTCCATCTTATTGATCCTATCTATAAGTTTAGAAAGCGTATGACTCTGCACACTGTCCAAATCAAGATAGTCATTCATGATGTAATCCATCAGTTTACGGCTGTTTAGTTGAATGGTGTACATGGTCCGTTTGGCCCCGTACTCACGGATAATCGCGTCAGCAAGCACAATAAGCTCATGCTCAGCATTGAGATTATCGATGCCAAATACGTCGACGTTGAGTTGCCAGTGCTCTCGCAGACGTCCACGTTGTGGTCGTTCATACCGCCATAAATTAGGAATGCTATACCAGCGCAGTGGATAGCCGAGTTCTTGACGCCGTCCGGCTACCATGCGGCTCACGGATGGTGTCATTTCGGGACGAATCACAACTTCGCGCCCTCCTCGATCGGTAAAGGCATAGGTTTGTTCATTGACAATTTCTTCACCCGATTTTGCTTTGTAGAGGTCTAGGCTCTCAAGTATGGGGGCATCGTATTCTTCGTAGCCGAATCTCTCGACGACTCGACGCATGGTACTGAACAGATATTTTTGTAGGCGCTTATCTTCTGGGTAGAAATCGCGGGCGCCTTTATATGGTTGGGTAGATAGTGACATTGATTCTAGTATACCTTTTCTCGTAAATATTTTCTCGCTTCTTCTTTTTAGAAAGCTGGGCGGTACCGACACTAGATGTTTTGCAAAATGAAAACTATCAGAGACCATCCGACTGAATATGTAGGTAATTTCTTATACGGATAGGATTGAAAATCAAGGCAATACTATACCGTTTTATAAATAATTGCGTGAATACCGCGCTCGGTGCATACTGATTGGTAACTATTAAAAAGGAATATTGTAATGTCAAAAAAAGAACGTCCTCAAACACAAAGTGCGTTTACATTGTTTTCAAAAAGCTCCAAATTAGTTTCTGACAATGTAAGACTGTTTATGATCGTGAGTATCGCTACAATCGCTCAAGCGGTCTACGGGATCTTTAGGAAGCCGGTGACCAATGTACAGATCAAAAGTGTTGCAGACGTTTTTAAACAACTTGGTTTTAGCCCAGCTATATTTGCAGTATTCGTCGTAGTAACGGTGGTCATGGCTGCAGTGCTACCTAAATTGAGCACAGAAGTTGCCAAAGGTAATAAACCTACCATCAGCGATCTTTGGGATTTTGCATTGCGCTATACATTTCCAATATTCGCACTCAGTATCATTACTGGCTTGGCTATAATGGGTGGTCTTATCCTTTTGATCGTCCCTGGCGTGATCATTCTTAGAAAATTCTATTTAGCTCCCTACGTCTTGGTAGACCAAGATACTGGAATTCTAGAATCGTTGCGTATTAGTGCTCGTCTTACCGATAAAGCTCCCGGATCAATTTGGGGATTGATCGGTGTTTCAATATTATTGTCTTTCCCCTCTGCTGTATCGGTTTACGGTATTGGCGCCATTGTTTCCGCAATATTGACGATTGCATATGCCGTCGCACCTGCGCTTCGTTATCAAGAGCTCAAGAAACTTAAGTAGTTCCTCACTGTCTATATTGGTTCTCACTCGGAAATATGCTAGACTTTCATCTGTTAGCCAACATCGCGGATGTGGTGGCCAGCGTAGTCTACAGTAGACACGCTAGCGTAAATCCGAGTTAAACATACATAGCGAGTTTGACCCTACAATAAATGCGGATGTGGTGGAATTGGTAGACACGCTAGCCTTAGGAGCTAGTGCCGCAAGGCGTGAAGGTTCAAGTCCTTTCATCCGCACCAATCTGGACTTTAGGTCCTCGAAGGTTCATAAAACTTCGGTAGAATGGGCTAATTTGGGTGTTCACATAGCCTGGGTAGCCCCAACGCAGTCCATTAGGGAATAGTGAACACATCAGTACGCGTTTTAGTGCTACATCAGAGGTAGAATAGGCATCAGCAAGGTGCATGAACTTATCCTGAATAAACTTGCTGATAGCTTCTAGATTATATTTTTCGATTACCGTATCGTTCTTTGCAGCTTGAATGCTTTTGATCTTATCCTCCAATACCAAGTTCTGCTCTTTAAAGATCTCATCAGAGTAGACACCACTCAAGTTTTTATCAATTAGCTGCTGACGAGTTGTGTAGGCCTCCTTAAGGGCTATATCAGCTCTGTCACGCTTTTGTTTGAGTGCGTCTAACCTTAGATAGTATGTGCGCCTAAGGTAGGCGTTAATTAGCTTTATTGCTTGGTCGTTGAGCGTTATCTTGGCGAGCAGTTTGTCGGTAGTCGTTTCAATGTCTTTTACTGCTACTGACGAGCTACAACGCTTGGCACAAAAGTAATATGCATACTTTTTGTTCTTGCCCTTGCTCCATGCGCCACTAAAGGAATGTTTACAGTTATTACATTGTATTATGCGCTTGAGCGGAAAGACCTCGTTCTCCATATTTCGTCGGGTCAATTTAGGAGCTGCATTGCGGTTTCGTCCGTCAAGGATTGCTTGTACCATGTAAAATGTCTCTTCACTCACCATCGGCACGTGTTGACCTTGCACCTCAGCGCCATATTTCTTAGAGACGATTTTGCCAGCATAGAACTTATTTCTAAAAATGCCGCTTAAGGTTTGTGCGCGTATTGGGCTGTCCCTGTAGCCTTTACGTCTGTCCATAACACCCTGATCGTTTAGTATCTTGGCCATTTCTCTGAGACTTTTAGTTCCGGTCGCCATAAGCTCCCAGGCAGCTTGAATGGCGCTAAAGGATTCTGGGTTCTTAACCGCGAAACCGCTCTCACTTAAATAACCAAGTGGAGGAGAGCCGTTATAAAGGCCGTTCAGAAAACGAGCTTTCATGCCATTACGTGATCGCTCCCCACGAATATCGTTGTCTAGCTGGGCATAGCCGGCAAATAGCGTCTCAATAAAGCGCTCTGTGGGCCCATCGCCAGTCGGCTCGCTGGCTGATATCAGGGTGATATCAAGTTCAGCCAGTCGTTTTCGTATGGCTAGGTAATCTGCGGTTACTCTAGAGATTCGGTCAAGACGATAGACTACTACCGCATTAATCTCTTTTTTGTGCTTCCGACAATACTCTAAAAGTTCGATCAACGTTGGTCGGTCTCGTATCGTCTTGGCTGAGCGCCCCTCCTCCCTAAAAGTCTCAACTAGTTTGAGGCCGCGACGTTCGACCTCCTTTATACAAATCTCTGACTGGGTGTTTAAGGAATAGTTATCTACTTGTTCCTCAGTAGATACGCGAAGGTAGAGAATGGCACCTTGCTTGATTGGAGGTTGCAATCCGGCGTCCATGATCTATTCCTGTAGCAATTCTTTAAGTGTATTGCCGCCGTAAACCTGACGTTCAAATTCATCGAGCCAATTAGTAATGAGGTATTCAAACTCAGTTATGTACACTTCAAGGTCTTCATCTGGAGTATTAACGACGAGCTGCCCCATAATACGTCGGGTTTTCTGTAGTTTGGTCTCTTCCTGTAGATTGCCATATACCGAGCGCAGAGCACTATCTAAATGCGGTCCTCTGAGATCGTTGATTATTGATGTGTTGACCCTCTCAACAGCTTGCATTGTGTTACCCTTATATCACTATAGTGATAGTATACTATCCTGATAGTGTTGGTATCAAGTGTTTTATTTACAATCCTGTGGATATCTCAACGGCAGGATATATAACAGTCAATTTTTAAGGAGTTAAAGGCTTGCATCTTTACTTACTTATCTATTAACATAGATAGGCGTATATAAACCATACTATGAACACAGCCACACAACCTACCCCCACCAAACACCGACCTATAAACTCACATCAACTTCAACTGCTCACAACACTATATAAATTTCGCTATTGCACAGCTCAAATCATTGCCTCAAGTCAAGGAGCTAAACATACCAGAGTAATACTAACCAGACTAAAGATATTAGTAGATCAAGGCTATATCGGTCAGAACTATGACAGTAGCTATAAGATCATTGGTAAACCAGCTACGTATCACTTACTGCCCAAAGGAATACAAATACTCAGACAGCAGTCATTTGCAGATCCAAATGTCCTGAAACAGGCCTATTACGACAAAAACAAAGACGATGGTCATATCCAACATAGACTTAATGTCTTTAAAACCTACGTATTTATCAAACAAAATTACCCCAAACAATTTCAGTTCTTCAGCAAGAGCGAGCTGCCTAGCTTGAAATATAAGCTTCCAAGAGACCTGACCGATGCCTACCTACAAAAGAACGAAGAAATTGAAAGCAGTGGTGCAAACAAGCCAGATCTAAATGCTCCAGACTATTTCGTAAGCTTCTACGAGACCGCTGCGCCCTACTGGAGGATCAAAAACAGCATAAGACGCTACATTGCCTATGCTGAGTCAGAAAAGTGGCATAAAGCCACTGAACGAGACTTTCCGATTGTAATAATATCTTGTGAAACAAAAGCACTTGAGCGAAGACTGCAAAACCTAACAAAACGTGAGCTGGATAATAACTGGGTTAGTGTTAAATTTGAGTTTCTAGCTGTATAGAGCTCTAAATTGCAAATGGTATTTGGTCAGTATCCGTAGGAAAGTGACTTACAGATACTAGGTGCTACAATATTCTTGATGAACATTGATCAAAATACCAAGCTGATTGCTCGGTTTCATACAGAAGATAATGGTACTGGCCTAAATATCTACAATCCTTACTTTGAAGCAATTGGATTAAACGTAGTCTATGTGCTCTTCAAAAATCGGAGACCAGAACCGCTTGTAGATGGTATGCGGAAACTACAAATAGCCGGAGCTATTACTGCTGGGTTTGAACATGACCCCACTATCCTAAAACTCGTAGATGAAAGATCCGAAGCAGTAGAGCTATCTGAACGAATGGGTATTATTGCTAATCGTGATGGTAAGTTATACGCACACTACCAGGGTGGTGAAGGGCTACTATCCGCTATTCTTGAAAAGACAGACATAACTAATAAACGTATTGTCATTGTAGGAGCAGGAACTATCGCAAAGACATTAGTCCTGGCGATCGAGCAATCATTGAATCAACCTGCAAGCATCACGATTGTGAACCGCACCCCGGAGCATGCACAACCAATTGCTGATCGCTTCAAATCCGTACAGAAAATCCTACCGATTACTGAGCTGTCCCAAGCCGTAGGAGATATCCTGGTAAATGCAGCACGCATTGGGTCAAGTGCAGAAGATACCTACTTCACAGAAGATATTGTAAGCAACTTCAAAACAGTTGCAGATGTTACATTCGGTGACATAAATACTAATCTAATTACTCTCGCTCAGGCACAAGAGGCTATTATCATTAGCGGTTGGGATATGTTCACGCACCAAGCAGCAGTAGTTCTACGAGAAGTTTTAGACCATGATGCAGATATTCCTAAGCTCAGACAGTTTGTTATTAACGGACTTACTACTAGCAACCACGGCGCGATATCAAAACGATAACCAAGATAAGCAGTTAGTTCAGCTCGATCATGTATACTCGAACTATAGAGGCTTGTGTCTTAAGCAATTTGCGAGAGGACAGTAGCCTCTTTTTTCTATCTAGACCTAAAACTGGAAAACTGCGGACTAATAGGAGTGTTCTTCGAGAATTCCACTGAACCATGCCACATATCTGCAGATTCATTATCTAATTCATAAAGCGCACCATTAGTAAGATCTAGAGCAACCCCTCTGATCTCGTGGGCATCAACATTACGATCGATTGAGATGCTAGCAGGTGCATATTTACATACTTCAGTGGCAATTCTATCCGAAGACGGCCACTCGACTTCGTTCCCATGTTGTTGAGTTTGCACTATTTGTACACTTGCTGCTTCAAAGCCATCGCCAAATTGTCTGACAAGTCGTTCGATATCAAGGTCTAGCAGTTGTGCATGTGATAGGTGAGCCAATAAGCCCCTCTGTGATTCGGGAGAATGTACAGCTATGGCCTTACAAGTAAATAAACCTAGCGTTGCTAGAAAAGGGCGTTCGGGAGAATGGTCCGCAACTACAAAGAAACCTTCGCTTACAGAATGGAAGTTGATCTTGCGATCTATTGGTTGAGCGGAAAACGTACCAAATTCACCAGATATCATGAGTATTATTATAACACTTATGAATGTATGTGTAAATGCCTATACACGACTGGTTGACCCCAATGGCTTTTGGACGACAATACCAACTCGTCAGTTGTTCTGTGTCGTATTTTCTATAAAGTTATTTTAGAATACCCCTATTAGCTGTTTCCCAAACCACCAAGCAATTCATCAACTGAGCTGTTTCCCAAACCACCAAGCAATTCATCAACTGATGTCATTGGGACTTCTGGACGATCGTCCACGGTATTTTCAATAGCCCATTCACCTGGATTAACACGTCGAGCAACAAAAGTAGGTGAAGCATCATATGCTTCATCGTAGGTGCCGCTATTCCGCCAATCGGCAAATTCAATATAAGTACATTGATCAATTAAATCTGGAGAGCCGTTAGCGGCTTCAGTTTCATCACTGTCTGTAAAAACTACGTCTGCCCACCAACCAGAATAGGGCACATCAACATCAGGGTTTGGTCTCGTATCGGTATAGAGTTCAACACTAACGGATGAAGGATCTACTGACCAAATTCTATGATACTTAGGCATCATTTTCAGTAAGTCGAGAAACCGTTCTAGGATTTTGCTTCTTTCGTCAGGATTTAATATTACTTCTCTACCCTCTGAATTCATGAGTATATTATACCATATAACAGAACTTACAACAGTTCAAACGTAATGACTCAATAGCTTTGCAACATAGCTTGGTTGGCGTTAGCCAACCAAAATGTGGCTGTTCTACACTGGTAAGGTACTAAACTAAACAGGAGAACAGCCACATGAGCTATTCTAGCAACCCTTTACTACCTAAAGCGAGAGCACAGGCCGTCAGGCTTGTGGTCGAGCAAAGAATGCCCCTGACAATTGCCGCTCGGAAGAGCGGCATCCACCGGACTACCTTGTGGCAGTGGCTACGGAAGTGGAAACACCTCAACCAGAACGTCCAGCTCACCAACTACAACCGCCCCGGACGTGTGGGCACCAGCAAATTTAGGCTCGCTGCTTGCACCTGGAACATTCCCACCAGCAGCAGTAGACCAAAGAACTTTGGTCGGACGGTACCCGGAGCGGTCGTAGACCGCATCCGGTACTACCGCACCAAGTACAACCGTTGTGCTACCATTGTCCATGCCTACTGCCAACGAGAAGGTACCAATGTGTCACTGAGCACAGTACGGAGAGTGCTGTACCGACTTGGGTTGGTCGTACGGCAGAAGTGGCAGCGCACTTGGCGCCCGCCACTACCACGACCGGACGTACAAAACCCGGGTGACCTCGTGCAGATGGATACGGTCCATCTGCACGACCACCGCACCAAGAAGAGAACGTATCTGTACACGCTCGTAGATATCTATTCCCGTTGGGCATATGCTGAGTACCACCAGGTACTCAGCCAAGACATTGCAGCAGCCGTGGTGAAACGGGGTCAGGCATATGCCGGAGTCCACTTTGCGACCGTCCAGGCCGACAACGGTCCGGAGTTTGGTAGACGCTTTGAGGAACTACTCCAGGTCAGTGGTACAACCGTCCGGCACAGCCGAGTGCGGAGACCAAACGACAATGCCCACATTGAGAGATTTAACCGAACAATTCAGGAAGAATGTGTTGGTTCCACCAACCCATTCTCAGGCGAATTGTATGGCAAGGTAGCAAACTACCTTGCCTACTACAACGAATAAAGACTACACTTGGGAGTACAGTGCAGAACACCACAAGAAATGTTGCAAAGGTGTTGAACTAATTACGTTCAAATGGCTTTATTTGCTTTTAAACTAACCCTGCCAGCCACTAGTACTTGTCTTTTTTCTCCTGACAGATAGAAACACACTGAATAGTCCGTTAGCGATGACCCAAGAAATTGGATACAAAGTTGTTATCAGCGTATATCTTTGTAATGCGAATAGTGCCAGGGTGAAACGTAGTGTGTTGGTTATATAACTAGATAAGGTTTCTTCATTAGGCCTGTGCCAAGACTTTCTAATAGTTGGGATAAAGCCAAGCATATCTATCAGTGAAACAAGAATTACAGACAAAACTGGTTGTTTGGCAAACAGCCAAAGTGCTAGGGCGAAAAGCGACATAACAAAAAAGACAGTATCTGATTTTGTAATATCCTGTTTTCCTTGTCGTACACCTAAGCCAAATATAATAAAGCATACTATGGCTGCTGCTAGGGTTGTAAATGCGCCTGGGCCCGCCTTATCGCTCAGTTGCAATGCAAAGGCAATTGCTGTGACCAGCCCCCAGATAAACCAGGTGTATATGTGAGGCGTAGTTTTACCTTTGATTGTGTCTATTATATAGGGTATATAACCTACAAAGGTGAGTACGACTGCGATAATGCCAATTATTTCTTTCATGGTGCTTATGAGAATAATAACAAACTGCCAGTAAAAACTCTAACCTTGAGATTTACTATGTCGCATTCACGACTCAGGACATCCATGAGAGCTAACTCAAGACCATCAGTTGTTGTAGCTGGATAGTTTTGTATAATTAAGATCTATCTAGTTCGAAACGCATGTAACGAGTACGATCCGCCGAACTCTTTCCAGGCTTGGTCTAGTAGATCCCATGAAATGTGTTGATTTGGCTGATTGCCGCTATCACCATCTGGGTTTTGTATAATTACCTCATCCTCGCTGTATCCAGTTACAAGGATTGAGTGACCGTCATACCCCGTCTTACCGGCAAGGGGTCTGGCATTAACTTCAAGATGGACAAGCCAGCCGTCGTCTATAAAATGCTTTATGTCTTCGTTTGTTGCTTGGCGATTTTCTAGAGGTAATCCTTTGTCGATATATTCCTGCATCCGTTTTGCTTCTAGCTCAAGGTCAGTATTAGCTATTTGATTTTCGTAAGCTTCGTCGTCCAGAATACTACGGAGATATGCTTTAGGATCAGCAGCAAACTTGTCATAGTCAAACTGTTCAATCCAATGTACTTGATAGCCCAGTTTTGCTAGATTCAGCATGGCAACGGCCTTCCAAGTACCATGACCCTCTTTATAGCCACAAAACTCTTCGAGGTCTTGCATACTGTACTTCTTTTCAGGAGAAAAGTGAGCTAAGCCCATACCGAAACAGGCTACAGCACATCGGGTGTTTGGGTTATCTATGAATGGAACAGTAATTTGCTTCACAGTTGCTCCATAAATGACTTCGTACCGTCCACGATTAGGTCAGCTTTCGACTTTGAACTATCAGAGCTGTAGAATTTCTCTTCATCTTTGTACCAATTTTCCCACATTGTACGTATTTCATCATCTGTCTTGCCATCATTGCCTTTATCTCTTTCAAAGCCACGATTAAGGCAAGTATCTTTTGGAGTATCAACAAATATTCCGAAAGAAATATATGGAGCAAATTCTTTACGGAGTGAACTCACACCTTCCAATATCATGAACTTGGTAACTGGTTGATTTACTACTGGTTCCGGCATGTGAACTTCCCACCATTTCGATCGAGGATAGTTGAGAGTAGTGGCTCCGTTTTTAATTGGGTCAAAGACTCTCTCAATTATAAGTGGCCACCAATTTTTAGGATTATCCCAGCTAGCAAAATCATCGGCGTGAATTATCTCGGCTTTTAGTTGTTCGCTCAGTAGCTTCGCCAGGGTAGATTTACCAGAGCCACCATGGCCATCGACTGCAATGAAGCGTACGACTCCCGTTTTGGCTTCAGTTAATAACACATTTTCTTTTATTCTCATTGCTTACCTTTTGCCAACCGTAGAGCAGTAATTCCAGAAAGTAACTGCAGATCGCGCAAGCTTTCAGAACCACCTTCCCAGATGGGCGTAGCCGCGGCATTAAGCCAGAATCCAGCCATCCAGTGGAAGGCATCAGGATCTATCTTTTCAATAAGTTCAGCAGGAACATCAAAACCGGACTTTTGAATATGTGTTAGGGTGGCTGCTAGATCAATATCTCTATCTCCAAGTTGTGCCCAATTCCAATCAATCAGACGAACTTGTCCGATGTCTGAATTCCAAGCACAGTTATCAGCCCTAAGGTCGTAGTGGACAAGCGTATCGTCTGCAAAGTCATATTTGCTGGCTTTGTCTGCATCGGAAGTAAAATCAATACTTTGCGCGATATCATCCGCGCCTACCCCATGAAGTTTATGACGTAGTATTTCCTGCATTTCGGAAGATTTTAAGAGTGGTTGCCAGCCATTCTCATCCTGGCTAATGCTACTCTTTGTAAAGATGGTACGCTCAGTATCGCTAAGCTCAATAGCAGCCAAGTCATTCATAGCTTTAAGTGTGGCGGTCAACCGTTCAGTAGACCAGTTATCTTGCCAATCCCAACCATCTTCAGTAGTAAAGGCTTCAAGGGCAAAGGCTGAGCCGTCAGCACTTGCAGCAATAAGCCGTGGGCTATGTTCGAAGTGATGATCCTCTAAGGCCTTGTACACGGCGACTTCTTTTCGTGCCCACATACGGGTATTCTCAGCCGTACCAACCTTAACGAATACCTCTTTGCCGTCTGGTAGGGCTACAAGTCCTCGCTGTGCCTGGCTAAAGCCACCCTCAACATTCTTGAGATTAGGCAGTTGCTGCTCAATAGCCTGCCAGTCTTCGTTTGGACTATGTACTGCCTTAAGTACCATCTCTATTTCAGGTATTTGCTTGCCATTAAAGACGTCGCCCTCATCCTCTATGGGTTTGCCTGTTGGAACAAAGCCGAAGCGTTTATAGAAATCAATAGCATTTTGGTTATAGCTCGCAACTGCTAGGAAGATATCTTCTTTTGAGCCGTGCCATGTTAAAGCTTTTTGCATTAATTGACTGCCCACTCCTTTTCCTTGCGCTTCAGGTAATACATATATCGCGCCTATTCTTCGCTGATCATTAATAATGCCCGGAGCCGTCATACCTATTATTTTGTCACCTGCTCGGGCAACATAGACTGCCGTAGTACCATCTTTTGTTTCAATTCTGTCTCGCCATCTCTCAATGTTTTGAGGTATACGTTCACCATGTTCGCCTTCGACCCGCCGCTGGATATCTTCACGAGTTATGCCTGCTTCCTCATTTGGGTAGGTGTCTAGCCAGGTTTGTCTTAAAACATTACATACTGCCTCTGCATCAGCTGGAACTGCTTGCTCAATAGTTATTGGTTGATTGTTGTATTCTTGTTTAGCCATATTTGCCTCGCTCATATCCGTAATTATACCTCAAGTGCATTCGGTTAGTTTTCTATGTTACTTTTGTTGCGATCGAGGATTAGTATCACCTTCATCTCCTTTAGTTGCAACTTCTAAAGCTGACGACTCACCTCAGCTGGCCACTCACGACTTATGAATGGTTTGTCCCCAACTTCTTTTATAAGTTTAGCGATTAACTTATCCAGCTCACCGAACTGTCCATCTATTTCTTGCTGACCCACAACTATTTTGTGTGGTACATAGTCTTCGTGTGCCGATTTAAGGCGTGAAGAAACGCTAACAGCTCTGTCGTCAACTTCAATGCGTAGTGGTAGGTGGGCGTATTTTTCAATGAGCTTTTTGCAAGGCTCAACGAACTCACCGCCAACAGGAATTAATCGTATATGAACTGGCTGTATCCACGCTGGTAGACCTTGCTCAAAATTATCAAACAGAATGTATAGATAACGCTCAATACCGCCAGGAATTGCTGAGTGAATAATGACAGGGTGCTTAGCTTGTCCGTCTTCGTCTATGTAGTGAATGTTTAGGCGTGAAGCATTGCCAATATCAACTTGAATACACGCAATCTCTCTGGCTTGTCCGAGCTTGTCAATTATCTTGTAGTCCACATTAACCGCCCAGTAGCGGTCTTTGCCGTCTTCAAGGATATTTACCAGTACATCATCACCTAGTGAAACAGGTATCTGCTCTATGTAGTCCTTGTACTCTTGCCATACCTTCTCCGAGGGAATTTCTATGACAACTTGGTATTTACGATTTGCACTTTCTGCCGATTGCAAAATCTTGGCTTGCAGTTTTGGAAACCATTCAAAAGCCTGTGCAATGTCCTTGAAGTAAGGGTGAATGTCAGGCATATAGAAGCGTCGTTGGCGTAGTAGCAACATCATTTCTCCGCTTTGCTCCTGACGATAACAGTCAGAAATTGAGAAGTGTGCGAACGGCAACTGCTTATGACTTAGCGGTGCTTTGGCTGCAAGGTTGAACTGCGGGTAACTTGCGTCATAGCTCATCACAATATCCGATTTACCAGACTTAAATTGGTAGAGCCTGTCGCCATATAGCGAAGCGTATGCGTCCACTACGGGGTGCTTTAGACTGAACATATTAGCCCCGTTTACTTCGTAAATAGGTAGGTCTATATCGTGAACTAATTGCCGAGCATAGTCTTGAACTAGTCTACGCATTAAGTTGGCTTTGAAGTTGTATTGGACGTGTCCAATATCGGCGTTTTGCTCCCAGTTGAAGCCGAGCTTACTAGCTGGTGCAAGATAGGCTGGCTTATCGTTTGATTGCTCAACTATTATCTCGTTGAGAGCCTCACGGCGTATAAACCGCTCAAATTCACTGTCAATTTCGGGTAGCTTTAAGTAGTCGTCTATTTCAACGACTTGTCTTTGTTGATTGAGAATAAAGTATTTCATTATGTAACTCCGTTACGATTAGGGTTTAGTGTCTCTGCTTTTCGCCCTAAATGGAGTATTGTTCCGAGAAACAAAAAAACTCCCGCCGATGGGAGTTTTCAATCTATGACAAACCCAACGGTCTAGGACAGTACCGTTGTCGTTGTTGATTGGTTTGAGATGACTGAATAAATCATAGAATGTATTATAGCACCATTTTAGCGTTAGCACAAGCACTAAGCTAGTTACTGCATTCTATACCTCAAGAGCTTCTTGTTTAATCGCCGATGTTTGTTTTGTCACCTTTCCAGGTTCGGTGACGGACTTGGTCTTTTTAGTGGCCTTAGCTTTTGACTGGTACTTTGCCCACTCAACGGCAAAGTTTTCTCTGGAGGCTTCAAGAACTTTTTGGGCTACTTTCTCGCTGCCGTCTTCTGGCGATAACACAATAGTCTCCCCGGACACCGGCTCCATTGGTTCCTCGGCTTTTACTCGTAGATAAAAGTTGTAGGCTGGTTGGTTGAGCAAGTTGCCCTTCGCAAGCCATGGTTCGTACCGACCCAGTAACAATCGTTCATCAGATGGACTACCGAGCCCAAAGCAGACAATCGTACTGACATTGGCCAGTATTGCTTCCGTTAATCGCTGTTCTTCCTGTTGAGCAGCAGATTGCTCAGCAATAGTTAGAAATAACCTGTACTTACGTGAGGCAGACAGCATTTTCACAAATGGAGTGGTTGCAAAGTTCTGAAATTCATCGACATAAACGTAAAAGGGTTTACGCTCCGCTTCTGGCTGGTTGTGGCGTCGTTCGGCGGCAATCTTGAGCTTAGCTAGTACGGTAGTGCCAAATAAAGTCGCAGTATCTTCGCCCATGTCAGTCGAGAAGTTGCAGATCAGGATTTTGCCAGAATCAATGATGTCCTCAAAGCTAATGGTTGATTTCGTTTGACTCATCATGCGGTTTACAAACTGTGAGCCATCAAAACGGTCTAAACGGTGGGTTAGCCCTTTGGTCATGCTCACCCGCTGCATGCCGCCAGCCTTACCAAACTCCTCTCGCCAGAAATCCTTTAAGTGGGCATCAGTGAGCTTTGCTACCACCTTATTACGGAATTCACTGTTGCGGAGTAGCTCTAAACAGGTAAATAAGGTCGGATTTTCGGTACTAAAAGCTGTCCGAATAGTATTACGGAGCATACCTTCGATGCGGTGGGCATTGGCATCGTCATCGGCGAAGACTTTCCGTAGCACCGATACCACCGCTTCAGTCACGCGCTCTTGTTCGACCAGCAGTTCATCTTCGTCGAGTCCCTCAGGCAGCTCCAGGAGATTGAGGCCAATCGGGTGCTTAATGTCCCGAGGGTTTAAGTAGACGACGTCCTTAATACGTTCCTCGGGAATGTATCTTAGGAGTTTCTGGGCAGCATCACCGTGCGGATCGATAAAGGCTACGCCTTTACCGGCTTTGATGTCTTGTAACAGTGCATATTCAAGCATGGTGGTCTTACCGTTCCCCGTACCACCAATGAGGTAAACATGCTTTTCTCGTTCCTTGGCAGTTAATCCAATAGTGGTGCGACTACCATGGTGATTATTAGTTCCTAGAACAATATCGTAATCGGCAGCATTAGCGTGATTCTTCATAGATAGTGGGGCTGGCAGTGTTTTCGCCACTGACTTAACCATATCCTCTGACTGCATGTGTTCCCCGTATTTCGAGAGTACAGCCCTTGGTAACCAGGTACACGGAACATATAGAGTGCGTTGGCCAACCCTTGTGCACGCTGCCCACTGTTTGGTCCGACTACTAATGCGCGAATATCTACGTTGAATAACTGTTCAGCCAGCTTGGCGTGGATTGTATCAATGGCTGGCTTATTGATCGGACTGATATTTTGCTGTGAGCCGTAGTACCCAGATCCTTGTTGTTGGCGAGGCGTTCGAACGCCTGCCATTTCATCGCCAAGAATCTCCAATAAGCCAGCGAGCATACTAAAAATGAGCTTGATAACTTTGCCAACAAAGATAAATGGATAGTGCCACCATTCGCGGTTTAATCCCTTATCTTCACCGTGCAGTAACTGACTTCGTATTTTATTTGCCGCTCTGGGTGAAGCTGGAGATAGCACCAACTGCATAGCCAGTAGCTCGTGTTCACCAAGTTTTGTCATAGAGGTAGTTATGTAGGCCATGGGGTCGTGTTGCTTTAGGTTATCGTGAGCAGCAAGTCGGTATGCAAAGTGGTTTGTCTGAGCAAATTCTAAAATACGAAAATCCTGGCCATTGAGTGCGGCCGTCATATAATCTTTGACTTCCCGAAACTGTATCTGTGGTTGGTATGCAATAACCAGTTGCTGAAAAAGCTCGACATCGTCTGGGTCAAGCGCCGCTCGGAAGCGAATACCTTCTTCTCGAGTAGCATAGACCTCAAGTGGTAATACATGTTTACGGTTAAATAAACGCTCCTTATGAGTAACGCTACTAAGCAACCCATGGATAGTGTCGTATAACTCAGTTGTTGCTAGGGGAGACTTGGTACTGATATGTGGAGGTGTAAGCTCTAGAAATACTAATTTACGGTCGCGAAGTCGCCGGTAGTCGAGTATGTCCAGAATTATCCGAACAGTAGGTAGAATGATGAACCAAATGAAGAGCGAGCCAACGATGATGATAATTGGTATATTGAGGAGATGTGCAGCTGGCGACGTACCGATAAGGTATCGTTCGATAAAGTTAGGTTCTGTAGTGGACGCAAGTGAAAACATCTAAACTCCTTGGCCCACCCATACGATGTTATGAGGTTATCGTAACAGATAGAAAGAATAAATACTACATTATTGACCGAGACGCAAGATAAGCAACTAATAGGCATAGAGTAAGAGTCTGGTGAAATGTTGAGAAATACATTAAATAGAAGAGTATTGACAGACAGCAATCAAAAATGTATAATACACAATAATGTTTTACATTAGTCAAACAATTTATGCACTATCACCCAGCCCCGTTCGTCACCGGAGGCTTTGCTAAAATTACCCTAAAGTAAAAAGAAATCAGCACAAAGCGGCCTCCGGGCCGTTTTCTTATTTGTGCTGATTGTCAGGAATACTTTAATGGTAAATATTGAAAGAGTAGAGCTAGGCTCTACTGAAATGATTAAGTTAGTAGATCAAGGGCACCGTGTACGTGAGACACCTCATTTAGGTGGTCCTTACACAGCAAAATACGCCTTAACACTTGGTGGTGCAGCAAGCGACATAGTACTAGTCGATACTATTAAAGCTGCTCGTGATAAGTTTGGTCGTGCGGGAGATATAGCAGGTGAACGCTTTGTTTCCAATAAACAAGGCGAACGAATCCCTGCCGCCTCTCTTCGAGCGGTTGAACTCGGGGAACAGGATAGCACAAGATTAGTAGGTACGTTGGATAGGCTTGGAGTCACAGACAGAAACCAATTCTTTGGCGACAAAGGAGTGGATCTAGTTGGGCTACATGCACATTGTGTTGAGGCCGTTACTGCGCAAGGAACATCGGTTACAACGTTTGCAGAGCTATGGCAGAAGTCTGGAGATGCAGGAACAGCCATGATGGACTATATGGCTCGACAAGGAAGTTTTCGGCGTTGGTACCATAGCAAAGCTAAAAGAGTAGTTGATATAGATGGCGAAGATCAAAAACATTTACTCAGGAACGAAGGTACATACTTTGATGCGAGTGATGATGCACACGGCTTACTGCCTTCAGTTGAGTCACTATTCGCCATTGAAGCAGTAAACGCCGCCGTAGAAGGACGTGACCTGACCTACGATCACTTGTACGTCATGAGCACCAGGTACACCAATGAGGATGCGGAGTTCAATGAACGCGTACTTGATATCGCTCACGGCACACTTGCTTTGCTAGGTGTTACAAATGCTGATGTAACCTATCGCTATATTGTTACTGACAATGGGCGGATGGATCAGATAGGTGGAAGTACCGATCATTTTTCAATGATGGAACAAGGCCGCAGGTTTGACGCAACAACATTAATTAAGCAGTGGGAGGCTCATCATGCTTAGCGAGGAATTAAAGGAACGGTTGGCAAAGAAAGCCACTACAGAATTCATCTCTACGACTGAAAAAGGAGAACACCTAGTTGCGATTGGAAGTTCGTTGCAGCAAAACCCATTTTGGTTAGACAAATCGGAACTTGTCCATGAAATTGAAGGTAAGTTCTACGATAGCTACATTAAGGAACATGCTGACTTTAAGCTTTTAGTACGAGAAAGCGTATTAGAGAGACTCCAGGCTGCACAAGCTAAATTGCCAAAGCACTGGCACATAGTTGTCCGGGCTGGCTATCGTCCATTAGAAGTTCAAACAGCCATGTTCGATGACTATGTGGACAAACTTGAAGCCGAAAATCCTGACTGGAGCATGGATCAGTGTATTGGCCATGCGGAGCAATACATATCAAACCCATATCACATAGTAGCTTGTCCCCATGTAACTGGCGGAGCGATTGATATAGAAATCTACGACTCTGAAAATGGGGTTACTGTGGATATGGGCGGAAAGATATGTGAATTAGGAGTTAAGTCACATATCTTGAACGACAAGCTGAATAAAGTGCAGCGACAAAATCAGGAAACGCTTATTGAAGCTATGTTTGACGTTGGCTTCGCGCCATTCTCAACAGAGTGGTGGCATTTTAGCTATGGCGACCACAACTGGGCGCGTTTCTACGAAAAAAAGTGCGCTCTATATGGCAGTGCCTATATGAGCATCTAGTGTGTAATAATCTAAAGAACGAAAGAGGAATAAAATGACTAAGAATTTGATACCAAACAAAAAAGACGAACCTGCAAAGTGGTACACCGCTGTAGTGCAGCTTGCTGAACTTTCAGACTACGGCCCTTCAAAAGGAACCATGATCATAAGACCATATGGCTACGCTATTTGGGAGAATGTTCAGAAAGTTTTCGATGAAATGATTAAGGACTACGGAGTAGATAATGCCTACTTCCCAATCTTCATTCCAATGTCATACATCGAGAAAGAAAAGAGTCACGTAGATGGATTCGCTCCAGAACTAGCAATTGTCACCCATGGTGGTGGCCAGAAGCTAGAAGAACCACTTGTCATCAGGCCTACTAGTGAAACGATCATCAATGCATCGTTCACTAAGTGGGTTCAGAGTCACCGCGACCTACCAATTAAGCTCAACCAGTGGTCAAATGCGGTAAGATGGGAAAAACGTACATTGCCTTTTCTACGAACGACGGAGTTCTTATGGCAAGAAGGGCATACTATTCACTCAACGCACGAAGAAGCCAAGGCAATGCAAAAGTATGCCATGGACTCCTACGCCAAACTTTATAGGGAGTATTACGCCCTTGATGGTTATGTAGGTAGAAAGTCACGAATGGAAACATTTGCCGGTGCAGATGAGACCTTAACTTTTGAGACTATGATGCCAAGTGGAAAGGCACTACAAAGCTGTACTTCACATGACCTCGGACAGAACTTTGCCAAAGCTTTTGACACTAAGTTTCAAGACGAAGATGGAGAAGAAAAGTTTGTATGGCAAACCAGCTGGGGCCTATCTACCCGCTCTATAGGCGGTCTGATTCTTGGCCACGGTGATGACAATGGGCTTGTATTGCCTCCAAGGCTCGCACCTAAGCAGGTAGTAATTGTGCCAGTCAAAAGCAACGAACGTTTGGTAGCTTTTTCAAACGAGCTAAAAGCTACTCTCCGCCAAGCTGGCATTAGAGCTGATGTTGACGACCGCGACGATGAGAGTTTTGGTTACAAACTTAACAAATGGGATGTTAAGGGAGTGCCAGTAATCTTCAAGATTGGGGAGAAAGAAGCGGCAGATAAGACTGTGACTGCTAAGAGGCGTGACACTGGTGAAGAAAACCATTTCGCGGCAAGTGATACAGCACAAGAGACAGCAAAGCTGCTTGAGATAATTCAGGCTGACCTGTTAGTAAAATCACGTCAGGTTCGTGATGAGAACACTCGTGAAGCATCGACCTACGAAGAGATGAAGCAGATTCTCGCAGAACACAAAGGCTTTGTTAAGGTCTTCTGGAACGACAATTCAGAAATTGAGGCAAAGATAAAAGAAGAAACCAAGGCTGTCAGCCGTTGTTGCATTGAAACCGGCAAAAAGGGTACTGACTTCTACACTGGTAAGCCAGCAACTGAAGTCTGGCTCTTTGCTCAAAGCTACTAGCAGTTAACTGTTCAATTACAGGGAGCACAGATGACATGTGCTCCCTGTCACTTGTCTAACTCTATTTGAACCACTTGCTCAAAGTTAAGCGATCAATAAGCACACAATCATTACTTGCTGCTAGATCGATTGCTACCCGGCTAAACTCCCCATTTGTAATTACCATTGCGCGATCACAGCCATACATTCGTAGCGCAGTCACAACTTGGCGAACCGCATTGGCTTTCACTAATCCGTGACTTCTTTTCACTTGGATGCCCCAGGTATAGCCGTCTTTTACGCCAATAATATCAACGCCATAATCATACTTCTCCGTAAGTCGAATTTGCTGGTAACCATGTTGCTTTAAAAGTTGAGCAATGTACCTTTCAAACTCCAGTCCGGTCATGGCATCAATTTCAGTAAAGTTCGTCGATCGTGGATTCAACCAGAATTGTACTTTCCTGATGCCTCTATAAACTCGCAATACACAGAAAAGCAACAAAACCACTACGGCACAGATAAAAGCAATGCGCGTAATTCTCAGTATAGCCGCCTTATGAGTCCAATAGACACCTGCAAATAGTACGATAATGATGAAAGTCATGTTGTCATCGCTGTGTGAACTATGGTGTGACATGCTAGACTACCTCCGTTATTGCAGCTGGAAAGCATTCAAGAGGTGTGGTACTATCCGTATATGTCCAGCGAGAAAGATAACAAGCGTGAAGAGCTAGGAATAAAACTCCGTGCCATTCGCGAGAAAGCCCATCTAACTCAACAAGAAGTTGCTGACGCTGCTGGTGTACATGTGAATTACTACGCTCGAATTGAGCGTGGTGAAGAGAACCCAACATACGAACGACTCCTGGATATAAAGAAAGCCCTGAAAGTAAAGAACTTAGGACTCTTGTAGCCTTACTTTGACGCATCAGTTTTGTCCTCTTCAAAGGCAACTCTAAGATGGTCAATCCAGGCTAAAAGGTGTTCGTATGAAAGTCTTTCAAGGGCACCAATTCAAGAACCCAGGTTTCCCTGGGTTTTTTAATTGGTTTTGCATTGAGACTGCCTTCACCCTGCAGATTGCAAAGCAAGCTGCAAAGGCGTGAAGGTTCGCGAAACGAAATCTATCACAGTAGCTTGCTTCGAGAAAGATTGAGTGGAGGAGTGCTCCGCCAAAGGCGGAGTGTGCGATAGTCCTTTCATCCGCACCAAACAAAATGCCCAGCCTATGACTGGGTTTTTAGTTTGGTATGAAAGTCCTTGAACCTTAACCCTATGTGTGAACGTGACTAGTTCCTTACCAAGTTACAAATATGAAAACTAAACTCGTTGATAGAATATTAACTGCGAGTCGCCATACTCTTTGTGTTGAACAATTTCCAGACCTTCAAAGGGGTAGGTGTCGGCTTTGCCGGGCCACGAAAGCACTAGTGTGCCACCTTCGGCGAGATGTCTGGGCATGGCTTTGAGATCACGGAATGGGAGAGTGTCGTATGGTGGATCGAGTAAGATGAGGTCGAAGAGTTGATCTTGATGTCGCGTAGACCAAGCATTTGCGAACGCTCGAATGGTGGTAGTGCGCTCATCGATGCCGAGGGCCTCAATATTTTTTTCTATGATGGTGTGAGCACCTTTGTCGACTTCTATAAGCGTGGCAGTCTTCGCTCCCCTACTTATTGCTTCTATTGCCAAGGCTCCACTTCCGGCAAATGCATCAAGTACCGTCAGATCTTTGATATCGCCTAGTACGCCAAATATAGCTCCACGGACTTTTTCTGCCATCGGGTGCGTGCGGTGCCCGTGGGGTGATTCGAAGGTTCGGCCTCCCAAAAAGCCCGAGATAACTCTCATAGATCTCGGACGACTCCCGCGTCGAGAAGTGCACAATACCAAGAAAGAGTCACTGCTTTGATAATTTCTGGCATCAATTTATTGCGAACTTGGAGGGTGAGCTTGGTAGTCCAGCCCTTTTGATAATAGCGGGTATACATGTCGAGGACGGCAATCTCGCGCGCGGTGCGCGTGAACCATTCAGTAACACCAATTTTCCGAATCAGAGTGATCTCTTCATGCGTTGGCAGGCTATCGGAAAACATTAAAGGGGCTGTAATTGCCGCTACACCAAATTCAAACATGCCATGGGTACTAATGAGCCCTTTGTGGCCATACATTTTCCAGTTATTTTTGACCTGTTCTCTGCGGGTACCGCCAGGCAATAGTATTTTGTCTTTAATTGAGCTGCGGGTTTCGTTGCCCTCCCCGCCTCGTAATTCACTTAATTTTTCTTCGTATGGGTAGTGATGTGCTGGAGTCAGTCCGTCGACAATTGCATGAGATAGCCACGCAGCTTCAAAAGAGACCATCTCTGGATTACCTGCCTTAATTTCTTTGACCAGAAAATCGTAATGGCGCTGGATGATTTCAACCAGAGTGGTATCGTTATCATCGAAAGGGTTAAAAAAGTGGACCGGTTCGTTGACGCTCGGACTTTTTCGCTTGATGCCGTCAGGGCCATTATTGCCTTCAAAGTGGAGGATATCTTTGGCTTTTGGAAACAGGGTATCATCGACGATCAATTGAGAGATGTTATTACGAGCGACTCGATCGATTTTTTGATGAGTACCCGTGATACTGCCCGATTTGTTGGTAAGTGTCGTACCTGCCCACATTAGAAATTTATTCCACGAGGATTAGTTCGAGCTTTATGTAAAATATAGCGTATATTCATATTAGTTTAAATTGGTTACAGCACGGAGTTTGGTCACTCGCTCGGCTAGATAGCTATATTGTACCAGGCTTTCGCCACTTTCTATAAATTCCTGGGATGACTGACGAGCCTGGGCAATCAGCTTGGTATCGGATAATTTGGCCACTCGAAGGTCTAGTTGGCCATGCTGGAAAGTCCCATATATGGCGCCTGGGCCACGAAGCTCAAGATCGAGCTCAGCCAGTTTGAACCCATCGTTATTGCGTTCAAAAGCTTTTAATCTGCGAGATGGTGCCTTTGAGTCACTTAGTACCGGATAGCAATAGCCTTGGTGGCTACTCCGGCCAACTCTCCCCCGCAGTTGATGAAGTTGAGCCAATCCAAAACGATCGGCATTCTCGATGATCATTACCGTCGCATTTGGCACATCTACACCGACTTCGATAACGGTTGTGGCCACCAAAATATCATATCTGTGGGCCACAAAATCCTCCATGATCTTTGCTTTATCGGCACCCTTCATTTGGCCATGGAGTAACCCGACACGTCGATGTTTAAAGCGGCCTTGTGACATTTTCTTAAACACTTCTTCGGCAGACTTTGTGCCAACCATTGCCTCGGAGTCATTAACTAACGGACAGACGATGAACATCTGACGTCCTTGCTCGATCTGCGCGTCAGCTGCTTGGTACATGGCTTCGACAGAATTCGGTGACGTGATGGATGTAATAATTGGAAGTCTCCCGACAGGCTTGGCGCCAATAATCGATATATCGAGTTCTCCATACAATGTGAGGGCTAAACTCCGCGGTATCGGCGTGGCTGTCATCGAAAGAACGTGGGGCATATGCCCTGCTTTGGCCTGAAGTTTCTTGCGCTGTTCGACCCCAAAGCGATGTTGCTCATCGATAATAACAAGCCCCAGCTTTTGCATATCTACTTTTTCTTGAATGAGGGCATGCGTGCCGATGATGAACCTGGTTTGGCCAGCTGCAATAGCCGCGTGGGCTGCCGACTTTTGTGACGGCTTCATACTACCTACCAGTAGTCCTACTTGCGATTCATATCCCAGTGGCTTCATGAGTGCATAAATGGTATCGGCGTGTTGCCGGGCGAGAAGTTCGGTGGGTGCCATAAATGCCACCTGATAGCCCTGTTCAAGCGCCATGAGTGAGGCCATGGTAGCCACAACTGTCTTCCCTGAGCCCACATCGCCCTCTACCAGCCGGTTCATCGGATGCTTTCCTTGCATATCTTTATATAACTGCCAGATCGTCCTTTTCTGATCGTCGGTCAGTGTAAACGGTAGATGACTCACAAACTCGGTGGCCAGCTGGGCAACGAACGGAATTTGAAGCGATGATTCCGTCATTGCTTCGTGTTTGTTGAGAAGTGCCGCCAAGGTTAGGCCAAATACTTCCTCAAATCCAAGTCGCTTGGTAGCCTCCTCGAGATGAGTTGGGCTGTTCGGGAAATGCATTGCCTCAATTGCCTCAGCTCGGCTCATAAGACCATGCTTTTCTACAATCCAGTGTGGCAAAGTCTCGGTCGTCGCACGAATGGACGGCAGGCATTCTTTGACGACACGTCGAATTTGAGTCGACTTAAGGCCTTTTGTCTCACGGTATATAGGCACAATACGGGCAGTATTAACCGGAAAATCAGATTCAAGCTCGGTACTTGGATTCATGATGGCAAATTTCTGGAAACTAAGCTCAAACAATCCTGATATGAAGTAGGTTGCCCCCGGTTTCATTGCAGTAGCCCGGTATGGTTGGTTGAACCACACTAACCGAACACTTTGGTCCCCGTCCCGGGCGACGGCTTCGGTGACATGCATACCACGCCGAACATAACGGCCGGTAATCTTTTCGATCTGTCCACGAATCGTCACGGGGCCAGGACGCAACTCAGTTATCTTCGTAACAACAGAATAATCATCATACCGCCGAGGAAAATTCAGTACCAAGTCTTCGACCGTCGAAACACCAATCATAGCAAACAGCCGTGCTACGGCCGGTCCAACTCCTTTGACACTGGTAAGTGGAATAATCTCTTCCATATGTCTCTATACTACCCGAGGATTAGGCTTGGCGCTAACGCAGGTGCCTGCCCTACGACGCTTTTTTGACGAGAAGGAAGGTGCTAGGACCAAAGAATGATTTGGCGAGTGGTACTTGGACGGCACTTTCTATGGCGAGCATGGCTTGCATCGGGACAATTTTTTTGAGGCCAGGGCTACGCAGGTTCGATACAGACAAAATTCGCTCAACCTTGAGTCCAGCGTGAGCGAGTTGCTTGATAACAGTCTTAGGGTTGTGGTTTACGAATGCAATTTCGTCTTTGTTCTTGTTGTTGTTTGAGCGAATGTCGACTGGTTTGGTCGGTAGCTTCTGGCCTTTTAGGAGATGCTTAACGCGGTTACGGAAGTGACTGTAGTTTGCAATCTCGAGAACCAACATTCCATCATCGGTGAGTACCCGCTTAATCTCAGCGAATTCGGCACTTGGATCTGGAAGATGGTGCATGACACGAATCATCGTGATAAGGTCGAGCGAGTTATCTTTGAACTTTAGGTCATCGGCTTGGGTGAGGACCATGTCAATATCTTTTTGCTTTTTCAGGAAATCTTTACCTATGTCGAGCTGTTGCTGACTAGGCTCAGCAAGTGTCACTTTGTCGGCGTAATCTTTTAGAAAGATACATAATCGGCCATATCCGCCACCGATATCAGCAGCATGTTTGAAATGTAAACCTTTGAGAAGACGCTTGAGGGCTATTCGCTCAGCTTGATTTTCGTAGTCTCGTCCATCCCAGTACTTAAGGTAATTATGTTTAGGATCATTATATTGATCTGCTTTTTTTGTTGATTTGGCCATTATGTTTCTTTCGTTTTATGGTTATAGGATTCAGTAAATTAGTATATCACGATGTAAATTCAACGATTTTCTGGGCGTTCTTTCCCCTGCGGAGCACTGCGTGCCCTGCAATTGCATCAGTCGTGTCGAGGATAGTTTTTTCGAGGGGTAGCTGAGTTCCATTTACATAGATGGCATTAGATTCTAAGAAACGTCGGGCTTCAGATTTACTTGATGCCAATTCAGCCGCGCAGAGGATTTCGACGAGGTCATCACCGGGCTTAGCGGTTACGACGCCCAGCTCAGATTTAAGAACTTCAAAGTCTGTGCTATTCAGCTCAGCAAAGCTTGAACCACCGAAAAGCTTTGAGGTAATCAACGGCACCGGCGTCATCGAGGTTGAGCCAAAATTGGTAAAACTTATATGGCGACGTGAGGTTAGGATCAAGCCACACTGCCCCGTCTTCGGACTTACCAAATTTTATGCCGGTCGTTTTGTTTACGACAAGTGGTATAGACCAGACGTGTGCTTCTTGGCTAGTGATGCGACGAATGAGATCGACGCCTGCAATGCTGTTACCCCATTGGTCAGAACCACAGAGTTGAAGGCTGGCACCATGTTCGCGAGATAAATGAAGGAAATCATAGGCTTGTATGAGGACATAACTAAATTCGGCATAACTAATGCCGTCACCGTCGGCATCGAGCCTCGATGATACAAAATCTCGGCCAAGCATCTGACGCATAGGCACGTGTTTGCCGATATCGCGTAGGAATGTCAGGTAGTTCATATCCTTGAACCAGTCGTAGTTATCAACGACTTCAAACTCAAAACCTTCAAAGAGCGTGTTGTATTGTCGGACGATACCTTTCTTGTTGGTGTCAATTTCTTCTAATGTTTTGAGATTTCGCTCCGTACTCTTTCCATCAGGGTCACCGATCATGCCTGTTGCGCCACCAATGAGGATGATAGCTTTGTGACCATGACGAATAAATTGTCGAACCATCATGACTGAGGCGAGATTACCGATGGTCATAGAGGCTGCACTCGGGTCGACACCGAAATAAAACGTTATTGGTTCTCCGTCAATTGCTGTTGGTGATGCGTAGGTTGTTTGCTTGGTGAACCCGCGCCAGGCGAGTTCTGCGCTCAGTGTTGTTTTGCTCATAACCAAAAGTATACCTCAAGTATTACTTCGTGCGCCAGTAGGCTCGTATGATACGAGCGATATCGGAGACAAACAAATACCATGGATTATGCTTGTGATTTATATACACTTTTATACGTAATATTTGCTATACTATATCCATCTAAGGAGACAGTAAAATCATATGAGTGACCCGTCCAGTAGTCGTTCGCCAAAATCTCGTCGATCAGCTAAGAATGTTCATATTACCAAGAGTGGTAAATCTATAAAGGTGAACCGCAGCTTATCTCAGAGAGTTAGTTCTATGAAAGACGACAAAGCCGCACGCAAAGCTGCTCGTCTAGCAGGTCTCCCTAAAGGACGCGTTAAGCGATTTCTGTATCATTTCCATCCAAAACGAATGTATGCCTATTGGTTTAGCCGTGATGGCGCCATTATGGCCCTCAAAATTACTGGTGTAGGTCTAATTACCGGCTTCTTACTTTTGATTGGACTTTTTGCTTATTTCCGAAAAGATCTACCAAACCTTCGTGATATATCGGGTAATAACATCGGTGGAAGTATTCGTTATTATGATCGTACGGGTAAAACGCTACTATGGGAAGACTATGATGCCGTCAAACGTGTACCGGTAGCAGAAAAAGAAATCAACAAATATGTTCGAGACGCAACTGTGGCCGTAGAGGACAAAGATTTCTTTAAGCACGGTGGTTTTGACGTCAAAGGAATCGTTCGAGCAGGTGTCAATAACGCTTCAGGCAGCTCAAGCCAGCAAGGTGGATCGACCATCACCCAACAGCTCGTGAAGTTGACCCAGAACTGGACCAAAGACCGTAGCTATACGCGTAAGGCTAAGGAGCTCATTCTATCAGTTGAACTTGAGCGAAGTTATTCTAAGCAAGAAATTCTGACTGGGTACTTAAACACTGCGCCCTACGGAAACGTACAATACGGAGTTGAAGCCGCAAGTCGAGACTACTTCCAAAAAGCAGCCAAGGACCTAACGCTCGACGAAGCAGCATTCCTGGCAGCTATTCCGAAGTCACCATCCTTTTACTCACCATATGGAGCGTATTATAAGACCAATCCTGGTGAGTCCAAGCCTGCACTTATTGGGCGCCAGCATTACATCTTGAAGCTCATGGAAGAACAAGGTATGATCACTGTCAAAGAACGCGACGCTGCTAAGAAAGTTGATACTATTGCCAAGGTCAAAGAGCCTCAAGCTAAATATGCTGGTATCAAGGCTCCTTGGTTTGTGCTAGCCGCCAAGAAGCAACTCGAGACAACACGACCTGAAACTGCCAAGATCGGCGGTTGGTCGGTAACAACTACACTAGATATGGATAAACAAGCGCTTGCCGAAGAGCAAGTAGCCAAAGGACTTGCACAGATTAAGCGTCAGGGTGGCGATAATGCTGCTTTTGCCGCAGAAGATGTAACAACAGGTCAAATGGTAGCACTTGTCGGAGGTGTTGATTTTACTAATCCTGATTTCGGTCAATTCAACTATGCTACCCAACCCCTCCCTCCGGGCTCTAGCTTTAAGCCATACGACTATACCGCGTTGATTGAAAACGGAAATAATGTTGGTGCTGGATCAGTTTTATATGACACACAAGGTCCTCTTGAAGGATACCCGTGTACAAAGAAAGAAGTACCAAAGCAAGGTGGTAACTGCTTGTGGGATTACGATCTCAAGTACCCTGGCCCATTGACGTTACGTTATGCATTAGGTGGATCTCGCAACGTGCCAGCAGTTAAGGCAATGTTGACCGTGGGCATCGACAAGACAATTCAAACTGCTGAAAAACTAGGTTTGAAGAGTGGATATAAATGTTTCCAGGATGAAGGTAACACGAAAGAAGGAGCCTGCTATGCTTCTGCTGCTATCGGTGATGGTGCCTTCTTGCACCTCGACGAACACGTCCATGCTTACGGTAGTATCTCTCGAAACGGTTTAAATATTCCTCAGACATATATTCTTAAAATCACCAATGCAAGCAATAAGACTATAGAAGAATGGAAGCCAAGTAAAGGTGTCCAGGCTGTCCGTCCTGAATCAGCCTACATCGTTGCAGATATGATGAGCGATCCGAATGCCAGCTACTTCCCTGCCGGTCGCAAGCCGCATCGCTATAACGGATGGAAGTTCGCTATGAAGACCGGTACAACGAACGATGGAAAAGATGGGTGGATGATGGGCTTCTCGACTAAATATGCTGCCGGTGTATGGGTCGGATATCACACACGCCAGCGAGTCATGAGTGGCACCATGGAAAATATGACTCAGCCAATCTGGCAGGGTTGGATGAATAAAGCTCACGACGGTATCACGCCGGTCGAGCGGGTTAAGCCAGATGGCCTTCAGACGCTTCCAGCATTTGTGGTCCGTAATAACCCTGGTATCGGTGCGGTAGTCCCAAGTGGCGCTACCGATCTGTTCCCCTCTTGGTATAAGCAACCATCTAATAGCGGTAACTCGTCAAAGATACTTGATAAAGTATCTGGTAAAGTAGCGACCGATTGTACACCAGAACGGGCAAAGGATAAGCAAGACAATGCAGCTGCAAACATATTCTCTGCCGATAGATTTGCAGGCGGTGGAGTTGCCGGTGGCAATACATCTGAAAATGATGATATTCATAAGTGTGATGACATAAAACCATCGATAAGCCTATCAGTTTCGCCAAATGGAACGAGTTACGACCTATCCGTCAACATTACACAAGGTACTCATGCTATCTCAAGTGAAAAATTCAAAGGTACGGTTAACTATATTATTGACGGTCAAACTATACGATCCTTTGAAGTTGGCGGCCCAGGAAGCGGTCAGGCAGCATTTACCTACACTCCAGATTTCAGCGGCACTAAGAATATCTATGCCCAGATAATTGATGGAGCTCTCTACGACGGAAGCAGTTCCGCGGAGAACATTACGGGTGGCGGCTCTGCGGCTACAACGCTTACACTCTCCGCATCAGGCTCGGGACCATATAATATGACATGGAATTCCTTGTCAGGATTCACCTCCTACATAGTTTGTTATGGTAGTCCAAATCCGTCCACTTGTACCACATTCTCCGGCACGAGCGCCTTCATCCCTGCCATCGCAGGATCAGGCACTAAGAAGGCATTAGTCAAGACAAGTGATGGTACTATTGTATCGCCAACCGTGACCTTGTAGGTGCTTCACATTACAATAAAAAACACCCAGTCTGAATGACCGGGTGTTTTAGCTATCAATATACTATTTTTTGACTGGTCTACTTTTGACGATGCCGATAATAGCGCAAATCATACTAACTATGATCGACAGCACCATAGATAGCGCGATTGCTATATTGACGGTAGCACGTCCACTCGTATCTACCGGAGGGTTACCTAAAATAGTCTCAGCTATAAACTTCACTACAAGCGGTGTTATGCCAAGAAATGCTGAACCGAGTAATATTGCAGACGTTAGATAATATTTTTTTGCATCGTCATTCATTTTTAATCCTTTAGTTATGAAGAAATTGTATCACAGACTTTGAGTGCTACGTTGAGAGGAAGTCGTTGAGGGCAATCCGGATGGTAGATACTCCGACGAGCCCTGCCGGAGATTTCCCGGTTCGTACAATCGGGCCGAGCGCGCCGTCAAATCCGAGTTTCTTGGCTTCGGCTACGCGTTTTTCGATATGTGGTACATGGCGTACTTCCCCGCTGAGGCCAAGCTCTCCAAAAACTACCGCGTTCTTCTTGAGCTGCATGCCTTTGCTGGCACTAGCGATTGCCATTGCCACGGCGAGATCAGCTGCAGGCTCAGTGAGTTTAATACCTCCCACGATATTAATATAGATGTCTTGGTCGGCTAGATTGAGCTTAGTCCGGCGTTCAAGCATGGCGACGAGTAGGTTGACGCGGTTTAAGTCTATGCCGCTAGCAGCCCGTTTAGGGTAGCCATAGCTCGTTTTATTTACCAGTGCTTGCACTTCAACAAGTAGAGGCCTGGTGCCTTCCATGGTGGCCAACACGATAGATCCATCGCTCACCTGTCGTTCTGCCAGCAATGACGCTGAAGGATTCTTAACGGGAACCAGACCTTCGTCGATCATTTCAAAAATACCCGCTTCGTTGGTTGAACCATATCTGTTTTTGATGCTTCTTAGCAGTTTGAACCCACCGTAGCGATCACCTTCTAATTGCAATACAACATCCACAACATGCTCGAGGACCTTAGGTCCAGCAATAGAGCCTTCTTTTGTGACATGCCCCACAAGTACCAGAGCAGTATTGGTTTGTTTGGCGACAACACTGAGCATGTGGGTGCTATTAGTGATTTGACTAACACTTCCCGGAGCAGAGCTCACCTCACCGACCGTTATGGTCTGGATAGAATCCACGACAACAAATTTATAGTCGCCACCCGCAATTGTCGCGGCGATATCATCAGCGCTCGTACTGCTTACAATGGATAATTGAGACCCTTTGGCACCGAGGCGGTCGGCACGCATCGAGACTTGATGCACTGACTCTTCACCACTGACATAAAGTACCGGAATTGTAGCTGCAATACTGCTGGCGATTTGCAGCAATAAGGTGCTTTTGCCGATACCGGGCTGTCCAGCTATGAGGTTGACGCTTCCAGCCACAAAACCGCCTCCCAGTACGGTGTCTACTTCGGTGATTCCGGTAGCTACCCGTGGTTCACGTTTGAGTTTGGCAATTGCGCTGACTGATTGGGGTGTAAGCTTGGTGCCTGATTTTGTGGCGCTCGCTACAGAGTCAATCATCATTTGTTCTTGGAGTGTGTTCCACTCGCCGCACGACGTGCACCGTCCCGTCCATGTCATAGATATGGCGCCGCAATTACTGCATTCGTATCGTATATTTTTCTTTGCCATAACCGAGCTTTCCCTCATCTCAAATTCAAAGACAGTGTATCATCTTTGGGTTACGAGGTTCTAGGAATCTAGAATTTACTCTCGACAACGGTATCGATCCTACTATCAAGCGCTTTATTTAGTTCTTGAGCCTCTAGTGCCACCTGATTACGAGCATCGAGAGTGGTTTTATAATCAACTACATATTGCTTGGACTGAGATAATAGCGTTTTAAACGCGTTCACGCGGGCGTTATAGGCTGGTACGGCGGCGTTGTACTCTTCAATTCGATCTGCTTTTAGTAGTACATCAAGTCGACTATTTTCTGCAGCGATACTTGTCTGATCGGTATCGAGGATGGCATTATTTGTTTTTACTAACCCCTCGAGACGGACTAAATCAGCGTCATATCGGGTTAATGTATCGCGTCGTTCCTGGAATACTGCTTGATATTTTGCCGACAAGGCCGTCACTTGTGACCGATTAATAAAATACTTTTTATAATGTGCTTCGAGAACTGGAGAAAGTTTCGCTACTTCCGTCCCTAGAATAGAATGAAGCTCATTATGAATATCTGCGCCACTATTTTTGTAGACGCCAATTTTTTCAGTTAATTGCGGATCGTTGAGCGAGTTGTAGACGGTATCAAGCTCGGCATTGATAGTCTTCTTCTCATTACTACTCAATCGTTCATAGGCTACATGAAGCATCTCGTGCGCTGAGGTGACTTGCATAATTCCCTCGAGACGCGCGTCTGTCACATTGAGCACGAATATTCCATTATTGGGCTTGTAGCATCCCAAAACAATAGTCGTTTCACCCTCTTCGCAACTTTTATAGAAGGCTGCTTTTTCTTGTAGCACTGGTTTATTCACGAAAAAGAGCTTTCGACCTTCTGCGTTCATGGTTGTTTCAGTTGCGATATTTTGAAGTGCAGCCGGAGGTGTGTAGCCACGGAGCGTATACCAATCAAAGATATCCTGCTGCTTGAATATACCGAATGCTATAACCACGATGAGACTCATCCAGAAAAGGAGTCGTGGAATATTCGAGCGTTTTTTAGGTTCCATTACGTTTAAGTATAGTGCAGAATACCTGCATCGTCGAATCAATACAGATCCTCGCAATTCTAGAGGTTTCTCCTCTAACAGATGGGTGCAATGTGATTTTGTCTCAACGGTGGAATTTCAACGCTTATTCGTGCTTGGTAGTAAAGGTTAGTTGGTCATTCTTAATGCCTACCGATATGATGTCGCCCTTGAGATGCGTGTCGTCCAGCAACCCCGTGGCAACAGAATCTTCGATGGTGTCTTGTAATAACCGTCGCATTGGACGAGCTCCGTTCAGTGCATCGTAGCCGTTCGCCAGCAAATGTTTCTTTGCGCCAGGGCTCACAACGAGGCCAAGTCCATGTTTTTGTAATCTAGCCCTTAGCTCATCGAGTTGCAGATCAAGAATTGTCAGTGCGTTCTTTTGGGTTAAGGCGTGAAAGACAATTACCTTATCAATACGGTTGAGAAGCTCAGGCCGCATCATCTTCTTAAGCTCGGCGTGAACTTTGTCTATGTTCTTCTCATGCAATGCTTCAAGGTCTTTCTGATCATCGGCAGAAGATGCTTGGAAACCGAGACTTGCCTCTTTCTGGAGCTTGTCGGCACCGAGGTTACTGGTCATGATGACGATGGTATTGGTAAAATCAATTTTTCGTCCTTTGGCATCGGTAAGCACCCCATCTTCGAGGATTTGTAGCAGCATATTGAACACTTCTGGGTGCGCTTTTTCAATTTCATCAAACAGTACTAAACTGTAGGGCTGGCGTCGAATTTTATCAGTAAGCTGACCGCCTTCATCATAACCAACATATCCGGCAGGTGCACCGACGAGGCGAGCTGCGGTGTGTCGTTCCCCAAATTCACTCATGTCTATTTTTACAAGAGCTTCGCGTGAACCAAAGAATTCATCGGCTAATACACGAGCCAGTTCTGTCTTTCCGACTCCTGTTGGGCCGAGGAAAATGAATGATCCAATGGGCCTACCGGCACTAGAAATACCTGAACGACTTCTTCGTATCGATTTTGCTACTGCTTCAACTGCTTCATCTTGTCCGATGATATGTTTGCCAAGTGTCTTTTCGAGGTTCAGAAGATACTTGGCTTCGGCTCGGATAACGCGCTGTACAGGAACCCCTGTCATTCGGGCGACAACATCTGCTACATCATCACTTTTCATAACGAGCTTATTGGTAGTCTTGCCGGAAGCTGCAAGCTTTTTGAGTTCGGCTTCTATCTGGCTGGCCCGTGTTTTAGACCGAGCGGCCCGTTCGTAATCTTCGGATTCGACAGCTTCGTCAATCCTGACATTTACGAGTTTAAGCTCTTTAGTCAATTTTCTAATCTCAGGCGGTGTCTTGCCTTTGTCGACACGCAAGTGAGCTGATGTTTCGTCGAGTAGGTCAATTGCTTTGTCGGGCATGAACCGGTCGTTAATATATCGTGCTGCAAAGTTGACAGTATCGACGATTACTTCATCGCTGACCGAGACATCATGAAATGCTTCATAGTGCTTGCGAAGTCCTTTAAGGATCGCAATAGTTTCGGGGATGGTTGTTTCTGGTACTTGTACGGGCTGGAAACGGCGTTCAAGGGCGGCATCTTTTTCGATATGTTTTGTGTACTCAGCCGTGGTGGTAGCTCCAATCATTTGGATTTTACCGCGAGCTAATGCTGGCTTGAGGATATTTCCGGCGTCCATTGCCCCTTCAGCCGCACCTGCTCCGACGATAAGGTGGAGCTCATCAATAAAGACAATTGTCTTCTTGTCATCTTCGAGCTCTGCCATAACTTTTTTGAGTCGTTCTTCGAACTCACCGCGGTATTTCGTACCGGCAATCATACCCGCAAGATCAAGCATAATAATTCGCTTGTCGATAAGACTATCGGGCACGTCTTCGGCCACGATACGCTGAGCTAACCCCTCGGCAATCGCGGTTTTACCGACACCGGGCTCACCGATCAGGACGGGATTATTTTTAGTTCGTCGATTAAGAATAGTGATGACTCGACGGATCTGAGCCTCCCGGCCAACAACAGGGTCAAGTTTATTATCTTTAGCGAGAGCGGTCATATCCGTACCAAAGAAATCGAGCGCAGTTTTGCGTGATTTTTTACCACGTTTTCGAGTGCCTGTACCACCAGAATCTTCCATCTGTTGTCGATTGAGGAATTGCTCGAGTTCGCCAGTGAGACTTTCGACATTTATATTCATATCTCGGAGCAATATGGTCGCGCGAGCGTTTTTCTGACTGAGAATACTAAACAAAATATGCTCGGTACCACAGTATTCCTGGGTGAAATCCTGGGCAACATCATAGGCCATGCGGAGTGTGAGTTTGGCGGTTTCGCTGAGCCCCTTGGCCTCCATGTTGAGGGCAATCGCTTTGGGTGTGAGGTTCAGCGCCAGTCTCGCTCTATCAAGCGTAACTCCTGCCCCTTCAAGTATCTTTGCTCCCATGCTCACATCTTGGGCAAGGACACCAAGCAGTAGATGCTCTGTGCCGATATAGGCACTACCAAAACTACGAGCGATTGCATCGGCGTGTTTGAGGCTTTGCAACGCATTGTCTGTGAGGTGATTTAAAAATTCGTGGAATTCTGGTGTGTCTTGCATATGAGTGTGCCCCCTGGTGTTAGCTATATTGATAATAGAATATGCTCTTTAAATAGTATCAAACTAGCACTCGCCATGCAAGAGTGCTAATCCTCAACATCAGACCAGCTGGCATGTTAGGGGCAAAGCCCCGAACTTTGCCATCTTTTTGAGCCCTGGCGCAATTTTATTCTGCGATGCTCGCGTCGCCGTACCATGTGTACGGCTTGCTCCGCTCCTCACATATACATTGCACTGCGCATTCATGTGTGAGGCTGTGGATCGAATCGGGATGCAATTTTATTCTACGATAAAAAATAATCCGGATAAATCCGGATTATTGATGAGGCCCTAGCGCACTGCGATTGTATTTACTCGCCGTGTTCTTCGATGGCGTCGAGGAGGCTGCTTTCGAGCTGGTCCTTGCGCTTGAGTCGAGGCATTGGCTTCGGTTCAGAAGGCTTAACTGGTGCAGCAGGTTTCGGTGCTTCAGCAACCACAACGGGCTTTGGTGCATCAGACGTGATATCAAGGTCATACCCTGTAAGTTTACTAGCAAGCCGGACGTTTTGACCGCTTTTACCGATAGCAATACTGAGCTGATCTTCTGGAACTGTTACGGTTGCCTTCTTAACATCTTCAAAGAGTTCTACTTTGGTGATTTTGGTCGGGCTGAGTGCGTTGGTGATGAATTCTTTTGGTTCTGCGCTCCAGACGACGATATCGATTTTTTCTTGTTCACCGATTTCGCTCATGACGGCGTTGACGCGTGTTCCATGACCGCCAACAAATGTACCAACGGGGTCGACGCCAGGCATGCTGCTTGCAACAGCAATTTTGCTGCGGACACCAGCTTCTCGGGCAATGTTTTTGATTTCTACAGATCCGTTTTCCATTTCAGGAACTTCATTGCGGAATAAGTGTTCTACGAAAGCTGCGTTCCCGCGGCTGACGACGAGTTGTGGCCCGCGGAATCCGCGTTCTACGTCCTTAAGGAACACTTTGAGGCGTTGTCCTGGGTAGTAGCGTTCGCCCATGATCTGTTCGCTTTTCGGCATAATACCTTGAGCTTTGCCCAAGTCAACTCGGACAATCATACCTTCGACGCGTGATACGAGACCGTTAATAACGGTGCCGATTTTGTCGTCATATTCAGCCATAACGATTTCTCGTTCTGCTTCTCGAAGTCGTTGCAAGATAACTTGTTTTGCAGTTTGAGCAGCGACACGACCAAAGTCTTCGACTTTCTCGTGAATTTCTTCGGTTGCACCAATGGCAGCGTTTTTACGCATAGCCTGTGCTTGAGTAAGGCTGATCTCGAAACGATCGTCTCCAACAAGTTCGACGATTTCTTTGCTAATGTATGCATCAACGTCGCCCGTCGCGAGGTTCATCGTTACACGAACTTCTTGTTCGCGATCACCATAATCACGTCGATACGCAGCAGCGAGTGCTTGTTCGACGATTTCTTGAACGGTTTCAAGTGGTAAGTTTTTTTCTTCGGCTATAGTTTTGACAGCTATAGCCAGACCTTTCATATCTAATTCCATACTATATTCGACTTTTCTGCCGCATGAACCTGCCTACCGACTACGTCGCTAGCACCGTTCATGTTGGCTGTTCGCTGCTGCGTCAGAAGCTTCGGTGCTCACGCATCGTACCGATAGTACGATTTGTTCCGCTCCTTGCCTCTTCCTTGCATCGATCGAGCCCAGAAAAGTCTCTCCTTTCTTGAGATTAGTCTTTATATTTTTGTAATAATTATTTAATGTACGGATGAAAAAATCCGACCTGTTGGCCGGATCTATGTACTACAAGTATAGCCTAGTTTGATGGAAATTGGAAGGGCTAACCTACATTTTCTTGATTAGATGGTGGGCATGCGTAATGTAATTTTGAATTTTTAAGTGCCCCTATTCAGATGGTACACTTGAGTGAATGAAAAAAGTAAAACGCCTCTACGACCAATTTAAACCAATTCATTATCAACTTGACCTCGCTCCAGATAGCGCGGCGATGACCTTCACGGGTACGGTAATTATATCTGGCAATAAAGTAGGGCGACCAAGTAAGCGGCTCACCTTCCACCAGAAAGATCTCAAAATAACATCGGCCCATATCGTGTCGCATGGTAAGCAGAGCGATGCCGTTGTAGAGCTTGATCGGAATAATCATCACGGATCTTTTGACGAAGTCCGCCTTCATGCCGCGCAGGTATTATTCCCTGGGAAATACACCGTTACCCTCACCTTTACCGGAACCATTACTCGGGCGATGAATGGCATGTATCCTTGTTTCTTCAAAGATGGAGATGCAGATGGTACATTGATCGCCACGCAGTTTGAATCACATCATGCCCGTGAAGTATTCCCCTGTATCGATGAGCCCGAAGCGAAGGCTACGTTTGATTTGTCTCTTACTTCACCTAAAAATGAAGCAGTTATTGCTAATACGCCTGTTAAAAATCAAACACCAGTCAAAAACAGCCCGGGTCTGGTCAAAACTGTGTTTGAGCGAACACCGCATATGAGCACCTACTTGCTTGCTTTTGTGTATGGCAAAATGGAGTATCTGGAAGCAAAGACGAAAGCTGGAGTCGTAGTGCGGACATACGCCACCCCAGAGAACACTAAATATACTAAGTTCGCGCTGGATGTGGCCGTCAAATGCCTCGACTTTTATAATGAGTATTTCGATATCCCCTATCCACTGGCGAAATGTGACATGATTGCACTGCCCGATTTTGCTAGTGGCGCCATGGAAAACTGGGGTTGTATTACCTACCGAGAACAAGCATTGCTTGTCGATCCAGAGAATACCAGCATGTCTGCACAGCAATATGTTGCTATGGTAGTCGCACACGAACTGACGCATCAATGGTTTGGTAACTTAGTGACGATGCAGTGGTGGACCGACTTGTGGCTTAACGAAGGCTTCGCAACATGGTTTGAATATTTAGCTGTTGATCATATATTCCCGAAATGGAAGATGTGGACCCAATTTGCCGTCGACGAACAGCAGCAAGCACTTAAGCTCGATGCGCTCGAACACACCCACCCGGTTGAAGTGGCGGTCAATCACCCGGATGAAATTAGGACAATCTTTGATGGTATCAGCTATAGCAAGGGCGCTAGTGTCATCCATATGGTCTATCACTACCTCGGTGCTGATGACTTCCAAACGGGGCTTCGATATTACCTAAAGAAACATAGCTATAAAAATACGACAACGCTCGATTTGTGGGATGCGCTTGAAGAAGCATCTAAAAAACCTGTCAGAACCTTCATGCATGCCTGGACAAGTCAGAGCGGGTACCCGCTGGTTCATGCCGAAGTTGCCCGTGATCACGTCACGCTCAGTCAAAATCGATTCTACTTCAACCCGAAAGCAAAAAAATCAGGGTCTGTGGTTTGGCCAGTACCGACGCTGAGCAATTCAATTGATATGCCTGAAACCCTTAATACCCACGATATACGAATCGATACGAAACACTCTGAGAACTTTAAACTTAATCATGGCGGAAGTGGATTCTACCGAACGACCTATAATGCTAGTCACTTGCAACAGCTGGCCGGGCGTGTGCGTTCAGGCCACCTTGAGCCGCTCGATCGATTGGGCTTACTGGCCGATATGACCGAAGCTGCAAAATCTGGATTTACTGATGTCGTTGAAGTACTTAATCTCCTAAAAAGCTATAAGAATGAAGATGATAACGCGGTATGGGACGTAATTGCTGGGCTACTTGGTAGCATAAAAGTTGTTATGGATGATGAATCCGTCCGAGAATCTATGAAGCCATTTATTCGAGACCTCGTAGCTGGACAAGTAAAACGACTTGGGTGGGAGCCAATCGCCCATGAGTCACACTTTGACCGTTTGCTACGACCTACGATCCTTGGCATTGCCGCAGCCAGTGATACGCCAGAAGTTGTTTCTGTGGCTCAAGAATTCTTTGCAAATATGCATGCCCCCGAAGACGTTGGTACTGAGCTTCGAACTCCTGGACCACGTGCCAGCCTCCGCAATACTGGGCTCGATCCAGACTTACGCGGTGTCGTGTATGGTACCGCTGCCCGAACTGGAGGTGAAGCGGAGTTTAATAAGCTACTGGCGATGCATAATGCCAGTACCTTCAGTGAAGAACGGCTCAACCTATGTGCCGCACTTACCGGTTTCGAGCAACCCGAACTTATTGCCCGGGCTCTCGCGCTGATTGATACCGACGAAGTTCGCTTACAAGATGTTGCCTACTGGATTGCCTATAGTTTTAGCAACCGTCATGCTCGCAAGCAAACATGGGAATGGGTAACCTCTCACTGGGATTGGCTTGAAAAGAACATGGGCAATGATCTTTCATTCTATCGAATGCCAATTTACGCAGTCCGAAGCTGTAGTGATGAATCGTTCTTACCAGAATATAAAAAATTCTTCGGAAAAGTATTGTCACCTGCATTTGAACGTGCCTATAACCAAGGTATTGAAATGATTGAATGGCAGTCGGCGTGGAAAAAACGAGACCTAAAACTCGTTAAAGCATTTTTCAAAGCCTCATAGTCGCATAATTATAGATCTACATCATAGAGGACGTTTGTTACGGCATAGGCAGGACCTGAAAGCTCAATTGCTCCTAAGCTGTAGTCTTGTTTCCAATTATGAGCTTGCACCCAACTTTCGGCAGCCCGGCTCATTTGGGCGATTTTGCGAGGTGTGATGTAGTCTTAGCCCGAGCCTTGCCAATCACTTTTTCGATACTTGACTTCAAAGAAACAAATACTGTTGTCCCGAACTGCGACGATATCTATCTCACACCAGGTAGTGCGCCAATTGAGCTGCTTAATTATCCATCCATGCCGGATAAGATACTGAGCAGCTACTTTCTCAGCTTCGTGACCGTTGGAGTAGTTTGTCATTTTGTAGCATCCTTCACAGTATTCCTGGGCCTATACTATACGGAAGATACAAAAAAACCCACATTTCTGTGGGTTTTTGTATGATCGAGATTGATTAGGCTTCGTCGTGGCTTGCGACAGCTGCTTCGACTTTTGCTTCAGTCTCTGCTTCGGCTGCTGCTTTTGTCGCTTCAGCGGCTGCGTGTTCTGCTGCAGCTTCGTCTTTGAGCTTTTGCTCAGCTGCTTCAATGGCTGGATCTTCAGGAAGTTCATTGACTGCTTTGTCGAATGCAACGCCAGTAAGTCGAGCAGCTTTACCGGTTCGAGCACGCATGTAGGTGAGGTAGTTTCGGCGAACTTTACTTCGCTTCGTTACTTCAATCTTCATGACGAGTGGTGAGTGCATAAGATAGCTCTTCTCGACACCGATTCCACCAGCAACGCGGCGAACAACGATTGTTGAGCTAAGGCTGTCTTTTTTAGACACACGGATGACGAGTCCTTCGAAAATTTGAATACGCTCTTTTGCGCCTTCACGGATTTTTTGATGGACTCGGACGCTGTCACCAGGACGTACGTCAACGACTGCATGTTTCTTATATTTTTCTTCGATTTGTTTGATAACAGATGGCATAATCATTAAATTCTACACTATTTAGGGGTTTACTTCAACCCCTTTTGGATCGATTTTCCCGACGGCTCGTGCTAGCGTATACTGAAGTCCATGGATTACAACGCAGAAGCACTCAAGAAACACAAAGAATTAAAAGGTAAGATCGGCATATCGCTCAAAGACAGCTTAGATAGCCAAGATAAATTAAGCACGTATTACACCCCAGGAGTCGCAGCAGTCAGTACCTATGTAGCTGATCATCCGGAACAGGCTCGTGACTACACCTGGCTCAACAACTCGGTCGCTGTTATTAGCGATGGGTCTGCTGTATTGGGGCTCGGTAATATTGGCCCGTATGGTGCGCTACCAGTCATGGAAGGCAAAGCAATGCTGTTCAAGCATTTTGCCGACATCGATGCCGTGCCTATTATTCTTAATGTACACACAGCCGATGAAATTGTTTCCACGGTTTCTGCTATTGCGCCAAGTTTCGGTGGGATTAACCTCGAAGATATTGCAGCCCCAATTTGTTTTGAAGTCGAGGACCGCCTAAAAGAGATGCTGCCAATCCCCGTTTTTCATGATGACCAGCACGGTACTGCTATCGTTGTGCTTGCAGGGCTCATAAATGCTATGAAGGTAACCGGTGGTGATCTATCCAAAGCCCGAATCGTCTGCGTCGGTGCCGGAGCTGCTGGCACCGCCATTATGAAATTGATCAATCTCTATGCTGGGCCAGAAATTTTGGCAGTGGATAGCAAAGGTATTATCAGTAGCAGCAGAACCGATCTCAATGATGACAAGAAAATGCTCCTTGAGTTCACGAATAAGAACAACGTCTCCGGATCGCTTGCCGATGCACTCGTGAGCGCCAATATTTTCATAGGCGTATCCCAAGCAGGTCTTTTAACCGCTCAAATGGTCAAGACAATGGCCAAAGATCCAATTGTCTTTGCTATGGCAAATCCGACTCCTGAAATAATGCCTGATATTGCAAAAGCAGCGGGCGTGGCAATCATGGCAACCGGCCGTTCAGACTTCCCAAACCAAGTGAATAACTCGCTAGCCTTCCCTGGTATTTTCCGTGGAGCACTTGATAATAAAGTTCGCAAAATTACCGATGATCATAAGATTGCTGCGGCTAAGGCGATTGCAGGACTTGTCGAAAACCCAGACGCCGAACATATCATACCTTCAGCAATGGACGAGCAATTAGTACCAGCAATAGCTTCACTAATTGTTTAGCCCAATACGCGAAATACTTCTTCGATAGTAGTTTCGCCAGATAGTAACTTGAATAATGCACTGTGGAGCATGGTGAGCATGCCACCTTCTACGGCTGATTTTTCGATCGCTTGCGTTGAAATTTCAGACACCGGTCTTTGCAATAGTGCGCGAAGTTGATCGCTCATGACCATTTGTTCGCGAAGTGCAATTTGGCCCTTATAGCCGAACGGATTGGCTTCACTCTTACCAGGGCGATATAACTGGATAGCGCTGATATCGGGTTTTTTATATTGCAATGGCAGACTATCGATAATCTCTTGGAGCTGTTGTTTCGTTTCAGCATCTGGCGTGTATGCTTCTTTGGTAGCGTCATCGAGTCTTCTGATGAGCCTTTGGGCCATAATGAGTCGAATAGCTGATACGAATAAGGGGTTTTGACCAATGATGTCTACCATGCGAGTCAGTGCTGCGGCGCTTGAACTAGCGTGAAATGTAGAAAGTACGAGGTGTCCGGTGAGCGATGCCTGGAGGGCAGTTTTGGCCGTATCATTGTCTCGAATTTCTCCGACCATCACGACATCGGGGTCGAGCCGTAAGACAGCACGAAGTTTATCAGCGAAATTAGTTTCTTCGCCAGTCGTACTGGTGACTGATATTTGAGTGATACCTTCAAACTGGTATTCTACCGGATCTTCAATGGTGATGATTTTACGAGTGTCGATATTGAGGGTATTGAGCATGGAATACAAGGTGGTAGTTTTACCAGACCCTGTCGGACCTACGGCTAGCACCAGCCCGCTCGGTTTACGGATGATATCATCGACAACTTTTCGCTCAATACTATTAAGCCCCAGGCGATCAAGTGTATACATGCTGGCTTCCATATTAAAGAGACGCATTACGATATCCATGCCGTTTATCGCCGGTACCGTTTCGACGCGAAGGTTCACATCCACTATAGAAGTATCAGCCATGGCTACTTTTTGGGTTATATGCCCTTGCTGGGCGATATTGGCCGACGTTGAAACGTTTGCGGCACTGGCGATGGCCGAAATGAGCATTCGACATCGTTCATGACTTATTTTTGCAATTGGATGCAAAACTCCGTCAATCCGAAGCCGAATCCGTACGTATTCCGGCTGATTCTCTATATGAATGTCTGATGCACTGAGTTTGTGGGCTTGATCGGTGAGATACGCCAGCATATCGTCAGCTCGAACCTGCTCCAACGTATTCGATACTTGGCGAACCAAATCAATATTGGATCCACCAGTGATTTGTATATCGTTATAAACGACTTTTTTTGGCGGATCGTATAGCTTCATATAGTCGTTATAGCCGCTGTCAGAAATAAGGGTATAGCTTACGCGTTGGTCCAAGAACTGCTGGCTCAGCATGGTCATTGTTTGCTGAGAGGTGGTGGTGGTAATACCAAATTGGATACCATTTTTAGAGTAGCTGAGCGGAATAACACGTAATTTATAGAGATCTTCTTTCGGCAATATCTCTTTATAGAGGGGTTTTTCGGTCAATAGCTGCGTATTAGTGTACGACAGGCCTAAAAGTCGGGCCCGTTTTTCAGTTGACTGTTCGTCGGTGACGCGGATATCTTGTGTCATGCTCTTCCTATTTAACCATAAGAGGCGTCTTTACAGAAGTAAAAAGGATGGAATGTGCGGTATACTGCAGGCTATGGCAAACCATACTATTAGCATCATCGTCCATGATATCCGCAGTACCCATAACGTCGGCTCTCTCATGCGTACCGCCGAAGGAATCGGCATTGATCACTTATATTTTACGGGATATTCGCCCTACCCAAGTAAAGTAGGTGATGCCCGCTTACCGCACATCGCTCGCAAGCTTGATGCCCAAATTCACAAAACGGCCCTTGGTGCGGAACATATGGTTGCTTGGAGCCACCACGATAGCCTTGCGCAGCTCATTGATCAGCTTAAGGCTGATGGAATACGTTTGTGCGCCCTTGAGCAAGCGGACCAGTCGATACCGTTGCATACCTATCACACGGATCAGCCTATCGCGCTTCTTTTGGGGCGCGAAGTGGAAGGCATCGAACCTGATATTTTAGCGCTTGTCGATGACATTATCGAAATCCCTATGTTTGGTAAAAAAGAATCATTCAACGTGGTTCAGGCAGCAGCAATGACGCTGTTCCAATTTCGTTTTCACGCTAGATAATACTAGTAATTAGATAAGCTTGTGCGGTATAATTATTGGTAAATCATGAAAACAAATACTACGAGGTCCGTAGGACACAGCAGACGACACGGTCATCACCAAAAAAGAAGTACTCATTTTCTAAAAGTCTATACCCCCTATTTACCGCTTAGTATTTTGATCTTACTGAGCGTATTCATGAGTGGATATCCAGCTCGATATTCCCGGAAAGACGGGGCTAGTGTTCTATCCTATGCTACAAATGTAAGTGTTGATGGCTTACTGGCATCAACAAATAACCAACGAGCAGCAAACGCGCTTGGTGGATTGGCTCTAAACGGACAGCTCAATAGTGCAGCACAGGCAAAAGCAAACGACATGGTAACCCGTGACTACTGGTCACATAACACTCCAGAAGGAAATCCGCCATGGGTGTTTATTACGAATGCAGGCTATAGCTATAACCGAGCAGGCGAGAATTTGGCATATGGCTATGCTACCAGTAACGATACGATCGTAGCCTGGATGAATAGCCCGACACACCGTGAAAATCTACTTGAAACGCACTTTACGCAAGTGGGATTTGGCATTGCCAATGCGCCTAATTATACCGGTGACCCCAAAGCTGGTGCCCCTGCCCCTGCTACTGTTATTGTTGCCATGTATGCGGAGCCATACACTACTCCAGTAGCCGCCACACAACCACAACCTACCGTTGTTAAGCCAGCTGACCCTGCTCCAACAGCGCCTGTCACGGCCGCACCAGTAACCACCCCGTCGTCTGACGCGCTTGTACCTAAGGACGAAAAGGACAATACCAAATCAACAAAGACATCAGCCACTAAAACTACAGCGGCAAACACATCTGCAGGCTCGCTTACCAAAAAATCAAGCACAACTAACCGACTTCAATTACTTACAAAGAGCAGTCTGCCGTGGCTGGGAAGTATGCTTTTCGTACTAACGCTTTCTGGATCAATGATCGTTCTGGGTAAACATGGGATCGCTTTGCATCGTTTCGTCGTACGAGGAGAACGCTACGTCCTCCAGCATGCATTGTTTGATATGACAGTTATAAGTCTCATCGGATTCTATGTGATCGCCATGCAACACGTTGGCGTCATCCTCTAAGCTACCTTTTGGCAAAAGCTATATGCTTTTATTTTAAGATAACGTTTTTATCGCCTACTAGGGCACGGAGAGATGTTCGAATTTCTTTACTCGACTCCACTCTCATCGGAAGTTTTATGACTTGTCGATCTTCGGTGTCGCCAAGAACTAATACGACTTCAGTAGAGCCCGAATGGTCATCAATAAGTTTTTTTATGCCGCGAAGCATTTCTTGGTCACCACCTTCACTAAGCTTTATATACAGCCTCTTCGGTGTCCCCTCTTCAGAAGGCGCTGGGGCTTTTTCAGTAGCACGCGGAACTCGAACTTTTGGCGGTTTCTGTTTCTTCATACTTGGTACATAGTTTTTGGCTTCTTTGTGGGTGACTTCCCGCGCAGAATCGACAAGAATTTGGGCGGAGCTACTCACTTTGCCTTCTTTATCTTCACCCGATATCTTCCCCGTCAATGTTACGACAGTATCGCGTTGCCACAGATCACCACTTTTTTCATAAACGCCAGGGAATAAGATCAACTCCATCTCTCCAAATTCATCGGCGATTTTTACGAAGGCCATTTTCTGACCCTTTTTAGTCAATATTTCTCTGGATTCGAGTACCACACCACCAATAGTGACGGCCTTGCCATGGAGATCTGGAGTAACAAGGTTTGTTGCTACTGTTTGCTCAGAAAGCCACATTTTATATTCTTCAAGCGGATGGGCACTGAGGTATAACCCTAGAAGTTCACGTTCCCATTGCAATTGCTCACGCATGTTCGTTTCGATTTCATCAGTAGATAGTTTGAGCTTAGGTTTAATTTGGTCTGATGTCTCAATCGCATCACCAAAAATATCAATTTGACCACTCGCTTTTTCTTTTTGAATTCTGCTGGCATAGGCCAAAAGTGTTTCCAGGTTTTCCAGTAACATGACGCGTTTACCATAGCGATCGAGGGCACCGGTTTTTATCAGACTGTCGAGCGCCTTACGATTCACAATCCGTACATTCACCCGCTCAAAGAAATCTTCTAAACTGCTAAATTGTTTTTCATCACGAGCCCGTAAAATTTCTTCCACGGCCGCCGTACCAACATTTTTAATTGCTGCCATGCCGAATCTGATCTGTGGCTGATCGGGCACAACGGCAAACTCTACAAACGACTCGTTCACGTCGGGAGATAGCACTTTGATCCCCATGTTGTTACATTCATTGATTTCGATTGCTAAACGATCGATATTATCAAAATCACTGGTCATCAGAGCTGCCATAAAAGCCTCAGGGTAGTGTGCTTTCAGGTATGCCGTTTGGTACGCAATAAGGCCATAGCAGGCAGAGTGACTTTTGTTGAAGCAGTAGTCGGCGAATGCCTCAAGTTGGGCCCAGAATTTACTGGCAAAAGATTTAGGGACGCCACTTTTTTCGACCATACCTTCGATAAATGCTACTTTCATTTTGGCCATGGTCTCGCGTTGTTTTTTACCAATTGCTTTTCTGAGAGTATCGGCTTGGCCACCAGTAAATCCGCACATATCTTTACTGATTTGCATGAACTGTTCTTGGTACACAAGGATGCCGTACGTTTCAGAAAGTGCAGCCCGAAGTCCTTCATGCTCGTAGGTAACTTCTTTGAGGCCATGTTTTCGGGCAATAAAGTCATCAATAAACTGCATTGGACCAGGTCGGTACAAGGCTACCATGGCGATGATGTCATCAAACTTGGTTGGTTTCAGTTCGCGGAGATATCGCTTCATCCCAGCCGATTCAAGCTGGAATACCCCGGTGGTATCACCTTTTTGGAGTAGTTTGAATGTTTTGTCATCATCAAGTGGAATGGTGGAAATATCAATATCGACGTCATTCACTCGCTTTATCACGCGGAGGGCGTTTTTGATAATAGTGAGGTTAGACAGCCCCAGGAAGTCCATTTTTAATAGTCCAAGTTCTTCCACGGGACCCATAGAATATTGGGTTGAGACAACGCCTTTTTGAGCCATTTCAAGTGGTGCGAATTTGACTATTTCGTCAGGTGCGATCACTACACCTGCAGCATGAATACCATGGCTCCGGATTGTGCCTTCCATCTGCACAGCGAGATCAAAAATACGTCGTGATTGTTCACTCGACTCATACTCAGCTTTGAGGTCGGGGTCTTTGAGGAGTGACGTTTTGAGGGGTATATGGCGACCCTGAACAGGCGGCGGTATCATTTTTGATAGATGATCAGCTTCGGCATAGGGAATCTGGAGAACACGAGCAACATCACGCACCGCGTTTCGTGCAGCCATACGACCGAACGTGACAATATTCGCCACTCGTTCAGTACCATATTTTTGGACGCAGTACTGGATTACCTCATCCCGCCGGGTATCTTGAATATCGATATCAACGTCGGGCATGCTGATACGGTCAGGGTTCAAGAATCGTTCAAACAGCAGATCATAGGCTAGCGGATCAAGCTCGGTAATACGCATGGCATAGGCCACGATAGAACCGGCTGCTGAGCCCCTACCTGGCCCAAACACAATGCCCTGATCTTTGCCCCAGTTAATAAAGTCGGAGACGATTAAGAAATAGCCATTGAATCCCATTTGTGCAATGATACCAAGCTCGTATTCTGCACGCGTCAGGACATCTTTACTGAGAGATTTCTTGGCGAGTGGGATGCTCAGCTTGTTGGCGTCATTGACGTCGAGACCTCCGTAACGCCAGGCTAAACCTTGATATACAAGCGTATGGAGGTAAGATTCTTCTGTCTCGCCTTTTGGCACGGGAAATTTAGGAATTAAAATCCCACCAAGTTTAATGTCTATATGGCAGCGTTTGGCAATTAAACCAGTGTTTTTGATAATCTCGGGATGCTCTTTGCCCCATCGCGCAATAATTTCATGTGGGTCGGTGACATGAAGCTCAAAATTCTTGAGTGACATACGTTTTTCATCACTCAGATAGGACCCGGTTTGGACGCAGAGCAATAGCTCGTGAGCTTCTTGGTCGGAATGCCGAAGGTAATGGGCATCACACGTCAGGGCGCACGATATATCAAGTTCTTTGGCTAGTTTAAACGTTTGTTCAGTTACCCGTACTTGCTCGTCCCAAGAACTGGGATGTCCGGCATGACCATGGTCTTGGATCTCCAGATAGTAGCGGTCGCCAAATACTTTTTTATACCACTGGGCTGTGGCTTTTGCTTGATCATATTGTCCGTTGCGGAGCGCGTCACCAATCTCGCCACCGATACAAGCACTCAGTACGATCAATCCTTCATTGTATTTTTCTAGCAACTCGTGGTCTACACGCGGTTTATAGTAAAAGCCCTGTAAGTTGGCGATGCTACTGAGCCTCATCAGATTTTCGTAGCCCTGGTTATTCATAGCGAGCAGAATAAGGTGAAATGGGGTTTTGTCTTTACCGGCTTCGCGATCAGTATGTTTCCGCGGTGCTACGTATGTCTCCATGCCGATGATAGGCGTAATACCTGCAGCGTTTGAGGCTTTGTAGAACTCAATAGCTCCCGACATCGTGCCGTGATCGGTAATGGCTATACCCGGCATTCCCGATTTTTTGACGTACTCAACAAGGTCTGGCACTTTGGTGAGACCATCGAGAAGGCTGTATTGTGTGTGATTATGTAGGTGCACAAAATCAGCGGGCGTTAATTGCTCTTGCTCTACCATGATCCCTCGTTAGTTAGCTACCCTTAAGTATACCTTAGATACTTACGGTAATGAGGTGAATTTGATTATTTTTTTTCTTGAATCGTTGTTTTGACCGTATCGGTAATTGGACCAAGGAGCGGTATGTGTTTAAAAAGCGATAGCGACCATGCTAAGGCGCCAATGACGAGTGTTGCGCCAAGTACTCCGCCGATGCCGCTAGCTACGCCTTTTAAGAAACTTGATTTATATGATTGATTGGCGTTTATATAGCCTGTTTCATAAATTGAAACGAGCATTTTACCGAGTGATTCATAGTCTGGGTTTTTGGTTTTTTGTGGCTTATTCATGCTTATCGAGATATGCACGTAGGTGATCGATTGCTTCTTTTACGTCAGCAACGGCCGTTTTAAGGTCGGCATCTTCAACATCGCCATCATGAAGGGCGGTGAGCATATCACGAGCTTTTTCTTTGGCTACGGTAGCAGCAGTAACAAATTTTTCGAGATCTTTCTTCCCGCTCTCTTCGAGCTTTGAAGTGAGTTTTTTACCACGTGTCAAAAGAACGGTAGCTTCACTGTGTAAGCTTTTGAGGGACTTTTCGGCTTCACGTTTTGCTTTTGCTGCGGCATTCTTTACATCTTCGCGTGTTTCTTTGCCGCTTTTTGGCGCCGTGAGAATACCAGTCAGGTATCCAGCAATTCCGGCAAACAATGCTCCGAGTGCGAATCTTTTAGAGTTTTTATTCATAGTTAGTCCTTCTTTCCTGATTTATGTTCACGACTTGCATTAAATATATTTGAAATCAATTTGCCCAAGGCAACGTGGCTGGTCGTGTTCTGAAAAAATGTGGTGACTGATTCTGCCTTGTCGGCAATGCTTTCGGCTTTGATAGTGATCTTTTTTAGATGATCCAAGATTTGGATTACTTTGACAGTTGCAATAATACTAACCGTTAAGAAAAGGGCCAACGTGAGTGAAAGAATGACAAGAATTATTTGTTCAGCAGTAGTTATATTCATAGTACTTGTAAGTATACTCTTATGCGTATGGTTTAGTCTACGATTGAGCGTAGATAGGCCTTAAATTCATCACGAATATCATCACGCTTGAGAGCAAAATCAACGACTGTTTTAAGGTATTCAAGCTTGTTGCCGGTATCGTAGTAGTGACCATTTTTGACTTGGTATGCCAGGATTCCTAAACCGTCTTCAATCATCATTTGCAAGGCTGGTTGGAGATAAAATTCTGTTTCTGGTGGGCGTACTTTTTCTGCATCATGGAGATACTTAAATATATCTGGAGTAAGAAGATAGCCACTCACACTTGCTAAATTACTTGGGGCGGCTTCTTTGCCCGGTTTTTCGATAATATGAGACATCTGTAGCAGTCCTGGTGATAGTTCCTCACCAGCTACTATTCCATAACGAGAATAATCGGCATCGTTTTGGACCGTAATACAGGTCAGAACGCTGCTGCCATGTTCTTTATAGACATCTATCATCTGCGAAAATCGCGAGGGACTGGCAACAATAAAATCATCAGCATAGGTATATATAAACGGTTCATCGCCAATCAGGTGCTCAACGTTCATAACTGGCGTAGCGCTCCCATAAGGTCCTTTTTGTCGAACGTAGGCAAAATTAGCCAGTCCACTTATTTTTTTAGTGTCTTCCAGTAGCTCTAATTTGCCGGCGTTTTTTAGGTTAGCCCGCAAATCTGCACTCATATGATCAAAATGATCTTCAATCGAGCGTTTGTGGTAACCGGTGACGATGACGATATCTTCAATACCGGCATCAACAAGCTCCTCGACGATATATTGAATAATAGGCTTGTCGACAAGGGGAAGCATTTCTTTAGGCAATGCTTTAGTTTGTGGAAGGAATCGTGTTCCGAATCCGGCTGCGGCGATCACTGCTTTTCGTACGGGTTTTGTATTCATACATAAATAATACCGTATCTTTATATGATCTTGGCAAGATAAATACTATTGTAGTTTTTTGCGAATTAATTCTTGAGCAAGTCCAGGGTTGGCAGTCCCACGACTGGCTTTCATGACTTGTCCAACTAAGAATCCAATAGCCTTCATCTCGCCATTTTTGACGTCCTCTGCAGCCTGAGGATTGGCGCTCAGTACTTCCGTGACTATCGCCTCGATGGCTGACGTATCCGAAACTTGCATCATTCCCTGCTGATCGGCATACCCACGAATATCTTTTGGTAGGCTGCTATGGCTGAATATGTCGGTGATTAGTGCCTTGGCATTACTTGAGCTCAATAGTGATTCTTGTGCCAATGCATGTACTTCTGAATACAGCTTGTTGCGATCATCTACCGGTAGTTCAATATTAGCTTTTTCGTCATTCCGAAGTGGAATTTCGATGTTTACAAACCAATTTGCCAGTTGTTTTGCATAGGCTTGATCTGATAGTGCGCTTTCTAGTACATCAAGATATCCGACTGCTTCTGAATCTACTTCTGCTTCGATAAGGACGGCGCTTTGACTGGCGTCAAGTCCTAGGCTGCTTAAACGCTCGCGCCACTCGTTAGGAAGTGTCGGGATCGTAGCTTTAATCCTTTCTATATATTCGTCACTAAGGATAACTGGCGGAAGATCAGGGTCAGGCATATAGCGGTAGTCATGTGCTTGCTCTTTGCCGCGTTGGCTACTCGTCCGTTGCTTGGCGTCATCCCAGCCGCGGGTTTCTTGCTGTATCAGGGTTCCTTTTTCTAAAAGTTCTATTTGCCGGTTAATTTCATATTCGGCAGCTTTTTCGACACTTCTAAACGAGTTAAGATTTTTTGTTTCAGTACGTGTTCCTAGCTCATCGGTCTTGCTGACACTCACGTTGACGTCGAAACGCATATTGCCATGGAATAAATTAGCCTCAGACACATCAGCGTATTTCATGAGCAAATACAGCTCATGGGCATAGGCCCGCGCCTCGGCCGGACTATGAATGTCGGGTTCTGACACAATTTCGAGTAGTGGAGTTCCAACACGGTTCAAATCGACGAGACTATAATCGGCATTGGCTGGATGACTACTTTTGCCGGCGTCTGCTTCCAGATGCGCCCGGGTGATTTTGACGACGTGTGGTTCGCCATCGACAATGGTTTGAACTTCACCGCCAAGCACGATAGGCTCGTCAAACTGGGTAATTTGATAGCCGAGCGGGAGATCAGGATAAAAATAGTGTTTACGATCAAATTTACTGAAACTACTGGGTCGCGAACCGAGTGCAAAGCCAGCTCGAGACGCTAATTCTACAGCCGCCTCATTAAGTACCGGTAGTGCCCCGGGCATGCCCAGGCAGATGTGACTAATAAGGGTATTCGGTTCAGCACCCTTGGCATCGTTTCCGACGCTCGCAAAAAGTTTTGAGACAGTCTTGAGCTGCACATGACATTCAATGCCAATGGTTACCTGGTACTGATCTTTTACTTCTTTACTGATCATAGGTTTATTCAAGTGCTCCTAGGTCACGTAGTGCTTGTCGAATGCCAATGAGTGACTTCTTGACATCGGATTCTTTGAGTTTGCCAGCAGATTCATCAAGTAATTTTTTAGATAAGTTATGTGCAAACCAAACAGCGTCGTTGTCGGTTAGAATTTTCTGCGCTTCGACTAATCGTTCCCCCATACTCTTGCCCTTAAGATGCTTCTTCTTCAGAGCTTCGTCGAGTAACTTGTCTGCGTCGATAATAGCTAAAGCCCAGGTTTCCTTACTCTTACAGAACTTCTGGAGCTCAATCCATTGTGCTTTGAATTTTGCGGTTTTAATTTTTCGCCGTGGTAGTTTTGGTAAAAACTTCATGCTGACATAACTTTCTGTGCCGCGGCGGCTACATTTAATAATTGATTATCTGTTTTAGCGGGTGACATCAACTGCAATCCAACAGGTAGATCTTCACTCGATCCAGCTGGAATGACGATAGCCGGTAAACCAGCTAAGCTGGCACCTACCGTCATAACGTCGGCCAGATACATTTGGAGTGGGTCGTTGGCATTTTCGCCAAGCTTGAAAGCAGTTGTCGGCGCAGTTGGCCCTACCAAGTAGTCAACTGATTCGAATACGCTATTAAACTCGTTAATGAGTTTTGTACGAACCAGCTGGGCTTTCTTGTAGTAGGCATCATAGTATCCACTACTGAGAACATGCGTTCCAATAATAATACGGCGCTTGGCTTCTTTGCCAAAACCATGAGACCGAGACTTTACATAACTGTCTTCAAGATTAGTCGCTGACGCATCGCTATAACCAAATCGTTGACCATCGTATCGACTGAGGTTACTGCTGATTTCTGCCGGTACAAGAATGTAATATATCGCCAGTGATAATGCCAGGCTCGGAATACTGACCTCGACAATTTCTGCTCCGGCACGCGCAAGCTTCTCAATTGCTGATTCGATGGCAGTTTTTACTCCTGGGTCTAACCCCTCACCCATATATTCTTTGACAACGCCAATCTTCTTACCCTTAAGGCTAGTATCGGTAATGGCGTAGCCCTCTGTCTCCCGCTGGATTGTCGTGCTATCCAGCTCATCTATTCCCGCCAGCACATCCGTAATTGTAGCTACATCTTCAACTGAGCGTGCAAGAGTACCGATGGTGTCAGTGCTGCTGGCCATTGCTACGACCCCGCTCCGGCTAATCAGACCATAGGTTGGTTTGTAGCCGACACATCCAGAAAAACTAGCAGGCTGACGGCTAGATCCACCCGTGTCGGTTCCGAGGGCAAATGGGACCATATCAAGAACTACGGCAGCTGCAGAGCCTCCAGAAGATCCTCCCGGTACTCGTGTTTTGTCATGAGGGTTCAAGGTAGGCCCAAAGTCACTGTTCTCAGTACTCGCCCCATGTCCAAATGCGTCGAGGTTAGCTTTTGCCACGCAGATCGCGCCTTCGGCCTCCAGAAGATTGATTGCGGTTGATTGATACGGAGCTTGAAAGCCTTTCAGAATATTGCTGGCTGCTGTTGTTTCGGCTCCAAACACGAGGAAATTATCTTTGGCGATAAATGGCACGCCGGCAAGTTTGCCGATCGTCTCACCTTTCGCGATTCGAGTGTCTATGTCTTTTGCTCGAGCACGTGCAGATGCTTCTAGAACTGACAATACTGCATGATATTCAGATTTAGCGGCAATGGTTTTTAAAGATGCCTCAACGAGTTCTGAAGCCGAGATGACTCCACTTTGGACGTCATTGGCAAGTTCAGAAACGGGCTTCCATTGTGATGCCATCTAGAGAACCTTGTTCACTTTCATATAATTGCCTGATCGAGCTGGCAAGTTCTTAAGTAGTTCTTCTTGTGAAACGCCATAATCTGTAATCACATCTTTTCGCATGACGTTAGTGAGTCCCGTGACCTGGTTGATTGGCTCGAGGCCTGATACGTCAACTGAGGATAATTGTTCGATGTAGCCCAGAATATCGCCTAGCTCTGTTGTGAGTGCAGTAAGCTCCTCTTTGTCCAAAGAAATCTTTGAAAGAGATGCCAATTTTAATACGTCGTTTTCGGTGAGGTTCGCCATTTCAATCTATTATACTCGACTTACGACAGAACTTCTAGCGAACTCCTGAGCAATTTCGGATGCATATAACTCTAAGTAAACACAAACTAAATCGATCAGCTGATTAATATCCAGCGCGCGACGATATCCCTCAGCCGTTTGTACTCTGCTTCGTCATATTGCATATTCGCAACCATGTATCGTTGACCACTTATATTAGTACAGAACATACTGTCTTGCATATCACCGGTGTCGTGTAGAAAAAAACTGTTTGTTATCTTGCCAGACCACGATATCCCAAAACTATTAGAACACTCACCGCTATCTTCAATACGGATACAAAATGTCGAATTACCAGATCGTTGGCTGGCGGCTACGAATTCACTGCCAAATACACCATCGGATAAAATGATATTCTTGCTATTATGAATATCTTGTGATCGCCAAACGCTTTCAGATCTATCGATGTTATCAGATTGGCCAATATTGAGCGACTCTTTATATCGTTCGGTCGTGGTTAAATTGATTTCGTTCCACGCAGAGAGGATGTCATCCATATCTTTGAGCTGCCGGGCTGGTCGTCGATATTCAGAGTCGGCGCCCATTATTTTATTTATCTCACCGCCTCTTGCATACTCCATTTTGACGAATTTAAGCGGATTTGTAGACGAAGCCCATGTATCGGAGCCATCCATGGCATCGGTAACTTTCTGAGGTAATCTGATATCAAAGGTAAATTTTTGCATGAACTGTTCTAAGCTGAGGGGATTTGCATACCCTAGAACCTGACCAACTATCTTATCTAGTAATTCTTTTGCGTCTTTTTCTGTCATGTTTAATCCTTTTTCCGTAACTTAGCTCTGCTCGATGAATGTTCAGTCAACAATTCTTGTACATTAAACTTACGTCGTGGAGCCTGCTCAGCTCGATCTGCTTGTGGGTCATGTGCAATGCTTCCTGAAAGTTGGTCAACAAATTCTTGAGAAAACTCAATCGGTTTATCGATCACCTGACTGCCTTCGACAAATTTATCTGGCAGGACCGCTTTTAACTCTTGATTTTGGTGTCGAGCAGTAGTAGATAGGGGGGCATCGACGGTACGAGTCTTAAAACACGGCACTACCTGTCCGTTAGAAACAATTCGCACTAAACACTCCCGGGGGTGTAGCTCGGTCATAATCTTGACCTTAATATCAGCTTCTTTTAGGCCCTTGGCGTGTTCAGCTTTGATTATTTCCTGCGGCAACTCGATATTGAGGTTACCTTCTAACGCCCGAGCGTCTTCTTCAGATACTTTAAAGGCGTAATAGTTGTAAACGTTAGCAAAGATAGCATCCCGTAAGTCCTTATCTACTTGGCCAAAATACTGCTGCGTTAAAATAACTGTGAGATTGAACTTTCGAGCTTCGGCCAGAATTTGAGACAAAGCAGGGTTTTGGACGATAGAAACTTCGTCAATAATCAAAATGACTTTCTGCTCGAAGGCCCGAGCCTGTGCCAGCAAAAAGATTTGCTGGATGAGTAATCCGGCGACAGTCTTTACAACCTTCTCGCCCATACTGACTTTGTTGAGCGAAAACACGGTCAAAAAATTATCTTGAATGGTCTTGGCAAGTGATGTTTCGCTCTCGCCCACGAGCGAAGGCTGCAACTGCATCTCGTCAACCATCGAAACAAGCGGTAAAATCGTTTCGTTATAGTACTGCGTTCGGATTTCGTTATAGTCGCCTCCAAAGAACTTGGTCACATTTGGCGGTACGAAACCTTCGACATGCTGCATTATCTGACCGCGATACTCGACTTCAGTTAAGAATCGTTTGAGGTTCTGGAGAGACATCGTTTGAGCAGTCATGAGAACAAATAAGCTAAACCTAAGAAGTCGATCAAGCCGAGGATTATATTGGTCCGTTAATAACGATTTAAAAAGCGTCGCAGTAAGTTCGGTTGCAGCCGTAAGATCAGTCCTGGCATCGGGGAATAACTCAGTGCTATCATCCTTGCCAAAGTTTATGACCTTAGAGTCGGCGATGTGATTAAAGTCTTCGGCGAGAGATGCATGTGGGTCGATCACCACGACTCGGTAGTTCGTTTTTAGGGCTGTTGCTGATAAGCGGTCGACAATAAGACTTATCAGTTTGGACTTACCACTTCCGCTGGCGCCAACAATAAAGGAGTGTTTATCGAAATCGTAGGAAGTAAGTGGTAGGTAGTAGTTATTAGGACGGTATGGAAAGGTATCTACCTCAAACAAGGCATTTACATTTTCGCTTTGCATTAAGTGTAAGGCTTTTTGGATATCGAGATATTTTGGCTGTTTCTTGCGGAGATATTTGGTGTTAGCGATGAAGTCGACGGCCAATAAATGCGATGGTAGCATAAATAACGTTTTACGAGCTACTGAGTATTGCCCTGCTTTATCCTTGAAAAAGCATTGTATCTTTACGTGTGCTTTTTCGACATTGATTGTCCGTATAGTAAATACGGCATATTCAAGTTCACGTCCTCGTTTGACCTGATATTTTTCTTTGATGTCTAAGATGTTGCCACCACCAACATACTGAATGAAACGTTCAACCGAAGCGGCTGTTGGTATTGAAATGTCCTCGAACGACGCAGGTCGTAAGACAACGCCTTCTAGATTGTTGGACAGCAGTCCGACATCTTTGCTGACCCCAATGTAATATCGAAGGGTGTTGTTTTCTATCGATAATATAAGTTTCCAGCTTTTAAGAAAGCCAATATATTGCGAAATGCCGAGTACAATAGCCGCCCAAGCTTTTGTATCGAGCTTGTCTTGAAGTAAATAGAGTTCAAACCAGTATTCATGACCCATGTAAGTCTTGCTTTGCATAATACACAGTATACGGATAAGTACTTCTAAACGAAAGCTTTACAAAATCAAAACTCAGGACTAGCATAAACATAATGAGGTATTCCTAGTGCCACCTAAATTAGAAATAGAAGGTAAGATACATCGACCTGAAGCAGTTTTAGAATTCGATCAATCATCGCACCCCCAATTGAATGGGGGTGTTTTATTATCGCCAGACGAAGCATACGTGGAACAACAAGAAGCCGTATCAGACCTGCCTGATTATGATGTAACTGTCAGTAGACGAACGACACACAAAAATCTTGGCTCGACTGAATATGCAGACTTTAGTCTGGAATGTATTCGGTTTGATGACGGTGCAATTCGTCTACTAACTCGAGCACAGCCAAAAATATCATATTTTGGAGCACACGGCATAAGTCCATATGGTCTATCGGGGGGCGACGCATTATTCACTGGCCCAGACGGCATGAATGCAGAACTGATATACAATTATGCGAAACTTGGATTTCCCGTGGTCTGGCTGCATCACCAAGGTCGACATACTCCATGGCCGACAAATCCAGACAGACTTAAGACGCTCGCCCATTTCCTTTCTAGCAAAAGCGTCGGTAAGTCGGCCCACCATGATCATGCTATGCTCGATGATTTAGAACAAAAAGGTGCTGTAGATTTTGATACCTACGTTATGATTCGCGATGGATTTTCCAGGAGCGCCATGTCGGGAGAAGCATTTATCGCTCTTGCGGGTCTCAATAAACGAACGATCGTCCATAGTGATTTAACAGCCAAATGCTTTGCGCTTTACCCAGGATTAAAGAACATGATAGAACTCGCTACCATCCAGGGGCCAGAAGAAATAAAGGGGCTCGGACGGGTTGCCTGCAATCTTTTCCAACGAGAACGAGCAGGAGAAAAAGGAATACTCAAAAAGTATCTGGGAACGTTTGATCCACATATCCTGAATATTCTCCATGAATTAGCATGGATTCCACCGCTCATCAATGGCGATAATGGGGTGTACTCAAAAGCCATACCACTTGATACTGCAGGGGTTCGGGGATTTTTGTCGAAAGATACGATGTCTCAATACGAGGAACACGAAATCATCCATGCCAATCATCCTAACCTTGCTCTCATTGTTGAAGATGGCGCCCATGTTGACGGAGCTATCGTCCAGCAAAAAATTAAAAGATACGCCAGAGTCATGCGGTTCTTACAGGAACATGACATGTCTATCCTTGGTATGCGGCCAGAAGATTATCTTGATAATTATGGTGAATTCGAACTTGCCAGTTAGAAGAAATCTATAGTTTTGACTTAATATCATCGATGATATCGCGTAGTTCGGCTGCTTTCTCAAACTCGAGGTTCGCAGCAGCCAAATCCATTTGGCCAGATAATTCTTTGATAAGATTTTTATATTCGTCTTTTGGAATTTTCTTGAGATTGAGTTTCGCCGTTTTAGCATCTTCGGGCAGGTCAGCACGCATCCCCTTCTCAACAAGTTTGGAGATCCCCTCAGGAGTAATGCCGTGTTCGGTATTGTAGGCCTCTTGGATACCACGGCGGCGATCAGTTTCGTTGATAGTGTAGCGCATACTGTCAGTCACTTTGTCGGCATACATGATAACGCGACCTTCCAAGTGCCGGGCTGCACGACCTACGGTTTGCACAAGTGCCTGTTTACTACGCAAGAATCCCTCTTTGTCAGCGTCTAGAATCGCTACTAAACTGACCTCAGGTAGATCAAGCCCTTCTCGAAGCAAGTTGATACCAACCACCACGTCGTAGACGCCAAGACGAAGATCTTTAAGAATGTCGAGTCGATCGAGGGTATCGACATCACTATGGAGATAGGCGACCTTGATATCGAGCTCTTTGAGGTATTCAGTAAGGTCTTCACTCATTCGCTTGGTGAGTGTCGTCACAAGTACCCGTTGATGCTTGGAGGTGGTTGCTCGAATCTCGGCAATAAGATCATCTACTTGTCCTGCCACAGGCCTAACTTCTATCGGAGGGTCAAGCAGGCCGGTTGGCCGAATAACTTGCTGGACAGGCTCGGGACTATGACTAAGCTCATATTCTGCAGGTGTAGCACTCACATATATAACTTGGTTGATATGTCGCTCAAATTCGGTAAAGGTCAGAGGTCGGTTATCGAGCGCACTTGGCAGTCGGAAACCATGTTCGACGAGTACTTCTTTGCGTGCTCGGTCGCCGTTATACATGCCACGAACTTGAGGTAGTGTCATATGGGACTCATCGACAAACATCAGAAAATCGTCGGGATAATAATCGAGAAGTGTTGCTGGCTGCTCACCCGGCTCTCTGTTTGTCAGATATCGGCTATAGTTTTCAATTCCTTTTACAAAACCAGTTTCTTGCATCATCTCGAGATCAAAATTTGTTCGCTGTTGTAGGCGCTGAGCCTCAAGATGGAGACTGTTTTTCTTGTAGTGTTTAAGCCGTTCATCGAGCTCATGCTGGATACTACCAATAGCAATCTTCAGTTTATCGTACGGCGTGACATAATGTGAACTTGGGAAAATCTTGAGAGCTGGGAGTGATTTCTCTATTTCGCCAGTCAGTGGATTAATCCTTGTGATCCTTTCGATCTCATCGCCGAAAAATTCAATCCGGTAGGCGACTTCTTCTCCGGCTGGAAATACATCTACCACATCCCCACGCACCCGGAAGGTACCACGGTGAAAATCTATATCGTTCCGTTGATATTGGATATCGGTGAGTTGACGGAGAAGTTTATCTCGTACTCGTCGCTCGCCAGTAGTAAGAGTTACTGCCAGCCCATCATAGTCCTCTACAGAACCAATACCATAGATGCAGCTCACGCTAGCCACAATAATCACATCTTTCCGTGATAGAAGTGAATCGGTGGCTGCGTGACGTAGCCGATCGATCTCTTCGTTTATCTGACTATCTTTTTCGATATAGGTGTCACTGCGGGCAATATAAGCTTCTGGCTGATAGTAATCGAAGTAGCTTACAAAATAATGGACAGCATTATTCGGGAAAAATCGTCTGAATTCTTCGCACAGCTGAGCTGCTAAGGTCTTGTTATGACTTAACACGAGCGTTGGCTTCTGGACATTTTGGATGATGTTAGCCATGGTAAATGTTTTACCTGAGCCCGTTACTCCTAAAAGGGTTTGTTCTTTTTCGCCACGAATGAGGCCGTCGGTAAGCGCGGCAATGGCGCCTGGTTGATCACCTGCGGGTTTATATTTGCTCTGAATTTCAAACGATGCCACCTGATAAGTATAAAGGTTAACTCGACATACACATAATTACCACGCCCGATTATTTGTAGAGCTTGGCGTATTTTTTGTGATGTTCATCAAGGACTGTAATGAGTTGCTGAAGAACGGCGTGAGCGGTGTCGCCGAAAAAGACATTATCGCCCGGTTCTCGCCCTGCGGCTTTAAGAATATCCATGATCTCATCGCTGATTCCCCCGGCCCCGTGAATAAAACCTATTGGGGTGTTTGTCTCAAGCGCTATGGTAAATTCATGAAGGGTTCCGATCCGCCCGCCAATACTGATAACCGCATCACTTGAATTAATGAGTAGCGTATCTCGGCCAATATAATGAAGCCCGGAATATAGGATTGAATCATATGCTTCTGTTGGAAGACGATACTTCATGACATGCTCAATTTTACTTGCCGCTGGGCTGATCCCGAGACTCATAGCTCCTTTATTCGATTTGTAACTTTCGGCTGCAACATTCGGCAGACCAACTGTTGCACCCGTCATTAAACCGTGGCCGGCAAGTGCAATAGACTTACCTGCTGCAGCTGCCAATTCGCGCCCTTCTTCGACGCTGATGCCTCTCGCGGCTGCAGACACGCAAATTTGATACATTAGGCACGTACCTCATCGTCGATAGAGGTGTTTTGGTCGTTGAGTTGTTCGATAACAATTGATTCGATCGACTCTTGGCCCATATACCTCAAGTAAATCTCATTCCACAAGCTTTCTCGAAAGTGACCCACCGATTGGCTGCCGTATTCGAGCCCATTACAATAATTAACTGCATTATCCATAAGATTGAGCGATACCGGAAGTTCACTATTGGTCCCCACATAATCGAGGTCTTCCCAGAATTTTAAGGCTGGTTCAAACGTATACAGGATATCTTCGGCCTTACGCCACGATAAGTCTTCAAGTTGTACGTGCGGCTCAAACAATTCTGGATGTTCACCCGCGGTTTTAGATGCAAAATGTCGTTGTAATACCCGCCAGTGAATATCCTGCCCTGATACTTTCACTGAACTTTTAGGATCGTCCAAAATTGAACGAATTATCACCTCACTGAAATTCGGTAGAACCTGTTGAAGTTTGAAGAATGAGCTATAGGAACGTATCTCGTTGATGTAATGAATGGCCAGTGGCATGACCGTAATCACGACGCCTCTCAGACGACGAACTGGTAGCGGAAGTATCATCACAACACCAAGTTCTTTGAGGTGCGTGATGTTATGCCGTTGCGCACGACACATGGCATCTGCAGCTGCCCCCCACTTCTCACGCTTAAGAAATAGTATTTCGATATCTCGAATTTCAAAATCACTTGGTCGGAGTTTTTTATACGATTTAACCAGCCTTCGTTGCCAGGCCTCGGTTTCCATGAAGCGAACGGCAGTGAATATCTCAGCGATATTCTCACGCTTGAGCATAGAATCAACCGATTTATAATGGAGTACGTCCATAACTTTTTTGGGCGGCAGTGTTTTTAGAAGTTTCTTGGCTACGCTATGTTTAATGACCCAACATGATTTCGGCATTCGCAGCTTTTTGAGCGCTTTAGCGATGGCTTTTAGTTGGTCATCTAAGTCGGCAGTAGACTCAGTTCCAATAGCTTTTGCTAAGTACTGATCATGTAGTTTTACGATTCCTTGCAGGGCATGATAGAGCTCTTTGTCTGTAGTGTCAGTAGGGTCAAGGCCACATTCTCGAATTTTTTGGCGTACTCGAACTGAAATATCGGCGATAAGTCGAACATCTACCGATTGATGACCACTTGCTTTCTCCAGGTTACTGAGCGCCATGGTGAACATGGGTTCTTCGGCATGTAGTAATTGAGACAGAACATTTGACATAAATTTTTCTTGATATTAGGTTAACGGTTTTGCACGATATGTTTTTGGCGACTGTTTGAGTAGATTATTGAGCTGTGCTTGCGTGAGAAGACCTTTTTGGGCGCCAACATGCTGTACGACACTCATAGAGTTGATTGGCCCCCACTGCAGGGCTCCCTCAATATCGCTTCCATGGATCAGGGCAGCCACAAATGTCGAAGTGAACGCATCACCTGCCCCTGTTCGCTCATAAGGAGGTGACGGATCGGGATAGATCGGCATCGCTAAACGTCGTACTCCATCCGAAGCGTATGCTCCGTCAGGTCCATCGCTGATGACAACGATTTTTGGACCGAGCGCGTGAAGTTTATCAAAAAGTCCATTAATGTCTTTATAATCTCCACCTGTCACTAGTACTGCTTCTTCTCGATTAACAGCTAGCACTTCTGTCTGAGCATATAATTTCGCTAGGCGCCTTGCACCCATTTCGATCTGGAACGTTCCGGGCTGGAATGCGAGTTTAACCTCACTGTGACGTTCCAGCCAATCGGCAAGTTCATCATGAAATTTTTCCGCATTTTTGCTTATTGAGCTAAAGTATATCCATTTCGGCATTTCATCGGGACGAAGATGTGGCCAATGATACGTATAATCTTCGTGTTTGATGAGGATAGTTCGTTCATCCTTGTACCAGAGTACATAGTGATAATTACTTATTTTGCCTGGATTAATTTTCATTAATCGAGTATCGACTTTGTTTTTATCAAGGGCTAAAAGTATATCACGCCCAAATTGATCGCCACCGACATTGGCATGAAGGGCGCTTTTAAGCCCGAGTCTCGCGAAGCTAACGCTTGCATTAGCCGCATTTCCGACAGCTTCCAGTACTTCAACATGATCAAACGGGATCTTGACTCCGAAAGGCATCGTTATCCATTTACCGTTATCATCTTTCGTGACTTTAGCTTGATCGTCAATGAGCTTAATAAAGGCATCTGTGACGATATCCCCAACCGATAATACATCAATTCCCATGGCCACCACTTTCTTAAATTGTATATGCTTAGTATGTCACAAGCATAACTTTACACGCAAGTGCAGGAGACACTTTATTAACGAATTGACGGCTTGGCCATGCCAGTCGCCCCAAAAGAGTCTATCTTGCTTTCGACAACTTCTTGTACGGCGTCGATCACCTTATCCATAAGTTTAATCACGGCAAATTCAGTTTTGTTTTCTTTAAGCTGTTGTTCAAGGGTCGTCCGATACGCAACACGCATATCCGAATTGATATTTATTTTACCCACACCAATTTTGACTGCGTCTTCAAAGTAATGTCCAGGTGTCCCGCTCCCTCCGTGAAGGCTAATATTACAGTCGATGGCATTACGAACTTCCTGCAAGAGTCTGAGATCGAGGCGTTTTGGTACTGGATAGCTGCCGTGCAGATTTCCAATAGCGGCTGCATAGGTGTCGATCCCGGTGGCTTCGACGAATGCTCGAGCTCCTTCGGGCGTACTAAAGGTTTTTTTAATCTCGGCGTAGTCGAAAGCTTTCGTAAAGCGATTAGAGCCACCACCAAAGTAGTGAGGTTCACTCTCTACCAGTGCACCAGTTTTCTTGGCGTAGGCCACCACCTCCTTAGTGCAATTAATGATATCTTCTTCCGTAGCGTCATGATTAGCTTGTGAGATATCGATATGAATAAACTCAAAACCGGCATCTATACCTGCTTTTGCTGCTTCTACGCTTGGCGAATGGTCAAGGTTGATATACATCTCGACACCAAATTCGGCTTTGTAGTTATCGACCATATCGCGGACGTTTTCAAGTCCAAGCAGTTCTACTTCTCCATGACTAATTTCTACTAGTACCGGTGCATTCTTTTTTACGGCAGCTTTGGTGACCGCAATGAGAGTTTCTTGGTTATCGAGATTGAAAGCCCCCAGCGCATACTGCCCCTCCCTTGCTCTCGCTAACGCCGATCGAGCATCTTTACAGTCTTGGCGCATAGATTCAATTGATTTTGACACGGGGCAAACTCCCTCTGATTACTGTTCTTATGGTTAAAATATACCATAGATTCGAAAACAGAAGCATAATGGGGTATTATAGAATTATTACGGTATGAATAATTTCCTAGAAAAAACAAAAAACGTAGTATTGTGGCTTACACCGTCTGGTGTTGAGATAGCTTTTTATATATTCCTCACGTTCGCTTCTTTCGTACTCAGCAGCTTTGATTTAGTGAAAAGTTCATTGTCGGTAACGGGTGATTTCAACCCCATACGCTCAGGTATTGGAGTGGTGGACTCCCTATTACAGCATTTTGTGGGCGAGAAAGTCGCAGGGTCACTGTCGCTGGCGATTTTTTGGGGTCTTATAGGGCTTACGGTGAATGTGATCTGGTGGCTTGGTTCCAATTTTTCAACAGAACTCAATAACGATCTGGTGTTTAGTAAATATGTTCATCCTAAAGATACCGACCCTCGTGAACAACTTCGTGTCTTTGCAATTCGAACAGTTATTCGTACCATTGTGGCAATTTCAGGCATCCTATATTTGAACTTCTTTTTAAGTGATGGGCTGCCTCGGCTCAGCACGAGGTATGCGGCAGTTATTGGGAGTTGGTCAAATAGCCAACAGTATTTGCTAGCTACTACAACAATCCTATTCCAAATTCTTATGCTTCATATTTTTATCGTACTTATACGACTCATACTTCTCCGCAAAAAAGCTTTCGACAGCTAACACCAATAAGCTCTACAAGAGCCGGCCCTACTCGCTGACCATGTGCGTCGCATGGAGTATGATTTGTTTTGCAGTTAGCCCAAAATGCTCAAGCAATTCATCGGGTTTACCTGATTCCCCGAAGTGATCTTTCATCCCCAAACGAACAATGCGAGTCGGTTGATATTCTCCGAGTAGTTCAGCGACGGCTCCACCAAGCCCACCAATTATCTGCGCTTCTTCAATAGTAATAACGTGTTTCGTCTTTTTGGCGCTGGCGAGAATTGTGGTCGTGTCGAGTGGTTTAATGGTCGGTACATGGACAACTTCAGCGGAGATGCCATCTTTCTTCAACTTTTCAGCAGCGACAAGCGCTTGGTATGTCATAGTCCCGGTTGATATGATCGTGATATCTGTCCCGGGATGGTAAATATAAGCACGACCAATCTCGAACGGTGTGTCTGCAGTCGTAATAATTGGTGTCGCTTCTCGGGCTAGCCGTAAATATGATGGTCTAGAGTCCTCAGCGAGAGCCTGTGTGGCGCGTTCTGCTTCTAAACTATCTCCTGGAACTATGACGACCATATTGGGCAATACCCGCATAATTGCGATATCCTCGAGCATTTGATGCGTTGCTCCATCAGGCCCTACAGAAATTCCGGCATGTGACCCCACGACGTTCACCGGACGGTCGTTCAAGCAAATTGTGGTTCGTATTTGTTCCCAGTTTCGGCCAGGACTGAAAGCAGCATAACTACTGACAAACGGGATTTTCCCCATAGCGGCCATACCGGACGCGACAGTCACCAGGTTCTGTTCGGCAATGCCGATTTCGACAAAACGTTCAGGAAATTCAGCTTTAAAAAGATGCATTTGAGTTGAGGTGGTTAGGTCTGCGCAGGCAGCGACAACGTCTTTGTTAGCTTTTCCGGCGAGCACCAGACCTCGCCCAAAACCCGTTCTGATCGGTTCAGTCTTAAGATCTTTCCCGATAATGTTTGCTAGTTTAAGATCACTCATGTTCACTCCTAATCTTACCTTTTAAGGTACGAAGATCGTGAAGAGCTTCAATCGCCTGCTCATGATTTGGCGGTGCGCCGTGCCAATTAAAGTCATATTCCATGAAATCAACACCCTTACCTGGAATAGTATGAGCGATGATCATGATTGGCTTCTCAATGATTGCCCGAGCCATAGCACAGGCGTCTATCACTGCTTCGACATTATTGCCGTCAATTTCTATGACATGCCATCCAAAGCTTACCCACTTGCCTTTAAGATCTTCTAGCGGCATAACGCTTTCAGTCGGGCCATCTATTTGAATATTGTTTCTATCAATAATACCTATGATGTTACTGAGTTTATTTTTGCTAGCGAACATTGCCGCCTCCCAAACATTTCCTTCATCGAGCTCACCGTCTCCCATCACGACATAGATCCATCGATGATGTTCTTCATTCATACGCATCGCCATAGCCATGCCAGATGCCTGACTCAAGCCACATCCGAGTGGGCCACTGGTATTTTCTAATCCTGGAAGTTTCGTGCGCTCTGGGTGCCCCTGTAATCGTGTGCCTAATTTTCGCAGAGTCATAAGTTCGGCTACGTCAAAGTATCCTGCTCGTGCCATTGAGGCGTACTGCACTGGCGCGCAGTGGCCATTACTAAGCAGTAAGATATCGCGTTCTTCCCAAGAAGGATTTTTTGGATCTTTTTTTAGTACATCAAAATAAAGTGCCGTAAAAATATCGGCAAGACCGAGTGGCCCGGCACTATGTCCACTTCCAGCATGCTCAAGCATCCTGATAATATCTTCTCGAATCTGTTCAGCTTGCAGCTCAAGTTGCTCAACACTTAGCGTACTCATAGACTCTCCTTCATATTTGTTACTAGTGTATCATAAGCTTTTTGAGGATTTTGAGCGTTCTGAACGGCGCCGCCTGCATTCAATACATCTACCCCGCCTAGAACTAATGTATGGACGTTAGCTGGTGCTACGCCCCCATCCCATCCAATTTCAATAGCAGGCGATAATCGTTTTATTTCCTCAGCTTTTTTAAGATACTCGAGCTTTGCATGACCTCCAAAATAGCCAAGATCACCGCTGAATATGAGAACGTGATCAATGTGTGCTAACGCTGGTTTTATGACGTCAACTGCTGTTTCGCCAAGTAAAGATACCCCTACTTTGATTCCAAACGCATGAAGTCGCTCAGCAACTTCAAAATAACTGCCAGTTGCTTCAGCCTGGACAATCACCATGTGAGGCTTATGAACTAAAAGTTGCTTCATATACGGCATAACTGCCTTGTACATTAAATGCAAGTCAGCCTTCACACCAATCGGCCACCAGATTTCATCGAGTGATATGAGTGTATTCGGTGTGAAAACGCCGTCAGCAAGATCGATATGTACTCTTTTGGCAAATGGTGCCACACGGTTCATCTGAATATCGTAGGTCTCTTTGTTCTCAGCGGTAATACAGGGAGCGATAATCGCCATACTAGTTTCCTAATGTATCAAGTTCTTTATTACGACGAACGAACCGAGGCGCACCCGCAAACGGCACGTTCAGCCATGTTTCGACAATGATGTTTGCTTCACTTGATTCGAGTACGTGGGCCGGCAAACAAAGTACGTTACAGTCGTCATCGTTACGCGCAGTTCGGACTGATTCGCGGTTATACCCTAAACAAGCCCGAATGCCCTTAAAACGATTGGCTGCAATACACATACCTTGCCCGCTGCCGCAGATTAAAATTCCTCGTGACTCAGTATCAGTGGAGTTCCGCATACTTTGCACAACTTTAGATGCAAAAATTGGATAGTCATCTTCCGCCAAAAGCACAGTGTCACCGTCGTCTTCAACGTCATGGCCAGCAGCACGGAGATACCTAATAAGGTCATTTCTCAGCCGAAATCCGTTATGGTCTGCTCCGACGAAAATTTTCATATGAGTTTCTATTGATGACTCGCTTTATGATCATGTTTCAAGTGGAGTAAGCGACCGGTATCAGCAACTACTTCAACAAGCCTGTTACTGTAGCCCCATTCGTTGTCATACCAGGCAACTACTTTGAGCATGTTGTCGCCAACTACTGCGGTAAGTTTAAGATCGACTATAGCTGAGTGACTATTACCAATATAATCACTGCTGACGAGCTCTTCGTCTGAAACAGCTAGAATTCCTTGGTAGTAGGGCTCTTTGGCGGCTTTACTAAATACTTCGTTTACCGATTCAATGGTAACTGGTTTTTTAGTGATAATTACGAAATCACTGAGCGAAACAACAGGCGTTGGCACGCGAACACTGAGGCCTCCAAAGATACCCTTGAGTGCCGGCAGCACCAGAGCAGCCGCTTTACTGGCTCCGGTTGTGGTTGGCACAATGTTTTCGGCAGCGTTACGAGCTTCTCGCAGGTCTTTTGCTGGTGCATCCTGAAGTTTCTGACTGGCAGTGTAGCTATGTACGGTGGTCATCATGGCTTTTTCAATACCGAAATTTGCTTCGATCACAGCAGCCACTGGAGAGATACAGTTGGTTGTACACGAGGCGTTACTGATGATATCTTCAGCTGTTTCAAGTTTGTCTTCATTGACACCAAGAACAATGGTTGTAGCGCCGTCACCCTTGGCAGGCCCGGAAATGACGACTTTGTGGGCGCCGGCATCAATATGCGCTTTGGCGAGCGTAGGATCTACGAAGAATCCGGTAGATTCGATAACGACATCAATTTTGAGTTCTTTCCATGGCAACGCGGCAGGATCTTTTTCGGCAACAACGGCGATAGATTTTTTATTAACGATAATGTTTTTGTCATCAAAGGTAACGTCGTGTTGATAGGTTCCGTAGTTGCTGTCATGCTTCAGTAAGTGTGCTAACGTCTTAGTATCAGTAAGATCATTGATAGCCACGATTTCTATATCACTTCGCTCAAAAGCTACCTTAAAGGCATTTCGTCCGATTCTTCCAAACCCGTTAATTGCTACTCGTGTCTTCATGATCCCCCCATGTAAAAGCTACTATTTCTACATAGAAGCATAACCGATATTATGCATTACGGCAATTGAATCTCGGTTATTAAAACATGGAAAATAGAGGATTTCTACGCTTCTTTGGCCCAGCGAGTTTGGCATTCTTTGATAGTTGCTTTGGCATCGTCAATACTGCCCCAACCTAATACTTTGGTGCTGCCTGGTTTTTTGAGATCTTTATAGTGGTTGAAGTGGTGTTCTACTTGTTTGAGCCATTGAGCCGGAAGATCATCAAGAGATTTGATTGCGTCGCCACTGTTTCGGTCGTCTGCAGGTACAGCTACGACTTTGTGGTCCATTTCGCCATCATCTTCAAAATTCATGATGCCGATTATCGTTGCTGAAACAACAACTCCTGTAGGGATTGGTTCGTCACAAATGAGCAGTACGTCGAGCTCATCGCCATCTTCGTCAAGTGTTTGCGGGATAAAACCATAATTACATGGCTTGGCAAAAATTGCCGGTTCTACACGATCGAGTTCGAAGATCGCCTGCTTGCGGTTCCATTCAATTTTGAGTTTAGAACCCATTCCTATTTCAATTACGGTGTTGATCGTGCCATTGTCTACAGCGCCAGTGTCAAGAATCACGTTAAAATCTGCCATATATTCTCCTTAGTTTCAGCTTAGTATCTCAAATTATAATACCTTATTATACGCAGTACGTCAGGAATTTTGCTACACTAGACATACGAATGAAAATAATCGGACATCGGGGTGCTGCTGGCCTGGCCCCAGAAAACTCACTTGAAGCAATAAGGGCTGGTATTAAAGCCGGTGTCGATGCTATTGAGTTTGATATACGATGCACGGCAGATGGAGAACTGGTGCTGTCGCATGATTCGACAACGCTCCGTACCCATGGCGTTGATCGTCGGGTGAAGGATATGCATTCCCACGAAGTAAGTAAGATTCGATCACCTGAAGGCACCACAGTGCCTACACTTGATCAAGCCGTACGACTTTCGGGCAAGACGCCACTGTTTATTGAAGGAAAGAGTGATGCCTGGGCAGAACCGCTCAGTGCTTATATTAATAAGCACACACTTAAAAGATGCAGTGTCATATCGTTCAATCACGCCGAATTATCCAAATTCAAAAGGCTCTGTCCTACAATCAAAACCTATGTGCTGGAGCATCGCAATCCATTTGATGCCATTAACGCAGCACGTACGTACAACTTTGATGGTATCGATTTTAATTTCTGGACACTGAACCCGCTCACCTATTGGTTAGCCCGACGTCATAAATTTGATATAGCGGTATTTACTATAAATAAATCATGGATCGCAGCCTTTGTGCATTTCCTCTACCCTGATATTTCGATTACCACTAATAATCCGGAACGAATGCAACATTTAAGAACAAGCAAGAAAAGAGTTAACCCATAATGAATATTACCTTAGTCCGAGTTTTTCATCATACCCCTCAAATCGTCAGTTATTCCTTTACTCCCGAACGCCCTATTCGCTATATCGCAGGGCAGTTTGTAGAGATCATCATACAGCATAATGACCCTGACAAACGAGGAGTCAAGCGTTGGTTCACGCTTTCCTCATCTCCAACCGAGAAGTACCTCACCATTACCACGAAACTTAGTGTAATTTCACCAAGTTCGTTTAAAAAGAACTTGATGCATCTGAACATTGGTGATTCTGTAGAATGTAGCGAAGCCATGGGAGATTTCGTGCTCCCAAAATCAGATAATATTCCACTGATCTTTGTAGCTGGTGGCATCGGCATTACGCCATATCGATCAATGATTAAATGGCTTGTTGATTCAGGGCAATCTCGAAATATTCAAATCGTATATAGCGCTCATTCTACCGCTGAACTTACATTTAAGGATTTGCTCAACCAACCCTTCATCGAATTATATCCATACACTGAGAAGGAAAAACTTACCGCAGTAAAAATAGATGCCCTCTGTAGCGGTATTAAAGATAAGCAGATATACATTGCCGGGCCAGAACCTATGGCTGATGCTCTGTCTAAAGGATTTAAAGACTTAGGATCCTCCCGGCATCAAATAGTAACCGATTACTTCCCCGGTTATAAGTAATCTATTTTAGATCGTGAAGAAATTCACGAATCATAAGAGCCGCCGTGTCCCCTTCACCAGTAGCGCTTGCTATTTGCATGGTAGCTCCACTACGAACGTCGCCGGCTACAAATACGCCAGGCATATTTGTTTCTAATTTACTGTCAGATTTAATGAGACCAATCTCATCAAGCGCAATTTTGGTATCTTTCAGGAATCCAGTATTTGGACGTAACCCAATGAATATAAACACACCGTCAGTAATGATATTCTTTTGCTTGCCAGTTTTGCTGTTGGTGCTAACGACATGCGTCACAACATTATCTTTAGCAACAATTTCATCGGTCGTAGTATTGAAATGAACGCTAATCTTATCTTTATAATCATTGAGCTCATGCTGTAAGACTTCTGATGCACGCATAGAGTCACCACGAACCAAGAGATCGATATGTGTAGCATAGCGGGTAAGGAAGATAGCTTCTTGTACTGCAGAATTTCCACCACCGACTACCACCAGTTTTTTACCACGATAAAAAGCACCATCACATGTTGCACAATAGTGCACGCCGCGCGCAAAATATTCTGCTTCCCCGGGAATACCTAACTTTTTATAGTCACTTCCGGTGGCAATCAGCACTGCTCGAGCCTTAATGTCACCACTTGTTGTGGCCAAGAGCTTGTGTGTTCCTTTGTCTGTGATAGACATCACTTCGCCGAGTTCAATGACGGCACCAAACCGTTCGGCCTGTAAGCGTAAATTATCCGACAACTCCAGTCCGGCAACACCTTTTGGAAACCCAGGGTAGTTATCAATCCAATCGGTTATTGCCGCTAAACCTCCAATTACTCCTTTTTCAAAGAGTAATGTAGTTATATCTTCACGAGTAGTATAGAGAGCTGCCGAAAGGGCTGCTGGTCCTGCTCCAATTGTGACTAGATCCCAGATTTTATGACTGGTTGCATCCATTACTGCTGGTTTATCTTTGACCATGACTAGGCAACTGCCGGCGCTAATTTTGCTAGATTATACCCGACGACAATTTCTTTCGAATCATCATCTTTGGTAATGACTGTCACAGGCACGGCTAATTGTCCGCTCATTTCGAATGCTTCTTTTTGTCGTTCTGGATGATCATCGAGGTTAACCTCTGAATAGCTGTGGCCTTTCGCACCGAGCCATTTTTTAACCATTACGCAGTATGCGCAGGTATTAGTAGTGTAGATTGTGATGTCTTTTGCCATGATTTGTACTCCAATTAGTGTTTTATTGTTTATTTTGTGAGGATGAATACAGTATATATAGTGCTTACGCTAATTGCAAGAACACTATATAGTGTGTTTTAGGCCTTTATGAATATTTATTGACCGATTTTGACGAGTTCAATATCAAATACGAGGTCAGCGTTTGCGGGGATGCCAGATCCTTGTGGTGCGTTAGCGCCATATGCTTGGACGGCAGGTATAAGGAGACGTCGTTTGCCACCAACTTTCATGCCTGGGACGCCTTCTTGCCAGCCTTTAATAACGTTTGCAAGTGGAAACGTTGCAGGTTGACCAGTATCAAGCGAACTTTGGAATATAATGCCAGTCGCTGCGACTGCTCCCGTATAGTGAGCTGTAACTGTATCGCCAACTTTAACTTCGTCGCCGGTTCCTTCGACGAGATCAGTTTTTACGAGCGTATCTACTTTGGCTGTCGTTTCGAAATCTTTTAGTTTAGTTCCTTGCAAAGCGCCCTCCTTAGGCTTAGTTGGTGTATTTGTTCCTGATTTTTTGGCTGCGTCTACAGCTGTGCTGGTATTCTTTTTATCCTTTTTACTTTCTTGATGTGTCTGCCAAATGACAAGACCACTAAAACCAAGGCTGGTAATTAAAAATAATACTGCAAGTGTAACAGCAGCAATTCTCTCGCCTATTTTAGCCATAACACTACTCCTCTAAACATTAATGCTATACCAGTATACCGCACATCTACTCGTGTTTTGTATGATTTAGCAAGAAACTACAACGTTGATTTAAATTCCTGTACTTCATCGGGAAATCCATTTTTTATATGTCGAAGTAACTTTTTGTGGATAGTTTTTGATCTAAACGGTAGACCATCGAATTGTGATAAAGGCACCCACATTGGGGTGTATATGTTTAGGCCAAGAGCATTGATTTTTCGCTCATCAGCTTTAGGATGCAACATAGGTATGCCCGATATAAATTCACAAAGATACACATATTGCATGCCATACGGTTTTGGAGCTTGTTCTTTGTAGACGAGTCGAGGATTAGCAACTCTGACCATCGTTTCTTCATGAATTTCACGAAGTAAGGCCTTTTCAACGGATTCCCCAAGCTCTACGTGCCCACCAATAAGCGTATAGTACTGTTCACCAAACTTGTCGCGCTTCATGAGAAGGATATGGTTATCTTTGATAATTATGGCTCGAGCGGCAGATATCATAGTGCAAGTATACACTTTAGCAGTCACCAACTACTACCTTCACGGGTTGAACCCGTGGAATGCATGAGTTATCCACAGGAATACATTTACAATCACATTCCGCTGACCTGTTAGAGGAGAAACCTCTAGGCTAGGCGGACATTTCAAATTCTTGAAGCTTCTTCTTGCTTGATTCAGACTTGCCTTGTTGGAGCGCAAGCAGTTGGGCATAAATACCATCGGTCTTGGAAAGCTGAGCGGGCGATCCTATTTCAGAAATGGTTCCTTTTGAAAGTGTGATGATTTCATCAACATCTTGAATAGTACTAAGCCTATGCGCGATAATGAGCGTAGTACGACCCTTCATGAGGCGCTCAAGCGCAGTTTGGACCATTGCTTCTGACTTGCTATCAAGACTACTGGTAGCTTCGTCGAGTATCAAGATTGGTGCGTCTTTGAGGAGCGCCCTGGCGATTGCGATACGCTGTTTCTGACCGCCGCTGAGTTTGAGACCACGTTCGCCAATTTCGGTGTCGTACCCTTTTTCCAGCTTTTCGATGAATTCATGCGCGTTGGCAGACTTTGCAGCTTGGGTGATTTTCTCGATACTTGCACTGCTATTGCCGTAGCTAATGTTTTCGCGAATCGTACCGCTAAACAGTGCTGGATCCTGGAACACAACACCGATATTTTCACGTAAGCTCTGTTGGGTCACTTGAGAGATATCTTGATCGTCTATCATGATTGTTCCGTATTGTGGTTCATACAATCGTAAGAGTAGATTTGTCAGTGTTGTTTTGCCTTCACCGCTTTCACCAACGAGTGCTACCTTTGAATCAGGTTTTACAGTGACATTGATGTTCTTTAATACTTTCTTATCTCCGTAAGCGAATGACATATCGCTAAATGTGATTTGACCCTTTCGAACGACGAGTCGTTTGGCCGATGCAGTATCTTCAATGTCCGGTTTGAGGGCGATGATATCAAAATAATCCTTACTGTCGGCAATTGCTCGCTGCGTATTTTCAACCAAGAAGCTAATTGTAAAGATAGGAATTCGAATCTGCATTGCATATAAGATGAGCGCCACAGCCTGACCTGGCGTTAGCAAACCGTTAGCTGCCTGTACAAAGATAAATAGATAGACGGCAAAAAATATGGCGTTTAGGGCCAGTCTTCTCACCACATCCTTAGTGTGCCAAAAACGAGATTGTGGCTTGGTGAGCCCAATGACATTGTTGGTATGCTTTTGAAAGAATGAAATTTCTCTTTTTTCTTGGATGAAGCTCTTAACTACTTTTATCTGACCAATAGACTCCGCAAAACGACCACTTGCAATATCATTATTGTGGTTAATTTTTGCTTGGTAGCCTTGCCATGTGCCACTGGCTTTGATAGTCATCAGTATAAATATCGGATACAAAGTGAACAGTAGAAGCGCCACAGGGATACTATAATAGGCTACAATCGCCAGCGATAAGACGGTACTAAAGATAAACTGCAAGAAGTTGTTGCTCCACATTTGCATAAAGTTAGTAATCTGTACGACCGATCTGCTAAGTCGGCTAATTATTTTGCCGGTAAGTTCTTGGTCAAAATAACTTTGCGGTAGTGTCATGAGATGTTTGTAATACCGTTCTCCTAGAACCTTGTATAATCGAGCTGACATTTGGTCACCATAGTAGCCATTAATATTGCTAATGAGGTTGCTCGCCAGGTCACTTACAAATATACCGACCACAATTATAACGAGACGATTGATATTTGAATCGGTACCACGACGTAGTTCATCTATTGCCCAACCACTGAGCAGCGGCTGAACTAAGCCGACGGCAGCTACCAGGATAGAAAGAGCACTGATGAGGTAGTAATAGCCCCGTAGTTCGCGTGTAAACCGAATAATTCGTAAGATGTGCTTCATGTTAAACGCGCGTTACTTTCAGATCATGTTCTACTTTTGAAGTAACCGCATCAACGAATGCTGTAACTTCTTCTGTCTTTAGTGTACGCAAGTTGTGCGTTAGGGTAAGTCGAATACTGATATTTTTTGTAGTGGCAGATTCTTTTTGGAAAATATCAAGCGGCAACAATGCAACATCGTAGCCGTGATCACTAGATTCATGTGTGATAGCTTTATGTAATGATTGCTCAAGCGTAGCGTACAAAAGCGCTTCTGGGCACTGATAGGTCATGTCTTGTGATATCGATGGATATTTCGACAATGGCTTGTACGATGATGGATTCGCCACACATTCTAGTAGTCCTTCGGTTCCGACTTCAAATCCAGCACTATTGCGAGGCAATTTAAAGTTTCTTCGAACGAGAGCGGTGTATTCTCCGATAATGCCAATAAATGTACCATTAACTGATTCGGTGACCATTGCTGAACGACTGTAGTCAAACGGCTTCGTAACTTCATAGTTCGGATCTTTATCTATTGGTGTGTAGGTGAAGCTAACGCCTAGTTTTGAAGCGATATAATCAAGGTAAGCCTTGGCTTGATAGTAAGCTGCACCGGCGTTTTTACCGACAGATTTATCATTCGCTGCATACACGAGTGATGTCATTTGTAGCTCAAGTGGTAGTTCATCCTCATCTTTGCCGTGCAACTTGACATGTGTCTTATTGATTTCAAATAGTGCAAAGGCGTCATGACCAGCGCGAATATTAGGAGATACTTTCTGTAATAAGCTTGGAGTTAGCGTGAGACGATAATATTCTAGCTCAGGGCTCAGGGCGTTTGCCAGCTGATAAGCCTCAGATGTACTTTGACCTGTTTTCGTGAGTAATGAACCAGACACGAAGCTATAGGTAACGACTTCATTAGCGCCAGCAGATGAAAGAATCGATCGTAGCCGGCGCTTTATCTCCATGATGGCATTTTTAGGCGCGGGTTTTGTAGTTCTGGAAGGTAGATAGACGGGCAACTTATCGAAGCCATACAGTCTACCGACTTCTTCAACGATGTCTTCCCCGACCTCAATGTCTCGCCTCCAGAATGGCGCTGCAATAGTTAAAGAATCGTTTTCTATTGTTACATCAAACTCGACGTTCAGTAGAAGTTGCTCGATATCTTTGACACTCAAATCTGAACCGAGACGTGCGTTGATAAACGACGCTTCGACGGTGAGCGGCTCCCAAGATTCCGTAGGTTCGTTCGCAAGCGAGTCGACAACTATGCCGGCGGTGCCGCCTGCAAACTCACACACTTCAGTGACCATTTTAGCGAGTACGCTCGGATTTTGACGATACGACTGACCTTTGTTGAATCGCGTCACTGCATCAGTGAAAAGTCCATGACGCATGCTCGTTCGACGAATTGTGTACATGTCGAAGTTGGCGCATTCCACGATAATATTTTTAGTATCGGCATCGACTTCCGTCTCAGCACCACCCATGACACCTGCGAGTGCGATTGCTTGCGTATCGGTTGCAATAACAATGTCGTCTTTTGTAAGCGTGATAGTTTTACCATTCAGCAGGGCCAATTTTTCACCATCCTTTGCCATACGTGGAAATATAGAAACCTCACCACTGCATAGTTCTTTTACCTTATCGTAATCAAAGGCGTGGGTTGGCTGTGCAGTGAGATGCATGTAAAAGTTTGTGAGATCAACGAGGTTGTTGATGGGTCGGCTTCCGACGCGCATTAATGCTGCTTGTACGCCCGTACTGCTCTGATGAACGGTAACGTTTTCGACTACCTGAGCCATAAACCGTGCGACCTTATGTGGTATATCGTTTTTGGACGTTAATGCCAGCGTGGCTTTCGAGGTATCAGGTAGCTCAGGCTTGAGATACCACGCTGGACTTTCAAATTTCTGATTCATAATTCCGGCAAGTTCACGAGCAACACCAAGGATTCCAAAACAATCAGGGCGATGGGTGAACATTTTATTTTCGCAGTCAATAATGACGTCATCGAGTGCATACAGACTTGCAAAAGGTGTGCCAGGCTTGGCATGTGATTCGCCAGCAATGTGTGCGTTAATCTCAAGGATTCCATCATGATCATCGCTGATTCCGAGCTCATGGGCGCTAGCCAACATGCCATTACTCACCACCCCACGAAGTTCACGAGCACTGAGTACAAATGGATCCTTATCTATTGAGCTTGGTACGGTGCTCCCTGGGGGAAGCCATGCTACCAATATGCCTTCTCGAGCATTTGGCGCACCACAAACAACTTGCACAAGGCCGTCTTTGTCTCTTTCTACGTCTGGAGTTACGCCACCATCATCGATCATGCAAACGCGTAGTTTATCGGCGTCTGGGTGTTGTACGCACGAAACAATATGGGCTACGACAACGTTGTCAAAACGCGGCCCCCAGTAGGTCACTTCTTCGATGGCACCGAGCTGCGAGCCAATCTTCTGAAGCAGTTCATCGGTACTGATCGAAGACAAATCAACGTTGCTATACCGTTGCGCCCAATTAATGCTTACTTTCATGAGAATTGCCTCAAGAAGTCTAATTTGCCCGATTCGAAGTGACGAATATCTTCAATGCTATTTTTCATCATCACAAGCCTTTCTATACCACAGCCCCAGGCAAAACCTGTGTAGACAGTAGGGTCGATCCCGGCAGCTTTGAGTACATTAGGATGTATCATGCCGCATCCGAGAAGTTCAAGCCATTGGTCTGCCTCAGTATCACCTTTTTTGAGACTGTCTGGTCGTTCTATTGCAAACTCAAAACTTGGTTCAGTAAAAGGAAAATAGAACGGTTGAATTTTGGCTTTCAAGTCTTGTCCGAAGTATTCGCTCATAAATGTTTTTAGCGTCGCTATTAGGTTGCCAACCGTGATATTTTTGTCGACGTAGACACCCTCGAATTGATAGAAGGTGTGTTCATGGGTAACATCAAGATCCTCATTGCGAAATACGCGATCCGGTATGACCACAGCTATTGCCTCGCCAGCTTCGAGATTCTTTTTTCGTTCGCTTAATACGCGGTTTTGCATGGTACTGGTATGAGCCGGTGCAATGAGACCATCGGTAGTCATGAAGGTGTCATAGTCGTCGCGCGCAGGATGTCCTTCGGGGAAGTTAAGCGATTCGAACATGTGATAATCGTCATCAATTTGACGTGATTCTACTGCCTCAAATCCCATTCGACCAAAGATATCTACAATGTATTGGAGTTCGGTCATAAGTGGGTGTATGCTCCCTTGGGTGACAGGTAGCAACATTTGTTTCTCGTCTTTTGAGGTATTGACATCGAATGGGGCGGTAACATCTATTGGGGGAAGTTGCTCCTGATTATCTTGCACTTTGTTTAGCCAGCTCATGATTTCAGTCTTGAGCGCATTAAGTTCTTTGCCGTAGGTTGCTTTTTGATCATTCGGAAGTGCACGAAGCGCTCCATATAATGATTCAAGGGTTTTGCTTCTGAGAATTTGTTTCTTTTCCGTTAGGCTCTCGAACTCTGCTGCAAGGGCACTGTGCGCTTTGATGATCTCCGGTTTTGTATAACTCATAATTACAGTAATTATAGCAGTATTTTATGCCCTCAACGAAATCATATTATTAGGCATGTTCTAGAGTTCAATCTGTTAAATGTGTATACTGTTAGGTATGGCAAATTTTTCATTCGACATAGTATCCGATTACGACAAAGCAGAAATGACCAACGTGTTTGAACAAACCAAACGTGAGCTCGATTCACGGTATGATTTTAAGGGCACCAGTGCAAGTATCGATTGGGTCGATGCCGATAAAACTGGCTTTAAAATTATCGGCGACAGTCAATATCAACTTGATTCTATCATTGAGATCATCCGCAAAAAACTGGCAGCACGCGAGCAAAGCCAAAAACTTCTTGATGTCACCAAAGAGCCAGTGACAAGCAACCTCAAAATGACCTGGGAAGTACCATTCAAAAAAGGGCTCGACCAAGAAAAAGCCAAAAAGATAACGGCTAAAATACGCGAAGATTTACCTAAAGTTAAAACACAAATACAAGGCGAAGAAGTAAGAGTCACCAGTAGTAGTAAAAATGATTTGCAAGACGCTATGGCCATTCTACGAGCCGAAGACTTCGACTTCCCACTCAGCTTTACAAATTTCCGATGAAAATCTCATTCTTTGCTCACAGCACAACAGCTAATAACGAGTTACCTGATTTTACCGGCTGATTCTTTAAATGTTAACCTAATTAATTGAGCATTACTTTGGCATGCATAAGCGAGGTATACTGTACGTATGAGTTCTAATTCTGATTTGTTTGATCAAGCACGACAAGTGCTGAAAAAGAATGATCAGAAGAATTTTACTATCCCTGCAGAAGGTCTGTACCCTCATCAGTGGCTATGGGACAGCTGTTTTATTGCTATTGGCCTGAGTCATGTAAACGTACCAAGAGCCAAGCGTGAAATTAAAAGCTTACTTCGTGGACAGTGGAGCAACGGCATGCTCCCGAATATGATTTTTGATGATGCGTTATGGCTGAACCAAGATCGTAATATCTGGCGAAGTCATCTTTCGATATATGCCCCAGACAAAGTGAGTACCAGTGGAATCACTCAGCCACCGATGCTCGCAGAATCAGTTGTGAGAGTAGGCAGAAAAATGACTAAGGGCGAACGACGAACATGGTATAAATCAATGTTACCTGCCTTGATCGCCTATCACCAATGGTTGTATGAGGAACGCGATCCAAACCAGTCAGGGCTGGTGACGCTTATTCACCCGTATGAGTCTGGGATGGACAGCACGCCGCCGTGGATCAATCAGTTACACAAGCATCATCGACCCTGGTGGGTGAAGCCATATAAAAGTCTTAAATTAGACAATATAGTCAACCGGATTCGCAGGGACACCAGACACCTACCTCCAGGCCAGCGTATGGACACGCTTGATGCAATGCTGTATTACGACGTAATCCGATCACTGCGTAACAAGCATTATGATATCGGACGGATATTTAAGCACACTCAATTTACCATTCAAGATCTTGGGTTTAATAGTATTTTTATTCGTGCTAACCAACACTTGCTCGATATGGCAGAGTACTCTGGCTACGAGTTGCCCATTCAATTGACTGACAGAATAGAACAAAGTAAACACGCACTAGAGATGCTATGGGATAACTATAGCGGCCAGTATTTATCAAAGAATTTTAAGACCAACAAATTGATACGAGAACCAACAATTGCCACGTTACTACCGCTCTATGCCGGCACCGTAACCAAAGAACGGGCACAGACTCTGGTAAATCTCCTGTTAGATGATACAAAGTTCATGATGCCGCACCCAATACCGAGTGTTCCAAAAGATTCAAAATATTTCGAGCCAGAACGGTACTGGCAAGGACCTTCATGGATTAACATTAACTGGCTCATTATTGATGGTCTCGAGCGTTATGGATATACGGACATTGCATCAATCCTAAAGCAAAAATCACTTGATCTTGTTTCGACTCATGGGTGTTTCGAATACTTTTCTCCAATAGATGGGACACCAGCAGGAGCAGCTAATTTCAGCTGGACTGCAGCACTTACTATTGATTTTCTACAATAGAATCCATGCCAATACCAATAATCAAAGTTGCTACAGATGCGACGCGCTAAAAAACTGAAGCGCCGCATGTTTCACATCACGGCCGAGATGATTCCAGTAAGCTTGTGAGTTTTTAATCGCTCTGTCTGGAAGTGCTTGAACATTGCCCTTAAGAACTCGTTCTGCCTCCTCTCGTGATACGGGGGATGTTTCTACCTGGTAATCAACCTCGGCACCACAATATAAATATAATGCCATCGCATATTTCCCAATTGCCTGTGATCCTTCTATGCGATATTCATGCAGTACCGTTGGATGGAGTTGTGGTATGTCATCTATCTCCAGGTTTGTAAGTTCTAGCAATGTTAATGCCACATGTACTTCGGCATTAACAAATTCCCTAAAGTTTGCGAATCCTGGGTCACTATTGGCATAATTTGTAATCCGTTCTTCCATAATAGACAGTATACCTACCTATAGGGAATTTCTACATATTACGAAACGCATTGTCTATGAAACAAGAGTTTCAGGCAAAGTTTTATCAGCTAATTGTTGAACTTTGCCCAGCTTTCGCTCAATAGTTCGACTTTTTGTGGCTGCAGTATCTATCGTGTTTGTTGCTTGGACCAGTTTCTCTCTAGTTTTTTCAAGTAGATCACCAAATTTACCGAAATCGCCTTTTATGCCGGTGAGTAACTCCCAAACTTGTCCCGTTTGTTCAGCAATCGCTAATGTTCTGAATCCAAGCTGATAACTACTAAGTATTGCCGCAATAGTTGTAGGACCAGCTATGGTGACCCGGTATTCACTCTGAAGCATTTCGAACAGTCCCGGTTCTCTCAGAATCTCGGCGAACATGCCTTCTGTCGGCACGTAGAGCACGGCAAAGTCGGTTGTTTTCGGCGGATGGATATATTTGGCTTTGATTGATTTTGCTTCCAGTTTAACTCTGCTTACCATAGCTTTCTGTGCGCTGGCCATAATCACGAGGTCACCTTTTTCTTGGGCAACGACGAGACGTTGGTAATCTTCCAACGGGAATTTAGCATCAATTGGAAGATATATATAGCCATCCCGTGAACTCTTATCTGGAAGCTTAATCGCAAAGTCTACAACGTCATTAGTGTCTTCATTGACACGAACCTGTTTAGAATAATGATCTTTGATAAATACTTGCTCTAACAAGTTTTCGAGCTGAACCTCTCCCCAAGTTCCTCGAGTCTTCACATTAGTGAGAACACGCTTGAAATCACTGACATCAGTAGCAAGTGTTTGCATCTCACCAAGACCTTTGTGTACCATTTCAAGTCGTTCGCTGACAACCTTGAAGCTTTCGCTCAGTCGCTTCTCAAGAGTGCTCTGCAGTTTCTCGTCTACCGTAGCGCGCATTTTTTCGAGTTTTTCGGCGTTGTCTTTTTGGAGAGATTCTAAACGGTTCTCAACAGTTTTACGGATTTGTTCTAGTTTCTCATCATTTTTATCACGCAGTTGCTCGAGTCGTTTATCCAGCGCATTGCGTGATTCATTCATGCCAGCCGTAAGTTCTACCCGAAGGTCCTTATTGGACGCGCTGTTTTCTTTGCGGTTTCGCGCAAACTCATCACGCATCGGACCATCAAGATCAGTCCCATTTTTCTTTAAAATCATAAAGATAAGCAAGCCGCTGTTAATTACCCCAAGAATTATTGCCACACCATTCATAGGTCTATTGTACCGTTATTACGCACAATGGTCGAGCTTACACTGGAATAAAGTGGTGCGCCAGTAGGATTGCGCCGCCTACCAGCACAGCACCTAAAATGACTAAGGAAACCTCTACATCAATCAAGTGAGTCTTTTTATCGCGATGTTGGTTGATGCTCGGAATAATATCACTCGCAGCTACGTATATGAAGAACCCTGCCGTTGAACCTATCAACCACGCTAAAATTTGTGAACTTGATCGAGCGCTTTGATAGAATATGACCGTTCCTATCGCAGTTACGATAACAGCTGCACCATGAACGCCTATGATCTTTATTCGATCCATTCCACGCTGTAATAGATACCCAGAATCTGCAATTTCTCGAGGAATTTCATGAAGCGCTACGGCGACTGTAGTAATGACTCCAGCACTCGGACTAATTAAAAATGCGGCAGCTATGGCTGCACCATCTATGAAGTTGTGGAGTAGATTACCGATGACAGCCAATGCTGTAACGGGTTCGGACGATCCAGTATGTGCCTTTTTTGATTCAAATGGCTCATGACTGTGGTGATGGAACCAGTGTAGCCAGCCTTCCAGTAGAAAGAAAAAAAGTATACCAACGAGAGCGGCGATAAGCACAGTCAGCGGCTCGTAGTGTTCAACACCATCATGCAAGAAATCTAAAAATGCGGCAGACAGTAATGCCCCTGCAGCAAACGGTGTTGCATAATGGGTCAAGATCGCAATAGTTTTTTTGTGAGTTAAGAAAATTGTGCTTGCAAAAAATACTAAAAAATCACCGGCTAACGATACGCAAAGAACTATCCAGATTGAAGTATGCATGATTATAGTAATTGTAGATGTTTAGCCTCATAAATACAAGGAGCCCCGGACGGACCGGAGCTCATTGGAAGCCTCACACTTCCTACATACAGCTTATGCCTTCACGCACTAGAATGCAATAGAAATTCTGCCGAACATAGCAAGAAATGATATCATATATTTAGTTATTCATAAGCACAAACTTAAGGAAAGTGTATGCGACAAATCCAGAAACTAGGATCAATTTCTATTGATGCACCGCAGCGTAAATCATCCAATAGATTGCACTCGGCTAAATTAGGCAAACTGTTGCTGCAGCGTCCTGTTGTCATTGTGTCTGCGTTTGCTCTTATAGGTGTGACTGCGCTCGTATTGAGTCACGCATCGGTTCCCTCTTTTTCTATTGAAGCAGAAAATGGAACAGTGTCATCACCAGCAAATACTGTTTCAGACGCAAGCGCTTCAGGTGGAACTGCAGTGCGATTTGGAAGTGTACGAAGATTTTTTGCTGATGATGCCTCATGGAATAAGACTGTGTCTCAGATGGGGGGCGAATATACTGAACTTAAAAATAGCGCTATTCCAAATAATGATTTTGCAAAAAGACTTTGGGATTATGGCGGAGGAACAGTTAGCGGCTCTCCAGCCGGCAATTTCTTTTTAGACCTTAAAGACTATTCAATACCGATATATGATGTAGCTACAGCGACCACAACTGCTCAGGTCTATCAGGTTAACTGGTCTCAGAATCAACAAAGTTTTTCACAATCAGGGATTACTCAGGGAGACTCAATACCATGGAACCCTAATTGGAAACCCGGAACAGGCAACGATGCGCATATAGAAATAGTCAACTATAAAACGGGCAAGGTCTATAGTCTTTGGGGAGTAGGTCAGCTACCAATAAACTGCGTCGATTTTTTTGGCCCCAATGGACTACATGGATTTGATATCACTAATCCAAATCACATCTGTATTGCTTCCATAAACACCTATGACAATCTGTATACCGCAAGCGATGCGAATAATACTACTTCGCTTGACCGTGGTATGGGAATAAATAAACTGGCATTAGTTGTGCGAGCTGATGAAGTCTTATCTGGAGCTATTCGTCATGCATTACCACTAACGACTTCAAACCCAATGTTTGGTCCGGGTAGTGAAACTCCTGGAGTGAACCCTCAGCCTGTATATAACACATCCGGAGGATGTCAAACCTTAGTGTCAAAAGGGATTGCTCCCGCAGGAGCTGGAATGATAACCCAGAAATACAATCCCCTTTCCGATCTATCAGCAGCAGGATACACCAAAGGATTTTATCTAAAACCCGCCACTCGGCTTGAACATGAATTTGGATATATTGGGGGAACGTTGACCAATGGTTGTGTCACCGTTGCACCAACTACAGACATAGAGCGGTCGAAGACAAACCCGAGTGGCATGAGATTCGCACTTAATATTTCTTATGCAGATATCGACGCTTGGATAGCCACCAAGAGCAGCTGGTCTGCCGAGAAAAAACGAACTGCTCGTATATTTGCTGTCGCCTGGAAAGATTATGGAGCCATCATTGCCGAGACTGGAGGCTGGGGTATTGGAATAGAATCTGATGGGATTATAGACCCAGTCAGTAAAGCAAAGTGGGCTTCGCTTGGTCTTCCGGACGACACAGCGAACCTACCCCAACCTCAAAGTAGCAGTGACTTATTTGCTGGTCTATTGACGCGTGATAGACTCTACGTCGTCAAACCGCCACAATAAAACTAAGCTACAATTGCCTCCCAAGGTAGATCTTTGTCTCCAAAATGTCCATACGCGCTGGTTGCTTGATAGATAGGTCGCCGTAAATCTAATGTAGACACAATTCCTTTAACCGAACAGTGGATGAGCTCTTCTGCGAATTTCTCTATGTCTTCCTGCGTTACGGTGCCAGTACCGTACACATCGATTGTTTTCATCAATGGCTCCGATTTACCAATCACATATGCCAGCCCTACTTCACACTTTGTTGCAAGCCCTTTGGCGACAATGTTTTTAGCAATATATCGTGCAGCGTATGCTCCACTGCGATCAACCTTACTTGGATCCTTTCCGCTGAAGGCTCCTCCGCCAACACGGGCATAACCACCGTAGGTATCGACGACAATCTTGCGTCCAGTCAATCCCGCATCACTCTCAGGCCCTGGAATGTGCCATAAACCCGTTCCGTTAACGATAAGTGCTTCTTTGCTAATATTGAGATCATACGATTCTAGAACAGGACTAATGACATGGTCGTAGATACCTTGTTTGACCTCAGTTTCAGTAGTATCTTCATCATGGGCGGTAGCGATAACGACTGTCTCAATGCCAACTGGCTTTCCGTCTTCGTATCGTACGGTGACCTGACTTTTACCATCAGGGCGGATATAGCTAAGGATATTTTTTTCACGAACTTCATCTAATCGTCTAGTGAGCGAATGAGCAATCGCTATTGGAAGCGGCATTAGTTCGGGTGTTTCATTTACCGCAAAGCCAAACATCATTCCTTGGTCACCCGCTCCATCATCATCATTTGTACCCTGGGCGATTTCAGGAGATTGCTGATGGATATGGTTTTCGAACTGAGATTCTTGAGAGAACCCCCAATCTGGATTAGTATAGCCAAGGATTTTGATTGTATCACGGGTAATTTTTTCAAAATCAACTTTTGCAGTAGTGTTGATTTCACCGTAAAGTTCAACTCTATTTGCCCCGGCAATTGTTTCTATACCTGTTCGAGCGTGTGGATCTTGGGCAAGAATCGCGTCTAAAATAGCGTCACTAATTCGGTCGGCAATCTTATCTGGATGCCCCGCACATACACTCTCACTTGTGAAAAATGTTTGATTTGTTGATTTTGACATAAAAATATCCTTTCGTGCCGCATAGCTCCGGAAAGGATGAAGAGTATTCATATCTTTCCGCCTTATGTGGCGGCTAGATGGAGCACCTTGTCCTTAGTGGGTAGGTTGCCGGCAGGTCGACGAGCTAGTTCTCTCGCTGCACTCTTTATATTTACGTTGTTAACGTTTGGATAGTACCATAAGAAGTACTATCCAAACAAATGAATTTAGCGAAGTGCTGAAATATCGGAGTCAAATTGACTTGCGTTGAGGTCTTTCTCTACCGGTATAGCATCAACTGCTTTTTTTGCTTCTTTAACATCAGCTTTAGATTTTATGGTTGCTGGTGCTTTTTCAACAGTAGCTACACTCTGTGTGACAACTTCTGCTGTATTAGTTTTATTCATAACTTTAAAGCCAATACCTGCGATTGCAGCTATAACGACGATCGCTAGTATCGCAACTACATGGCTACTGCCTGATTGTTGTTTAGAATTCATTATTGCTTATCTCCTGTGGTAGTTTCTTTAAGGCCTTCAAGTGTGGTGTGAGCAGTAGCTACTGCTTTTCGGTAGGTCAATAGATCGGCACGAGCCTTTTCAGCTGCGGCTTTAAATGTAGCAACGTCAGTAGCAACGGTTCCGCTCTCGCAATTTACGGTTGTCTGGAGTGAGCTTAAAGCTTCGACAGAAGCAGCTGCAGTAGTCTTGGCTTCGGTAGCTGCCATGATAGCGGCATCGAGATCGGCATTTTCAATATTGTTCGCGATCTTATAGGCAACTAATTTGTCCAGGAAGTCTGATATCCGGTCATAGTGCTTTTTGGCATTAGTGTTGAGGCGGACAATCTTAGTCTCAAGACCTTTTTTCTTTTCAGCACAACGCTTCTGGCGCTCTTCTGGCGTCTTTTTGGTTTCCGGCTTTTCGGTTTTGATCAGTTCTTTAGCTCGCTCTTTATTCTGTTCAATTAGGTTACTTTTCCTTGTCTCAACTTCTTTGGGTTTAACTTCAACTTCTGGTGGATGTTCTACCTCAACCTCTGGAGATTTAGTAGCTTCACTACCTTGGGTTGCAGTAGTCTGTCCGCCACCGCCTGATCCATTTCCAGATCCTGTGCCCCGAGCTAACACCGCTGAAGTGGGCACTAAACTAAATAATACTGCTACTACCATGTACAGAACTTGTAATCGTTTATTCATATTGTTCCTTATTTACATAACCAGTATACCACTAAATAGGTGTGGCAAACTTGTGGTATATAACGTATAATCTATCTGTTAAACGCATATATTGGGGATTGGCCAAGTGGAATCGTCAAAGTGATCCATGGTTCCTTGATCGGGGTGAGAAATGCCAGTGGCATTTCGCAAGGGAGTCAACTCTTGCAAACTTGTTTGCATAGATGTTGCGACGGGCTCGCCGAAGGTGAGTCGAATCCCAATTCGAACCCTTTTAGGTTATAATTATGTTGTTAGTGGGGATTGGCCAAGTGGTAAGGCAGAGGATTCTGGTTCCTCGATCGGGGGTTCGAATCCCTCATCCCCAGCCATATAGAACGGAGGCCTGTTTCTAACTCGTTTTTCTCTCCGTCACCTCTGTTATTTACTGGTTTTGAAAAAGTTAGATTATCCAATTTTAAAGTGTGCATAATAGAATGCCTGTAATTCTGCACCAAGAAGATGAATCTGCTTGGCTTGCACCCTCGCATGATAATGACCGAAGCGCCATAGAGGCCTTACTGCGTCCATACGAAGATAATGGTTTAGAAATGTTTGAGGTTAGCAGGGACGTGAATGTTGCAAGGACGAATGATGAACATCTCATCTATCCCCTTAACAGTCAGTGAGTGTACCACCTCTGAGTGTGAATAAAGCCTGAAGGTGGAAAAGCCTAAGCCAGTACCCCCACAGCTACTTGGATTATACACCCAGCCTGCCAATGAAATGCTACTACGATTAGCGCTTATCAAATGCCGCTGGAAATGTTTTGTGCAGATTTAAGATTAGTAAATATAGCCTGATAGTCTTTTAGCCGAGCATTGAATGAGTCAACAGCGCTATTGTATGCCGAAAGCTCACTGTTGTAGATATCAACATCTTTGTTAAAGATTGGTTCGTTAAGATTGTAGCCGTAAATATTCCCATTATAGGACGCTGAGTCCATATATTTCTTTACGCCTTTGGTGACCTCTAGAGTGTGGTTTAACTGTGTTCCAAGCCCATCAATTCGTGTCCTTTCCGCTGTAAGGCTTGATTCAATTTCAGAAATCGTTGATCTTACTTGTCTCTCTGCGTCAACATTATTCTGTCTAGACGTAAAGTATTTTGAATAGTGTTCTTCTAGCTGAGAGTCCGAAATTGCTACTTCCGTACCAATAAGTGAGTGCAGTTCGTTATCTAGCGTGGCAACATCAACCTTATTATCTAAATATGGTTGAACCATGTCGTTGAAATCTTTATCGTCTATATTTGAGGTCTTCATGGACTCAACTTCTGAATTGATAGTAGTTTTTTCTGTGCTATCCATTTCTGAGTAAGCCTTATGAAGCATTTCATGCGCAGCCGAGATGTTCATAAGTCCAGAAATTCTGTCGTCTGGAATATTGAGAATGTAGATTTTATTATCAGTCTGTATGAAACAACCATATTCAATTATTTGGTCGCTGTCACCAGGACAGTGGTTTTGAATAGTTGGATAATCAACTATCTCAGGGTTTGTTGAGTAAAACAGCGCCTTACCATGTTGATTCATGCCACTTTGATCGGCCAACTGCTTTACTTTTTCTGGACCACTGTAGAATGCGACAGTAAATTGATCATGAAACGCACTGGATATAGCAGGTACGACAATAAATAAAATCACTAATACAGAAAGGAAGATCTTAGTTTTTGATCGTTCCTTCTTGACCTTAGATTCCTTGCGTTTTATATGTTTAGGGTGGTTTTTGGTTTCTTGTAGATCAGATTCTCCGAATAAGTCTTTTAGTTCCTCATTGACGTAAGTCATAGCTTCGATTAGTCGCGATCAACGCCAAATATCAGATCCATAACTGGCTGTATAAGAGGCGAGTTAATTGTTGTCAAGGTTGTAGAATAGAATACTTTGTTCTTGTTTGTGTATACAGTGGTTCTTCCCGCCGCTATCTTTGTATCACCATATTCTTCTATTGGAAGTACTTTTGTGCCTGTGAATCCCTTTTTGGACAGTTTTGACGTTGATATAGTCAAGTCGCCAATTTTAAGCTCACCTGTGGTTTTAAGCTTACGTAAGCATTTTTCTAAGACCTTGGGTGCTATTAGGATACTCACACATTTGTATACTTCGCTAAATACTAAGTCAGCAGTCTTTTGTTGTTGCCCTTTGAAAAGTAGTGCATCGCCCGCGTGCCGACCGAATGAAATATATTTCCACCAAGATCAAAATCAAAACTGAAACTTGTAGAGTTTGCAACGGGTATGAAATACACACTGTTACTCTTATGAGTAAGAAGGTAACCATACCCTTCAATCTGATCATATTCAATCTCTTCTCCGTTGATCACACAATGATCTGAGTAGAAATCATAAGATTTTCCGGGAGCATAAGGTACTGTTGCAATTTTTTTCATAAGATTATAATACTAATTGTATACCATTATATTACTTGTGTCTATTCAACTAATCTAATGAATAATAGTAATGTTTTCATTTAGAAATTTGACTGTAAAAAATACGTTCTAAATCACCAACCTTAGCAGACCCTGGAAATCTAGCAATCTGTAGAAACATTGAAATAATACCCCAAAACAATGCGACTACTGCCAGTTTTATATTATTATGAGCAAAAAAGTAAATAGACACACCTGGACAGGTGACCCACATTAATTTTTTCACAAAAACGCCATAATTTGCAATCGTAGCATTTACAATATACTTACAAAATATAGTCCACACGAAGTTCAAGCTCATTACTATTAATATTGAGTGTAAGATACCAAATTTTAATAGTAAAAAAACTCCGATACCCATAGATAAGAATGCAGGCCACGATGACCACTCCATGGCTCTAAGTTGAACGAATCTCAGTATTTCATCTTCGCTATAACCCTTGAGTGTTAGCATACTAATATTATCCTTCTATTTCAGATTAATTCAATGTCAAATAGGTTATAGTTAGACTATAGCTTTGTTTGTTATGTAAGATATAGAAAAACAATGGAGAATCAAATTGAGCTTACTTAGAAAAAAACATAAAACGGTTCATGTTACTCAATCTACGTTGGAGCTTGCAAATTTTATCAGTACTTCAGCGGCAAGCAGTATTAATGCCCATGAAGATGAACTCAAAAAGCAATTTGATGTTGATAATGTTAAGGGTTCCAATATGTTAATAGCTATTTACCTTGAGTACTTGAGTCTTTATGCGCATTTAGTAAATAGAACAGCTTTTAATAATTTGGGTGATGCCGGACGAAATAAGCTTTAAGATATTATATGGCCAGTTCTTATAGATAACGCAAACAATAGTTATTTTGAAGGTGATTTAACAGATTCTACCAAAGCAATTAAAATGCAACTAAATGTTGCGGATGAAATTTACGGCCATTGTAGTGAACTAACTCCTCCACCTGAAAGCCCGTTACTTAAAGACGCAATGAGTAACATGATTGCTACTCGCATAGATGGTATTTTATATGAAAGTGATGATAGCATCGTTGATTTGAATATATTAGAAACTGGAATCTTATGCAGCGGACAAATTATACGATTTCTAACTGAATTGAAAGAAGCAGATTTTATTGACCTTAAGAAGTAACAAAAGGGGGTACATTGTTAGTCCTTGAAGAAAAGTTGACGTGGATATCAAGCCATAATAATGTCTCCGTTGACGTTTTTATGAACGTTAGAGTTCATCAGCTAGACTCGGACACCGTAGTTATTATCCTGCCCGGCGTAGATGGCTCAGTGGATGGATATCAGGATAAATACATACGAATGGCAGAAAAAATAGTTATGAATCAACAGAAGGCCGTTGTGAGAGTTTCAAATGACTTCATTACATCATTTCATTGGGAAGATAACTTTAGACAAGCAATCGACTATGTAAATAACAATTCTCAAAAGCTATTCAATAAAGATCGAGTGAACATTGAAGTTATTTCACACTCAGCCGGTGCTTCTGTGGCAGCCTGGTTGGCATGGGAATACCCAAACATTACGCAACTAGTCCTTATTAACACTGCTGCTAAACTTCAACCCGAACGTATACTAGGTGGACTCGGAAAATACAAGAATAAAGCCCAGCTGGTGTATGGCAGCGAAGATCCGTCAATTGATTTCATACAAGAGTTACCAAGTACATTTGAAGTACATACTGTTCAGAACGCTGACCTCTATTTTTCCGGTGATCACTTAGAGACATTCATTAACCTAGGAGATCTGCTAAATCAGTAGGCTGTCACTATTCTTTTGACTTGATACAATAGAAGTGTCAAGAAAAGTTAACCAAGAAGAACATATTAAGAGTTAATGATTATGAATGAACAACCTGTGGTCTCTAAAAAAGAAAACAAGTGGCCTTATCCGTCCTCTAAGCTAGTAAATCCTATTCGAGATAGAGCTGATGCCGGAGATCCCAATAGGATTTCAAAAATAATCGAAGATAGGTTGGACGAGAACGAGATAGATGTAAGCGTGTATGAGGCTAATATCGGTCCTCGCGTTACGCAGTACTTGGCCAAGGTACTGGATGGAGAGTTTCCGTCTGATACAAATACATTGAAAAATGAAATTTCTCTGGATTTAGCAGCTGTAAGTGTTCGTATAGTCTCATCCGACATTATTTCCAATGTAGTGAGCGTAGAAGTACCTAATGTGAAATCTGCGATAGTATCACTGGGTAAATTGCTGAGGTCAAAAGACAATCTCGATACAGATAGGAAGCTTTCTTTCATTCTAGGCAAGAATACTGCATGCAAAGACATAAAGTGCGACTTAGACTCCACCCTACATCTACTTATGGCAGGACAAACAGGATCTGGAAAGTCTGTTTTCTATAACAACCTCCTTATTAATTTGCTATTGAAGAATTCCCCAAGTGATTTACGATTTATTATTATTGATCCAAAACAGGTTGAGTTTATGCCATACAAGGGTATTCCTCATCTAATAACACCGGTGATAAATGATTCAGAAGATGCAAAGCTTTCAATGCAATGGGTTACAGCCGAAATTGATCGCCGTTACAAATACCTAGCAAACCGCTGGGCAAAGAACATACATGCCTACAATCAGACTGACCCAGATGAAGTAATGCCTAGTATCGTTATTCTTTGTGATGAAATTTCTGATCTTATGATGTATGACGGAAAGTTCTTCGAGGATGCTTTTATCAAGATTGCTCAGAAAGGCCGGGCTGTTGGGATCCACCTTATACTCGCTACTTCTCGGCCTAGCACAGATGTTATTACTGACGGCATGCTCGAAAACATAAATAACAAAATCGGGTTCACTACTGCAAGTACTGTTGATTCACGAAGGATCCTCGGCCGAAAAGGGGCGGAAGACCTCCTGGGACAAGGAGATATGTTATTCCATGATTCAAACAACGCGGTACTCCAACGCATACAGGTGCCTTATCTTACAGATGATGATGTTGAAAGAGTGACGAGCCACTTAAGAGGTATCAGGCCTCCTGAATACATCGAAATGAGTGCTACTGCCAAGAACCAGTCCGACAACTCAGTAAATACAGAGGATGAGCTATATCTGAAAGTACTGAAATACGTCGTCGAAGAGCAAAAAGCAGGCACGGCTATGATTCAGAAGAAATTCGAGATTGGATATGGTCGTGCTTCCAGAATAATCGAGCTACTTGAAGAAAATGGGGTTGTTGGACCAGCAGACGGTGCTACGCCTAGAAAAGTATACCGAGATGAGTTCTAGGTTATGAAGGAATTGAAGATCAAAGACCTACAAGATACAAAAGGTGTCTGGGTTATTGTAGATAAAAGCAATGAGCAGTTGTTAGTAGAAGATCCTCCCGGTGGCGACAAATTGACTAAACCTCCATACCTACTGGTATTTAATGATTATCAGAAAGCAAATTACTTTCTTTTTAAGTCAAAACTTGCTGATTCAAATCCCCATTGGGTTGTAATGAGTATTAACAACCAAAGTATTTGGAGCAATGTACTTAAGAAGTGTGGTGAAACAAAAATAGTATCAGGTAGGCTGAATACCTGTATAGAGGATGTCCATAATTGTGCGAAATTAATCGTGCTTTTTGATGATTATAAAGATTTCGATAAACTCTACGATGCGCTAAGAAAACAAGACTATGACCACTGGACTGCTGAGGGGTATGATAAAAAAGATGGAACAAAGTTATACGTCTGGGACTGGGAGCATGTAAATGAGTGATGGGACTATAGATATCTCTAAAATAGACTTGAGCTTTGGGAGCGATAAGTCAGATAATGCTTATAAAATTAAAGATATAGACGAGCAGGATGTTGTACTACATAAGTATTATATTAAGCCGAACCATACGCACCAAATTAATATAATAAACTGAAGTTATTACCTCGTACTTTGTAGTACCGTATAAGTACGGTAGACTTTTACTATGGAATATCCTTACATGATAGTGGGCTTTATAGATGAGTTTGAAACAAATCAAGTTGTTGAACCTCCGCGTCATCCACACATAACAATCAAGAAGAAGTTCAAGCTAACAAAATTCACCGAGGATGAAATGATTACACTTTTAAAAAAATGGTCAGAGAAAATAGAGATACCGAAACTCAAGCTTGGTCAATCAAAAATATACGACGATGACGCATTTAAGATAATCGATGTTATTAATGTGCAGGAATGGCAAGATTTACACCATAAAATTATTAAGCTTCTAGGAGATAAAATCGAGTCTAGAGTAGCAAAATACGACGACTCAAACTACAATCCGCATATTACTTGGCTGGCAAATAACAAGCAAATGTTTGACCCCAAACCGCTTATGGATACAGACCACTCAATACTCTACATATACCTCATTCAACGCGTACATCCTACAGAAAGTAAGGCGAAAATCATCGCAAAATTCCGCACGCACAATTAAGATTACAATAATAACTACCTGGTTCTAGAATGTAGTACTTTTGAGCTTAGCTTTTAGGGGTTTTTATGCTTACATCACATAGATATTATAAGAATTAGGATTGTTATACAGAAACCTCATATGTAATATAATGGTATATTTAAATAATTAGTTGTATAGTAGTACAGTACTATGAACATTCCTTTCTCATCAAGTGCCTTATCTCCAGAGGCTGAAGCATTGCTACAGCCCTATATTGGTGAGCCTTTGGTCGAGAATGACGTGCAAGAAGTGGCATTGTTAGAGCGAAGATCTCGCGTAGTTAAACTATTAAGAAGTTACTTTACGCCCGTTACATCCAACTCGAACAAGTATGTTCTTGATACTGTTGATACAGAACTACCTAACCCTCAGCACATTGGCAGTCAGTTAGCCCGAAGGGTTACGACTCCACTGCTTTGCGACGACTTTGACCAAACCGGGCTATTTGTGGATGAATACTCTCCTGGATCTGAAGACGAGAGAGTATTCTTCGAAGCGAGTACGGGAACATTTCAACAAATACACACAGCAATGCATAAATATCTTGCCGATCACGACATATCTATTTCAAGTGCTGTACTTGAAAGATTTTCTACAACATCAAGAAATGGGCATTATAATGAATCAGCATTTTCCAATAATGATAGATATCAATTTTCAGTTCGGGAGAGTAGTCGCTCATTAGATAATATGCTGCGAAGTGGCATAGAACTTTTCGTAGAGCCAGCCGGATTAGATGTTCTTGATAGGGCACTTATAGAATCAGCATCTACTGGAATGCCCGTGACGGAGCTAACAAAGAATGACCCAATACTATCGATAAATGGATTTGGCCATTCAAAACTATCATTAGGCATCCATGATGCCATTGATCACGTTCGTACATTTACAATTGCGCGTGATTCTGGGCTATTCATTAAGTACGCAGCACTTTTTGACTCAATTGGCAATCCTCAGCAAACAGACATTTTTAAAAGAGAAGGAGAGATTCTTGCTAGTCTTTCATTTGGCATGCGTTATTGGGAGGATCAACCGGGTTTTGTACCAATATTCTCATACAATGACCTGGTTGCGATATTTAATCAAGCCGGTGAGAATGGTCTACTAAATGAAAGACATGAAGCAGCTATCGATCTTCTTGGGAAGTTACCAGAGACTGAATACGATGAACAAAGGCAGAATTTAATATTTGTAATAAGTAATTACCTCGTTACACTTATGGAGCAAAGACGTCGATACGGAGTAATCAAACAAAAGGATAGAGACGGATCACTGGCAGAACTATCTCCAATTGAACCCGACTTTTTAAGCTTTATGATTGAACTGCACAACGAAATATTCAGTCAAAGAGACAGCCATCTTGCTGCACTGCAAGCAGTGCATACTAAGATTGAAGCATACTTATCTGATGTAGCAAAACGACGGAGAAAAGCAGATACTACACTTGTACTGCGAAGTACAACAGAAGCGGAGAGTGGATCAAACCTCGATCAAGCTACACATGACTGGATGCGTAAAAACTATAGATTTTCAACAATAAAGGAGCGTATAAAACAATGAGCGTAAATACTCGAGCTACCTTACAGGATGGTGCACATTTTGAACTTATCAGCGGCATAGAAATTCTTGGCATGTCACAACGAATGCATGAGATAGGACTGAGCCTAGGCGATACCACGGTCGAGCATGGGTTAATTGGGTTTGGAGATCCACAGCCAGTTCGAATCCACAGCGAAGTTGTGTATCACGAAGATATGGTGCCGTTTTTTATGCTTGGGTGCGTAGAACGAGCTACAGAGGGCGGAACAACTATCCTTTATGATGCGGTCAAAGCCGCAGAAATTATCAAAGCGGAACACCCTGACATAGCAGAAGTCTCGATGACGTTTCGCGCAGAGCATTATGAAGGCGTATGTACTACAGTGCCATTATTAAGAGAGAAAAATGGTCAACAGTTTCTAGGTTTCCGCCAGAAAAAGAAACAACTCAACGATGTAATTGGATTGCCCAAAGATGTTGATGAAGATACTTTCTATGACTATATTGACAATGTCTTGGATCGTTGTATTGAATTTGAACAGACGCTCTCCCCTGGAGAAGTTGTAGTAGTAGATAATTACCAAACATTACATGTGAGAACAGCATACACTGGAGTACGCAAAATGATTCGAGTAAGGGTTGACGATCCAGAGGACCATCGTGAGTATCTAGTATGACCTACTCTAAAAGCTTTACTACGGCAAGAAAAAAGTTCCATGGCATGATTTCTAAATCAACAAATGAGATTGATTTAAGTCATGCAATAAATACTCAAGAATGGCTTGAACGACTTCATGGATCTAGCGATGAAATAGTCACACTGGCTGCTTTTGCACACGACATTGAAAGAGCGTTACCCGACAGAATGAATTTGGAAGATTTTGAAGACTATAATAGCTATAAAAGTGCGCATGCAAAAAGGGGTGGCTTGACTGCCGAAGAAATTGCTCTTTCGTCAGGTTACTCAAAAAAAGACGCCGCTAGGCTTAGAGATCTGATTACGAACGCGGAGTTTTCGAGTACAGATCCAGACGTACAAAAGGTTTGTGATGCAGATAGTATTTCATTTTTTGATAATAATCTTGAATCCTATGAAGCAAAGAATTCTCTTGAGCGAACTAGAAAAAAAGCAGAGTTCATGTATGGGCGAGCTTCAGACAAAGCAAAGCAAGCAATCGATAAAATCCTTAGCACTTCTGACTAGTACTTTGAGCTAAGCTCTTGGGTAAGATGAAGTCTCCATCATCCCGCAATAAGATAACCCGTTCGTCGTTTTTATTATCAACAAACTCTTGACCAACGACCCTCCAAAGTCCTCCATTATCATCTGCTTGTACACCATTCGTTCCCATACCTTGGTGTACCATGTTGAAACTAATAACCGTACTTTTTTCGCCATCTAGGTTAGCATGCCAAATTCTGGGATAATTAAACGGTTCAGAATCGTCTAAAAGTTCAACCTGTGTATCTACTCTTTCCCTGCAACTATACTTTCCGGAAAATGAGTTGTCGATAATAAATGCTGCAGGCACATGATCATAGTCACTGTGAACTAACTGCAGACTTGTTGATGCTCCTTCAGGACTCACCCATCGTAATCGTTGGCTTGCAAGATACGCCCCAACATGTAACTGCACCCCCATAAGTCGCGAGATCCTCACCGCATACTCTTCGAACCTATTCGTAGTATTAGCATCAACAAAACCATTTTCTTTCATGGCCCAGCGTATAGATTCAAGCACTTCTGCTCTTTGTTCTCGTCCTGACCAAGCGACCAGATCCATGTCAGAGTCAGCTCCGCTTAGTCCAACTTGATGCGACCCATGGAGACCGAGCTGTAAGTCAGTATTAATTGAATCAAGTTTATTAGCCAAGCCTTCGATTGTCTTTTTCGCTACTTCAGACAGACGGGTATTCTCTTCAAACGAAGAGCTATGTGCCAACAAATCATCTGAACTAGTATGGGCGTAGAATAGAAGTGTCTTCCCTAGCACTTCTAGACGAACCTCGTCTCCGATAAGTGCGTCTTCCTCACAAACGGTATCGTGGATAAGCTTGTCTGCAATATAATCACTTGCTGAACGAGCCGCGGTGTCGACACCCAAAGCTTGTGGGCGATAACTGCGGTTTACGGGTAAAAAAATACCCGATTCTCCTATTAACTCATAAGCACCGCGTTGATGGTAGATAATACCTCTCTGGTCCTCGTGAGCAGTAAATTCTGCAGTCTGTATCGGACTATAACTGAGCATCACTTACCCTGAATACCGAGCCTTTTACATCAGTATTCTCTAAAGCTTTGTCTAGGTGTTCCTGCAAAGCAACAAGCACATCTTTGTAAGTGTCCATCAACTCGCCACTGTTATTGATCGTAGTGAACATAGGCGATTTCGGATATGTGACATTATCAGAGAGACTCAGTTCAATTTGTCGTTTGAAATGCGTTTCAGGAAACTGATTTCTAGCAAGTTTTACTTCCTCATTAACAGTTAATACTACACCGCCACTGACAAATCCCAGCCAATTCTGATCATCGGTATCTATTTGAACACCGTCAATAACTACATTTACACCATTCTTACTATATTCTTTGCAGGCAAATTGAATGATTGGCGTAAACAGCGAGGTGATTTTTTCATTAGTAAAGTTTTCGAGACGTGTGACTTTTGCATCATTAAATATATATCTAATAGTTTTTGCCACAACGCCTAAATTGTACGATTGATGAAAAGGCAGATCTGTTAGTATTTTTTTCGCAATAACTGTCTTTCCTGAGCCGTTTGGCCCAGTAACAATAAATATCACGGCTACACCCTTAGAGTTTAACGTTTTTATCTTACTAGCGATTTCATCAAGGGTCTTGTTTTGCATGATAGAGTTGATTATTTCATGATATATTTACTTAGTCAAATTATGATGATATAGTACTCTTTAATGAGTAGTTTTGAGCATTTGGCAGATATGGTAAGCGCAGGTGACGCGCAACTGATTGGAGTCTACGGCATACCTCGTTCAATTTCAACAGCTCTAGGACGATCTTTGAACGAATGCCAAGAGCCTAGCATATACGTGAATGAACCCTTCAATAGACACAACCGATCCTTAAACGTAGCAGCATTAAGTATTCTTGGTGCAATAGAGGAGGTAAAGCCAGACGGTCCAATCACAGTAATTACGAAAAACATGGCTGCATACATTGATGATAGTGTTTTTAGGGATATTGAATCAATATCAAAAGCAAATGTTTGGACCATACGAGATCCAGAGGTGCAAATGACTTCACTTATGACAAGGATAGCAAACGATCTTTCAGTTGAGACAGGTGCAGACCTCATCACCCAAGACGAGCTTGAACCGTATCTGGACGCAGTAGCAGCATTCCTAGCCGATAGCGCTTTGTCAGCTGATTTCTCACGAACAGGCTGGGCGGCCCTTCAAAGACTATATAGTAAGCAGGGCGATTCAATTCCTTCGACCGTTATTGATGGTACTACCCTAACAACAAATCCAGAGGCTACACTTCGTCGTCTTTGTGACATTATTGGCGTAGGTTTCTCGAGTAGGATGGTAAATAGTTGGGGCGACGAATACACAAATATAAACGTTGGAAGTAGCAGATTCACTACCGAAGACAATGCTTGGACGAAAGATGTTGCTCGTGCAGATGGATTCCATCAGTCGCATAGATCTCCTCTCCCACTAGGTCTACTCCCGGAGTCTGTTCGTTCCCATATTCTAAATGTTGCTATGCCTGTATACGATAAAATGAGGCTAACTGCGCTTTAAGCTCTAGACCTAAGCCTGATTAATTGTGATGGCACAGTGTATCTTAGATTAAATTAAGATATAAAAACTAGATACGATATGTATAGGTTTCGTGTCTCATTTGTCTCATTTTAATATGTCGAAAGGTTCCTGACCTCTATGCTCAGCCAAACTAAGAATCCATCAAAAGATGGGTTTTTTGTTTGGCAGTGAGAGCTTTGA
>JAPLYT010000011.1:146599-153886 GCA_026395435.1 Candidatus Saccharimonadota bacterium
ACGAATCGATTGGGGTGAGAAATGCCAGTGGCATTTCGCAGGGGAGTCAACTCTTGCAAACTTGTTTGCATAGATGTTGCGACGGGCTCGCCGTAGGTGAATCGAATCCCTCATCCCCGGCCAAGACAAGACCACCTTAAGAGGTGGTCTTTTCGTGGCTCGAGTGGTTATAACACGCGATCCTTTGCTCTTGCAAAGTAAGATCGGTGGTTCGTACAGGATTGAACGTGCAGGAGCTCGCACCGAAAAGTTAAATCCGTGCAAACGAAGCGCATACCTCATCCCCAGCCAAATTAGACGTATAGCCTTTTTTAAAGCCATGTCGACAACTAAGCTACCTCCCTTGCCATTTGCTCCGAAAACTGTCAGTTGCGTGTATCCAATTAAGCACATCCAACATCTTAAAACACATATTTACTAGCACATCCGAATTCACATAACCAAAACGTCCTAGACATATTATAGCCACCGAATTCTACCCCCTTACTGTATAATTAATAAGAATGAAAATAGCAATAATAGGCGGCGGTGTTTCTGGGCTTGTAAGCGCATATCTGCTTGCACCACATCACGATATTATGTTGTATGAAAAAGCGGACCGAATAGGTGGACATGCCCACACCCTTAACATTAAAGAAGGGCAACACAATATTGCAGTCGATAATGGTTTTATGGTTTTTAACCCGGCTATGTACCCCAATTTTGTAGGGTTATTAAAAGAGCTTGGTATATCCTCAAATGAAACAACGATGTCTTTTGGCGTTCATATACCTGATGAAATTAGCTACCGGGGGGATATACCCTACGGTTTGTTTGCTGACAAATCTAACCTTTTTAGGCCACGGTTTTGGAAATTTTTACTTCAGATAATTAAGTTTAGAAAAGTTGCAAAAAAAGTACTGTCTGAAAAAAACGATAATAACGAAACTTTGGGTAAGTTCTTAAAAAAACATAAGTTTAGCCCTGATCTAGCTAATTGGTTTTTGTACCCAATGCTTGCAGCCATTTGGTCAATACAAGAAACCGATCGTGTCGAGGACTTCCCTGCAAAATCGACATTTGTTTTCTTAAATAACCATAGGCTCTTAGACAACTCAAGGCTTAAATGGAGAACAATAAGTGGTGGCTCAATAGAGTACGTGTCATGCATACAGGCAGTATTAAAAAAACATAAGGCAAAAATTATACTGAACGCCAATATAAATTCTGTAAAAAGAGGCAAAAACAAAGTATCTGTTACAAATAATGGCAAAGTAGCCCGGTATGATTACGCCATATTTGCAACACATGCAGACACCACAAAACAGCTACTAGCTGATATAACTACTGAAGAATCATCAGCCCTCGGAAAGTTTAAATATACTACCAGTAGAACTATTTTGCACAAAGACACTAGTTTTTTACCAAGCAATCAGAAATTATTGGCTGCCTGGAACTACACCCAAAATACTAAATATGCGCGTAAACCAGTAGCAACATTTACTTATTGTATGAATATTTTGCAACACATCCCAAATGATACGCCAGTATTTGTTTCGCTAAATCCGCTTGTACCAATTGACCAAAATAAAATATACGCCCAAGAGATATATACTCATCCACAATACAATAATGATTCTCTTGTGGGCCAGAAACAGATTAGTGATATACAAGGTAAAAATAGAACCATTTATACTGGCGCACACTTAGGATACGGTTTTCACGAAGACGGCATTGAGTCAGCAGTAGCTGCAGCTAAAATATTAGGTATTACACCATCGTGGCAAACAAAGAGATAACACTGCTTAAATCTGTTGTAGGCCATGCTAGGCTTTGGCCAAAGAAGAATACATTTAAGTACAAAGTATTTTATATAAAGGTGCCAATCGACAAAAAGCTACCTAACAAAACACCTAGGTTTTATTCATATAACTCATTTAATATATTTTCGTTATACACCAAAGACCATGGAGCCAGAAATAAAGATATAAGCTGGCATACGTATATTACTGATCAACTAAAAAAAGCTACAATTCTGCTTGCCATAGATGACTCAATTTCACTCATTACCCATCCAAGAATATTTGGATATGCGTTTAATCCTATTTCGTTTTGGGTAGTAGCTGATAAAGATCAAAACTTAAAAGCAGTAATGTGTGAAGTAACTAGTACATTCAAACAAACCCACAATTACCTTCTGGCTAAGTCAGATGGTTCGCCAATTTTACCTGACGATATCTTGCGCGCAGACAAAAAATTATATGTATCACCTTTTAATAAAAACGAAGGTTACTATAAATTTAGCTTTATCTATACCGAAGATTACTTTAAGTCTGTCATTGACTATTTTGATACAAGTGACCGTCATATTTTAAATACATATGTAGGCGGAAACACAGAAAATCTATCCTCAGGTAAGATTTTAAAATCGCTTGTTTTATACCCCGCAATGACGGTAACAATCGTGGTACGGATACATCGACAGGCGGTAAAACTCTACTTTAAAAATGTAAAACACACAATGAAAACCAGACCAAGGAACTACACGAACGACGAAACGACAGTGTCAAAAAGACAAAAATAAGTTCTATTTTAGTCCTGATAAAGAGTTACATTTAGACATGACAATCTGTGCAACATCATTACGACCTACCCTAAACGTTGCAGCACAGCACAATAAATAATATCGCCACATGCGATAAAACTGTTCGTCATATAATAGCTCACCATGATCATTGGCCAGTTTGGATATTTTAGACCAATTTTTTTTAAAGTTGGAATCCCAAGCAAGCAGAGTTTTGTCATAGTCTGTGCCAAAACTCTCCCATTGCTTGACTCGCAGTAGTCCTGCCGTTGCCTTGGTTAATGATTCTATCGATGGGACGTGGCCATTTGGAAAAATACGGGTGGATAAGAAAGCGTCATCCTTGCCAGTACCGACGATAGCTTGCATACCAAAGAGACCCTTGCTATTTAATGCATTTTCTACTGTCATAAAGTATTTTTTGAGGTTCTTTTTTCCTACCGCTTCGACCATCTCAATAGAAACTACCCTATCAAAGTAATGCGTGTATTTATCATCTAATTCGCGATAATCAACAAGTAAAAATTTTGCTGGCAGACCCTTGCATCTTTCTTCTGCAAACTTTTTTTGTTCTTTCGAAACAGTTAGCCCTACGACTTCTACGCCGTAATTTTTTGCTGCGTGACGGGCAAAAGTACCCCAACCGGCGCCTATTTCAAGTACTTTCATACCTGGTTTTAGCTTTAGTTTTTTACATAAGGCATCAAACTTGTTGTATTGAGCCTTAGTCAAATTGTCGGATGCGTTTAAATACATACCGTTACTGTAGCCCATGCTTTCGCCAAGCATCAGTGAGTACATATCGTTACCTAAGTCATAGTGTTTGTGCCCTACTTGAAACGCACGCCGACCTGCTTGAGTATTTACGATTGTATTACGCAAGGCCTGAACAATATCTAGTAAGTTAAGTGAATGCGTAATATCGGTTTGTAATACCTTTTCAAAAAAAACATCAATCTGTTCAACGTCCCACTTGCCGGCTGAGTAGCCATCACCTAAACCTAGTGAACCCTTTACAAACACATCTCGATAAATACTCGAATCATTAATTCGTACATCCCAGGCATTTGACCCGTTTATTTGTATACCTGCCTTTTTTAGCAGAATTTCTACTTTACGCTCAAACATATTCATTTATTTTTACATTCAACTTGGTATATTACAAGTTTATTATTCTTATCAAGGAGTTGTCGCAGAAGCTACCTTCGCGAAAGCTTCGCATGTAGTCGAGAAACGTTCAAACCTCATCCCCAGCCAATGTCGTTATGCTTAAAGACCCACTGGGTCGTTTTTTTTGATACAATTAAGTCATTAAAAATATATTTATATAAGATAGACTTGCATGAACCTATGGATGGAAGATCACTCTACACACAATATGTAAAACCGCCGTGGGCTCCACCATCGTGGGTAATCGGGCTTGTATGGTCGTTTTTGTATGTGATTATTACAGTTTCTTTTAGCGCAGTTTTTTATAGTACATATAAAAAGCAAATTCCGTGGGTGGTTGCTTTGCCATTTGCACTTAATCTTCTTTTCAACTTCGCCTTTCCATACATTCAATTCGGTTTGGCAAATAATTTCCTAGCATCTATCGACATATTACTCGTAGTAGGCACACTTATATGGGCACTCTGTGCAGTTTGGCTAAAAGCTCCCGAACTCAGATGGGTCAGCTATGCAAATATCCCATATCTTGTGTGGGGCGTATACGCTACTTCAGTGCAGCTAGCGATTACTTATTTAAATAGATGATCCATGAGCTCACGGTACACTAAGTTACTTATGACTTGCGACATAGCTTATTATTTTGATATTTATCGGACTAAGGATCAGCAATTGCTCCAAACTTAAACCCTAGGGCGCCAAGCTTGCGGCAAATAACGATGAGATTTGCTAATATCGTGTTCCACCTACGAATAACTAGGCTTGCCACGAAGTCAAACACAGGTACTAAATAAAGTAATTATATTTTTAAGCTAATTACGCTTATGCTATATTTGTATTATGAGTAAAAATACACCAACAAAGAATGCTACTGGTACCCAGTACTTAACAGTAGCTTTATTACTGGCAGTATTGGTCTTACAATTTGCAATCTTGTTTAAAATCAACAATGATAACCAAGCTATTTTAAAAAATCAGTCAATTCAAGGCTTACGTCTTTTAAATTTAGATACTACTAAAATTAGTCCTCCTAATTAACGTTGCATACTTCGGTAGTTTTGGGCCAGTCTAATTTATATTGAAATATAATTTTATTGTTTCTTTGTGTTCGATTGTGATACGTTTAATGCATAATCGTTTTAATGTATTAGCATAACGTAGAAAGTAAAAGATGCCCCCTCAGGATACAGTTCAGCAAACACCACAACCCGCACAGCCTAATCAACCAGTGCAACCGGATACACCCCCACAACCCGCACAGCAGAATAGCGATAATAATCTATTAAAGAAAATCAAAAATGCCGGTCAATCAACTTTGGTCTTTGGTTGCTTCATGGTCGTTATTAGTTTGATTGTTTTATTGGGTATTAAATCAGTTCCAGAAGATACAAAAATTAAAGCCTTGGCATATTTTGGTATCCAAGCTATAGCTAGTTTTTTTTGGATAGTTTCAGGACTCCTGATCAAGAAAGCTAGCAGTAGCAGTGATGCTATAGCTAAAATTAATCAAGTAGTCGTTAGTATCGTAGTAGTTTTGGTATCTTCAATAGCAATAAAATTATTGACGCCATCATCTGGTGGACTAGGCTTAGGCGTCATACTCACCCTGATACTCGGTGTATATATACTGTTTATTCGATCACAGATCAAAAAGCTAAGCTCACACTAGCTACATAAAGCTGCAACCAATACAGCAATGTAGCCTTGGGGTTTTAGTACTTTACCTTAATAGAGATTTCATTTCGTCGCATAAATCCTGGTTTCCACGGTGCATCATACCGCAAGATAGAAGGTTCGCCTGCTAGCTTTATATGGTTTTGTTTAGCCCATTGTCTTAATTCATCTACCTTTTTATCAATCTTTGCTTCTGTTGTGTAGCCTGAAAAGCGTATTACTACTGCCTTGTACTTCGCAATATTATTAATTAAGACGGATTTGTTCTTTGGCTTAGGAAGGTCTTGCATGGTGTAATTTGAAGGCATGGTAAAGGATATCACGAACGATAGATCGTCTACTTTAGCTGCTATCACAGGTGCAGTCATTGCAATTTTTTCGGATCCCAACGGTTTACTACTAATAACAGGAGCGGTCATGGAGATTTTTGCGCGTTTGGTGTTATTCCCAAATATATAATCTGCTAACGTTGAAAAGGCCATACTGCCTGCACTGTTGTAGCTTTCAGCTTGTACCTCTACGGCAGCAGTGATATAGCCACTATATTCGCGCAGCTCTAACTGTCCATCTTTTTCGATTACGTTATATTGTGGTGATTCAATTGCCATGCAGTAATCATAACCCCGAACAAGCACTTAGGCTAGTCGCAACATACACACATCAGCTCTGTTTATTCTTGGATTCTATTTCTAACTGTTTCTTGGCGACTCGTTTTTGCTTGCGCGCCTTTTCATAGAGGGCTCTCTTCTTGGTTATGGCCTGGAGTTTGTTTTGTTTTATGGGATCTCGTTTTTTCATTACCTTCCAGTATATAGACTCAGCTTGATCTAGGCGATATGTTTATAAAAAAATATCATTTTCTATGGTTTCTGCGCAATACACGCGGTTCTTTGCAACGCACCGATTGCTACTTACAAAAAATAACAGATCTTTCAGTATAATGGTCTTATGATTGTCATCATTCATTCATCTAAAACTATGCGGAATAGGTCTAGTCCTTCGAACATTCAAACACCGGTATTCGATGATGATGCACGTAAAATTCAGCTAGCGCTTTCTGCTAAATCAATATCAGAGATACAGACTTTAATGCATGTTTCAAAACCTTTAGCAGTCAAGACGCAGCAATTGATAGAAGATTGGCTAGCTGGCGGTCCTCACACGAGCCCGGCAATGGATAGCTTTATTGGAGATATCTATAGTGGGCTTAGAAGCGATGATTTTAGTGAAGACGATCGAACGTATGCGAATCAACACCTTCGATTACTTTCAGGGCTCTATGGGATTCTAAAGCCGCTGGATAGTATCGCGCCATATAGATTTGAAATGGGATATCGTTTGCCTTTTGCGCCTAAATCTACGATGTATGAATATTGGGGAGACCGTATCGCTCAAACGCTACCTGCACATGAAATTATTGTGAATGCGTCGAGCCAAGAATACATAATGCGTCGAGCCAAGAATACATTAAGGCCATTGAACCATTTATAGACGTCTCCCTTTTAATTACTCCAACGTTTCTATCTATTAACCCAAAGACTAATGCACCTGCATTTGTTGCGGTACACGCCAAAATTGCGCGTGGCGCCTTTGCCAGATGGATAATCCTGGATCGTATTGAATCCGTCAGTAGGTTCCCAGAGTTTTCAGACTTGGGGTATGCGTACTGCGAGGAAATGAGCTCTCCGAACAATCCGGTATACATTGCCGAGAAGTTTAAAGGTCTTGGTTTAAGCCAACGTCTTAAAGGGTAATCATTTACCTGCGAGGTTTGGCCCTCTCCCCTTATAAGTATCACTCTCGGTTGTCCATTTACTGATTGGTGTTGCCAATGTCTGGCGTATATCAAACACTTTCACCATTGTTTTGCTGCCTTCTGCTGA
>JAPLYT010000008.1 GCA_026395435.1 Candidatus Saccharimonadota bacterium
TGAAACCCAATGATTGCACAGAAACCATCATTGCAATCAGTACACGTGCATACGCACTTACATTATTTTTTATCTTCATAGCACCCCCTCATATTTACGTATCGCTACTGTAACGGTATCAATATATGAGTCAAGCAATAGGGCAAAACAACAAACGCTAAAAGCACTTATTGAATATTTGGAGTATCAAGAATTTTGAAAGAAGACAAAAGTGCCAACTAAGTGCTCATTTAATTTTGCTAAATTAGAGACCAATTTTACAACATATTTTGTATTCCCGCTTTTGATTTATACGTATGCCCGGTAGTATGGATTGTATGACTGTACCACAAGAAGAATTTGAGAAAATAATTGCCGGCGCAATTGATGCCATACCCGAAAATTACTACCAACGTATTAAAAATGTAGTATTTGTCGCTGAAGACGAACCAAGCCAAGAGCAACGCAAGAAACTAAAATTACACTGTAACCAATCGCTGTTCGGGCTGTACGAGGGTATACCATTAACCAAAAGAACGAGTGGTTACAATTTGGTATTGCCTGATAAAATTACGATTTTTAAATTTCCTATTGAACATGCCGCCAATACGCTGGAAGAGCTCGTTAATCAAGTACACAAAACGGTCTGGCACGAAGTAGCGCACTATTTTGGTCTTGACCACGATATGATCCATGCCCGCGAATAGGGACTGGCTAATCATAACGATTACCTTTGATCCTAAAATGCTTGAAGATTAATCCATCTAATAGTAGGTGGCTGAAATAACCGCCTACCGATGCAGCATACACTAGCAATGCGGTAGGTAATATTGTCGCATCATGAAGATACGGTACGAGCACAATCGGTAGCGGAACAAGTAGCATCGCTATTTTGCTATGTGTCCAACCTCGGTGGTGGCCTACGATCGGTGTCATTCCAAGAAGACCCAGATACGCAGCTGCTTCAAAACGCCCGGTCAACACTAGTGCAATATCAGTAACAAACCCAATACCATAAAATATATCTTGCCCTTTACTGTTCGTATCGACGTCGGGCCACAGTGCAAACAAAACGGCAATCACATACAGAGCGACGATAAATTGCCAGTTACTCAGAATCCCGTTAGTCTTGCGTAGTATATCTCCAGGTAAGAACTTAGCGACAGCAAGTAATCCTGTATTCACTAGCACTCCGCCTACAATATGTCCTTTAAAGTTTGCCACGCATCCTGCTCCTATATCTGTTTCTTGTTGATTTCTTTCCAGAAAGCTTCGGCCCAGTTTTTGTAGGCCCGATTATTCGGGTGGAAATAATCTGCCGCGTAGCCTCTAATGCTATTACGTGATTGGGTAATTGTCTGTAGGTCTACAGGTATGAGCTGTTGGTGTTTAGCTAATACTGTATGAATGATTTCACTTGCTTGAAAAGCATTTTGTCTAGAAGCCGGACGACTCCCAAAGTACGGCATATTAGACACATAGGTCCCCTTAGGAAGTCTTGAGGCTACCAGCTCAAACTGAGCCTTGAACGAAACATCGTCAAAATTATTTATGTCATTGGCACCAATTTCAATGGTAACGACATCGGCCTTTATGTCTCGCACAAGATTAAGTTGCCGATCTAGAACGTCCTGTATTTTGGCTCCTGTCCTGCTGACATTAACTACCCTCACTGTTTTGCCAGTCTTTTGTTCTAGTTGTCTGGCGATCAAGCCCACATAGCCATTTTCTGGTTTGCTTGCCCCAATACCCTGAGCTGCACTATCACCAAGGGCAACATAGGTGAGAGAACCAGATTCCTTAGTTCGATTCTTCCAGTAGGTGTCATATCTAGGTATACTAAGGTACAAAACTACAGCATTTCCAGCCCAGAACAGTAAGACTGCAAGAATGGCTAGAATAATGAAAGTAGTAATGGTTTTCTTCCTAACTTTTACGTCTGATTTTTTCATGGCAGATGATTTTTGAGTATAGCGATAAACAGCAGTACACCCAGAAGTCTTCTGAAGTAATTGACACCGCTGGTCAATTCCAGCCACGACCACGTAAACAAGGCACCAAATGCTACATAGTCAAAAAATGTCTGATACCGGCCGCTAAACGGTAGTATCAGAAATTTTGTGATTAGCCAAACGAACAACGGTCCGTTTGGCCACTGCCCAAGGACGACTTTACCAGAATCGTCTTTTACACATTTATCCAGAAAAGTATCTTTTTTCTTATGAGTTTGTGTCAAGGTGCAGTCCAATCAGCGCCATTGTGCTTAAAAAGAACCTGTTGGCATGTTCTCGCTTGATGATGGAACGGTTGTCTCATCCATCGGTGCGCTTGGATCGGCCGGAGCTGGTTCTGTTGGCATTTCTGCCACAGGCGCAGGTGTAGCTTCTTCCATTGGTGCAGGCATTTCAGCCATTGGATCAGCTGGTGCCGGTGGCATTGCACCATCGGTGCTTGGAGCTGGATCAACAGGCATAGCTGCTGGTTCTGGCATAACCGTAGAATCGTTAGTTGCTCCGTCGGTGACGGGTGCAGGGTTGGTATTGTCGTTATTTAATGGGTCCATATTTGTCCTCCTGTCACATATAGTACCTCTCATTGTGCTTATGGCCAATACATACGGTGTGTTCGTTGTGTAAATGACTTGTTTACAGAGATTGTTTTGTCACTACTAAGCGGTATCATACAAGCATGTCAGACCAACCACTTGTGTTCCTGGATATCGAAACTACTGGTGCTTCAGCCCAATCATCAAGGGTGATTGAAATTGGAGCAGTCAGGGTTGAGGGTGGTAAAATTACTGATACGTTTAATCAACTTATCTCGCCTGGCACCTATATCCCATCTTTCATCACTGGCCTGACCGGCATTGATGACCGCATGCTTGAAGGCAAACCAATGTTTAGCGACATCGCCAAGAAGCTGCAAGATTTTCTACAGGGGAGTATTTTTGTGGCCCATAATGTGGCATTCGATTATAGTTTTTTAAAAATGGAATATCGCTTGCTCAGCGAAGTATTCGCCATGGATCGACTGTGTACCGTTCGTTTATCACGGGCATTATATCCAGAGCAACGACGGCACAATTTGGATACCATTATTGCGACTCATGGTTTTACGGTGGACAGTCGGCACCGAGCACTTGATGATGCCAAAGTATTATACGAATTTTACTTAAAGGCCCTCTCTGAGCACGGCGAAAATACACATGTCGCCATGCAGCGAATTCTAAAGAAATCTACTACCTAAATAAGCTGTAGTTTACCGTCAAATTTATGTCGAGCAATTACTTCGTCATGCATGCCGGCTAGATCTTTGGGGAGAATTGCGTCTATGGCCCGTTGATGTCGCTTGGATGCCCGTGTAAGCTCACGGTCGAGCTCAATCACAACGGGATCAACCAAAAGAGCCTGATGATTCAATCCAAGGAGGTTAATGCTGTCGAGCGTACGGACTCGAGAAAGTGCAACATATCCCATGCCCAGCACAAATGATTTACTGAGATCTATCTGCGCGGCATCGAGTGTCATACCTTGGCTTTTGTGGATAGTGATTGCCCAGGCAAGCCGTATCGGCAGTTGGTTTATTTCTGCCACGACATCTGTGCCTTCTTCGACTCTCCAGCTACCCATAGCGGCGGCGATAATTTTACCCGACAGTGTTTGTACTACCGGCAAGCCGTCGCTGTTAAATGAGATGACCTTGCCAAGCGTGCCATTCACGTAACCCTTAGCGTAGTTGTTCTGGACAAACATCACTACGGCACCTTTTTTAAGTTTTAGTTCTTCTGGAGCTAGGCAACTCTTCCGAAGTGCGGCGCCCACATGACGGTCACCCTTGCTGGTCATTTTGAACTTCTTTTCTGTCCCAGAAAGTTTGGCGAGTTCTTTGGCATTGATGGCATCAACGTCAATATTGTGGGTATACAGTTTCGTCGGCACGATATCTTTGCCGAGATCAGCATCTGTTTGTGCCATAAGCAGTTCCAAGGACATTTCCGAAACTTCACCAGTCCGCATTTCATTAAGTAAATTGCTGAGGTTGTCATCGTCATGGCGATATTGATCGGTCAGATAACAGACATGAATATCCATATCCGCCCAGGCTTCCGAATTGGTGATATATCGGGCTGGTCCACCGCGTGTAATAGGAGGGAGCTGAAAGAGGTCGCCACACAGTACAACTTGAATACCGCCAAAGGGCTGATCCTTGCCATGCATTTTGCGTAAAATCTTATCGACCATATCGAGTCGATAGTCGTGAAGCATCGATACTTCATCAATGATCAGTACCTTTGCCTCTGTAATAGCCAGGCGGTATTCTTTACGGCCAAAGAGATTATTGAGGTCACTAGTAGTCATTTCATCTTTAATGCCCATGTGGGCCCATGAGTGAATCGTTTTACCATTCATGTGCGTTGCCGCAATCCCCGTTGAGGCTGTAATGGCCACTGGGATAGCATTCTTCTTGAGGTATGCATTGTATTCGTTCAATACATACGTTTTACCACTCCCAGCAGCGCCCGTCAGAAAGACATTTTTACCAAGTTTGAGGATATTGAGGGCGTGCTGTTGTGTCATTGCCTATCTAGTTTAGCGTACATTGATGACAAAATTTGGATAAATCACAGGTAATATTTACACTCACTTTTAATATTCTATTGTCTTGCTTATGGCTGCTAGAGAGCCTCTTTTTCTGCTATACTTTTAGTATTATGTATACATACACTTCTGATGCACTCAAGAATATTTTTATAAATGTCGCTTTGGCAATTTTTGCCTATATGACCACTTGGTTTATTGTGGCTGTCATTCGCAAACGAAATGATATTGCCGACATTGCCTGGGGGCTTGGGTTTGTAGTATCTGCACTGGTAGCGCTGTCACTCAACCAATCCAAAACTACTGCAAGTTATATTGCTGTTGGGTTGACGGCGGCCTGGGGACTTCGATTGGCGATCCATATTGGCACTCGAAACCATGGCAAAACCGAGGATTTTCGCTACGCTCAGTGGCGCAAAGACTGGGGTAAATTTTTCTTACTCAGAAGTTATGCACAGGTATTTTTACTCCAAGGGCTGCTCATGCTGGCTGTAGTCACACCAGTCATTATCAACGCCGGGCTTCCAAATAAGATAGATATCCCTGTTTGGACTGCAGCAGGCGTCATAGTGTGGGTCTTTGGCTTTTACTTTGAGGCTTTAGGAGATTATCAACTCCGTCAATTCGTCACGAATCCTGCAAACAAAGGCAAGGTCATGGATCAGGGCCTCTGGCAATATACCCGGCATCCAAACTATTTTGGAGAAGTCATCCAATGGTGGGGCGTCTGGCTAGTGCTACTATCGACCAACCTTGCGGGCAGCTATAAGCTGATAGGATTGATCGGCCCTGTCACTATTACCACGCTAATTTTATTTGTTTCGGGAATCCCGCTTCTTGAGAAGAAATACGCTGACAATCCTAAATATCAAGCCTATGCTAAGCGCACCAACAAGTTCTTCCCGTGGGAACCTCGTAAATAGCCCAACTATTCTGTCAGAAGCATTATGAGAACAGTACTTTTTGTGTTAAAATAGTGCTAATAGTATGATCGGCAACCGCTGAAAATGCGGTTATTTTATTGAAAAGGAAACATCATGGACCCAAAGAAAATTCGAAATGTTGCAATCATTGCGCATGTTGACCACGGCAAAACTACCCTCGTGGATGGCCTCTTAAAGCAATCTAACACTTTCCGAGACAACCAAGCAGAGATGAGCCAAGATCTCATCATGGACAGTGGTGACCAAGAGCGTGAGCGTGGAATCACTATTACCGCCAAAATCACGGCCGTCCAACATGATGATTACCACATTAATATTATCGACACACCAGGGCACGCCGACTTCGGTGGCGAAGTAGAACGTACCCTCAACATGGCTGATGGCTGCTTGCTTATCGTCGATGCGCAAGAAGGTCCTATGCCTCAGACTAAGTTCGTTCTTACTAAGGCGCTTGCCCTCAATCTCAAGCCAATCGTAGTTATCAACAAAATCGACAAGCCAGGTAGCCGTGTATCAGAAGTCGAAGACGAGCTCGCTGATCTCTTCTTGGAACTTGCCGTTCACGAAGACCAACTTCACTACCCTGTCTACTACGCAATTGGTCGTGCTGGAAAAGCATGGACTTCTATGCCTGACGATCCCGAAGCAGACGGAGATCTATCCGTATTGTTCGAAGGTATCATCAATGACGTTCCAGCACCTTCTGTAGAACCAGATCTTCCCTTTCAAATGCTTGTCACCGCACTTAGCTGGGATAGTTTCCAGGGTAAGTACGCCGTTGGACGCATCAGTCGCGGTAGCATAACTACCGGAACTCCTGTAGTTGTCTGCAAAAAAGATGGCACCTTTGCAAAAGCAAAAGTAGATCGCATTTATAACCACCAGGGACTTGCTAAAATTGAAACTCAGAACGCTATCGCTGGCGATATCGTTAGTGTCACTGGTATGGGCGATGTCCAGATTGGTGAAACAATTGCTGATCCTGACAAGCCAGAGGCATTGCCAGTACTCGAAGTCGAAGCACCAACACTCAAAATCTATCTCGGCCCTAACACTTCTCCATTCAAGGGTAAAGAAGCAGAATTTAGCACCAGTCGTCAGATCGCAGATCGCCTCAAGAAAGAGCTAGAAACCAACATTGGATTACTCGTTGAACAAGACGGAATCGGATTCCTCGTATCTGGTCGTGGTGAGCTTCACCTCAGTGTCCTTATCGAGACTATGCGTCGTGAAGGCTTTGAATTCGAAGTTGGCCGACCTCAAGTTGTTACTCGAGAAGAAAATGGCAAAACAATGGAACCACTCGAAGAAGTCATTATCGAAGTTGGTGCCGAACAGGTTGGATCTGTCCAAGCAGAGCTCGGTCAACGACGTGCAATCCTCAAAGATCAGTTCACAACCAACAAAGGCGTGACCAAGCTTATCTATGAAATGCCTACTCGTACTCTACTCGGTCTTCGAAACACGCTCATGACCGCAACCAAAGGTACTGCCATCTTGAATAGTCTCGTTATGGGTTATCAAGAGCTCGGCGCAGCTCTCAGTCAGCAACGCCCTGGTGTACTCATCGCCTTCCAAACGGGAAACACGACAGCCTATGCCCTTCAAACTGTTGAAGAACGGGGTGTTTGTTTCGTCGGTCCTGCTACACAAGTCTATGCCGGACAAATCATTGGTCTCAACACCCGAAGTGATGATATGGAAATCAACGTTGCCAAAGAAAAGCACCTTACCAATATGCGAAGTAGCAGTAGTGATGGTGTCGTACAGCTTACTCCTCCTATCATCTTCAGCCTTGAGCAATGTCTCGACTTCTTAGAGAGCGATGAATTACTTGAAGTAACTCCTCAGAACCTCCGACTCCGCAAACGCGAACTCGACCCGGGCAAACGAAAACGCGCTAAATCCAACGCCTAAAATCGTAAGCATTATGTGCTAGACAAGTAGAGTGATTCGTGTTATTATGATAGTCTACTTGTGATACTTCAGAATATCGAGTTGCTAAATGATAGCAAAAGTTTATATTTCTCGCTGTTCCGACTCTCGCAGTTAGAGAATATAAAATTCATTCGTTTTTACTATATGCAGTGATCCTGCGTTATACAAACGAGTGTGCGAAATTGAAAGGTACAATTTGTACAACAACACATACTCTAGTTATGGCCGTAATAGTGGCGGTCGTTCATCTTATAAAAGTAGTCCTGCTAAGCGTGGCGGTAATCGCCGCGGTGCTTACATCGACCCATCTAAATTCGTCAACAAGCCAAAGCCTCGTGCTGAGCAGCCTGTCTACGTAGCGAAACACACCTTTGCCGATTTCCCTCTTCACGAAGGACTCAAGCGGAACATTGAAAA
>JAPLYT010000003.1 GCA_026395435.1 Candidatus Saccharimonadota bacterium
TAGCATAGCTATTTCGTACATCACTTTGCAATACATTACTCGTCCCTATGCTAAAACCAACCAAGCCACCGGTTCCGTTTTGTGAGTTAGACCCATTGCTAATTGTCCCATCGAAATGACTATTTTCTAGCACAGAGGTGCCTTCCATATACCCAACCAAACCGCCTAGATAGTTTGAGCTTGAGTCGGCCGTAGAAACAGACAAGTTACTAGAGGTTATATCGCTCATTGTAGTGTTGGTAGCTACTCCTACAAGCGCGCCCATACTGTATTGCCCATTAGCTTCGCCCTCTACAAAACTACTGTCTACCAATCGGACGCCTGAGATTGTTGCTCCGCTTGCGGCTCCAAATAGCCCTGTCCCAAGATATCCGTCGTTATACAAGTCAATGTTCGAAATAGTGTAGCCATTGCCGTTGAAAGTTCCAGTAAATGGAACGTTAGCATTTCCTATCGGCACTACAGTCGATTCAGAGCAGTCAATATCGTTGGCCATCTCGTAGGATGCTGTTATTGCGAAGTTGATACCTGACAAGTCATCACAAACACGAACCTTAAATGGACGTTCGGGTGTGCCGTCCCCAGCTGATTCATCGACAACAGTCCAAGAAGCGATTGCGGGAGTTTGATCGACATTACCAGCCGAATCTATAGCCCGCACCCCAAACGAGTGTACTCCGAGTGGCAGGTCGCTCGTGGCATAGGGGCTTGTACAGGTGGCATAGTTATCATTGTCGACAGAACACTCAAAGGTCGTCGATGGCTCACTAGAGAATTCAAACGTCGCAACAGGATTTACAGTTATCGCCGTCGGACCAATGTCGAGTATTGTATTAGGAGCAGTTAAGTCGATGGTCCAGGAGTACGTATCGGTTGGGCCAGTTTCACCACTCAAATTACGAGCAAATACCGCAAATGTATGTGATCCACCAGTTAACGCAGAAGTGTTGTAAGGTGATGTGCAGGCGCTGGATAGTCCACCGTCTACGCTACAGAAGAAGGTCGATTCTTGGTCGGCACTAAACTCAAAAATAGGTGTGGTTTGCGAGCTGGGGTTTGTAGGACTGCTCGTAATCGTAACGGTAGGCGGACCATCAGCAAACACTTGCTGTGTCATTAAAGCAAAAGTAAATAACTGAGTAGCAGCAAATAACCCCTTGTGAAACCGCTTACGTTTATTATCTCCCGTTAATGATATTGACGCAAGCTATTTAATAGAATAGTTACCAGCACGCTCGCTACGAGCGTGATCATCGAAATTGCCTGAATTATATCAATTGATTGGCCGGTGTCTGCCAGCGTAGCTTTGGGTGTAGCTATCGGTGCCGCGGCCTGTTGAGTTACGGCAGGTTGCACTACAGGTGCCGGGTTAATATCGGTTATCGATACTACAAAATCTCCTGAGTAGTTCTTGTAATACTCAGAATCAGAATCAACCAAAAACGAAATAGTGACGTTATTGCTGGTGTTATGGACACCGTCATCAAGCGCAGTTACGGTAAATGTCTTTGTTGCGAACCAATCAGCAGAAGTATAATCGACAGGATTTGGAGTAATGCTCACCCGGCTAGGGTCACTCGATGTCAGATTAAGATGGAAAAACGCCGGATCTGGCCCTGGGCCAACAATTGGATTATCTAATCTTACCTGCACTGTTGTCGACTGCGTTTCAGCCAGAGTTAGCGACGCCGGCGTTAGGCTAACTCTGCCAGCAGCAAGCGCTGGAGCACTCAAAGCCATCATTGAAAAACCAAAGACCAATAGGCCTAAAAGGCTCTTTTTCACTTTCGAGCGAATCCAGTGTTGGGCACGATTGCGGCAGCTTTGACACTTACGGCCACAGATGTGGCTTCACCAAGAACTCCATAGTGAGGCGGGGCGATGAAATTTCCGGTGCTGGTGTAGTAGCTACCGCCGTTTGGTGCAGTAATAGTGTCCGTGACAATTGCATTTCCTGAAGTTGCTCCAAAATATATTTGTCCGGAGCCATGATCATCACCGACCACAAAGTTTAGGCCATCCCCTGTAATGGCGAGTGATTCTGGTGGCTGTTCGGTGGTCTGCTCGTCTAGTACTTCAAGAGTACTAGGATCGAGTACATACACCGAAGATGTGAACGAAGAAATACCATACAATTTACTAAAGTCCGGAGTAAATGCCAAGTTAGTGAGATTGGAATTGATTTGAACACTATTGCCCGAGAGATTTGATGTGTTAAAGGAGTACAGTAAATTAGAATCTGAATCTGCAGTATATACCTTGGATCCGTCTTGGTTAAAAACAATGTTATTGGTGGCTAGTCCGGATGGGTTGAGTTCAATATTTTGGGCATTATTAAGATCCGAAACATTAAACGTTTTTATGCCGCGATTATAGCGCACCCATATTGAAGTATTGGTTGGATCAATGGCAATGCCGCTTGGGAAGTCACCAGGCTCAAGACCAAGATCAAACGAACCGGTTGGCGCGTGAGTATTTGTGTCGTAAACAATAACATTGTAACCTCCGTTACCGTCGTTACAGACTTCATACAATTTATTGCCGGCTGGGTCGAGAGCCAATCCAATTGGGTAGCTGCCGTCAGCACTCATTGCAATTGAATTCTCTATTGCGAATGTTGTAGCGTTAAACATCTTGATTGCACACTTGCCGTTCCACTGAGAAGCGGCATACATCTTGTTGTTTCGTGCATTAAATATCGACGCATAGTATGTGTCGGGCCCATTAATCTCATGGACATATGATTTTGAGATCACATCCACGACATCTATCGTGCCGAAGCCTCGGTTGGTCATATACGCATACTGTCGCTTCTGCTTCATTTGAGCGCTAATGGTGTGACTTCCAGCGGTAACGTGCGGAATGGCAAGGCTCCAGGTGGTTCCAGCGCCAGGGTCGGCAGTGCCTGCGAGCGCCCCATCAACGGTAACGTCCACCAGGACATTACTTTCAGATGTTCCAGTGACGGTTAGCGGGCCATCAAATATCGTTGTCGACGCCGTTGGGCTGGTTATTTTTAATGACGGAACATTGACAGTCCAAGTATAAGTGGCCGTTCCTTGTGGGTTAGTGGCATCAATGCCGTGGAGAGTTAGTGTATGCTCTCCATTAGCAAGCGGGGTCGTGGAGTAAGGCGTATCGCAAGGTGCAAAGGCACCATCGTTTTTGTGGTGGATATCCTCCTCTAAAGTTGCCTATGGATTGGTTTGAAACTGAAGGGGGTTGCGTAATAAAGCCTACGATTAGAAAGCCCGCGAAGACCGTTTGAGCCGGCAACAAAATGCTTGAGAGAATTGCCAGTACAGACACTACCGCTACAAATTTATTACGGATCATTGTAGTCTTTCTATTCCGGTATTCGGAACGCTTACACCAGTTATTTTAGTTGTTACTGGTGAGACAAATGCTTTTGCAATTCCGACAGGGTCGACAATCTGCCCGTTTACGAGGCCGTCAGAATCGAGCGGACCTCCGTCGGTGATCCAGTAAGTTACTAGTAGCGCGGGTTTGCCTTCAAGTGTTGTCGTGCTTGTAGACAAATGGCTGTTTTCTGATGTTAGCGTAGTGTACGTTCCGAGCCTCGAATTAAACTTGCGAATGACTACGTTATTTGGGTCATAACTTCCCGTAAATACGACAGACACGATTGAGGTTCCACCGCTAGCGCAGGTAGTGAGCTTGAAGTCGACCAGACCAGATGGATATGAGTAGCCTGCATCTTGCGCACTTAGTTCTGATTCGTGTTTTGTGACAGCTGTATCCTGTGTAGCGCAACCTGACTGCGAAAGTTGTATTGGTGTGGCGTCTTCGGGAGAAGTCAGATTCACCGTCGTTGCATCGTTACAGCCCAACTGCCATTGTAAGCAAGGATACCCATCATTCACAGCCTGCTTAATACCCCAGATACTATCAAAATTCCAGGCATCAACGCCAAGATCTGTGGTGTATGTTGATTCGGTTTTCATTTGTAGTGTAGTTTTACCTGCAGCTCCAAAACTTGTTTGAGTACCAGAAGATTGTGTATCCCAGAAAGAGAAAAATACAGGGACGCCGCTATCTCCGGTACCTAAAAATCCGCCAAAATCACCAGTTTGAGGGACTAAGCCTGTCGAATAACTGTTAAAAACCGAAGAATTTGCATCGAGATTACCAATGAATCCTCCAGTATTATCACCGCCAGAAATCAATCCACGACTGTAGTTATTGTTCAAGTAAGCTTCACTGACGTTACCAGAAAAACCACCTATATTATGATCGCCATAGGCATTTCCGGTGGCAAAAGATTCTGTTGTTGAATATCCATTATTCGAATTATTACCAACTATAGAACCTACTAAGCCACCAACATTACTATCACCATGGACATTTCCGGTGGCTTTTGACTGACGAATACCGCTAATATATGCGACACCTATTAACCCGCCAACATCTTGTACGCCGGTTACTTCTCCTGATGCAGAAACGGTATTAAATTTAGCGCCATTGCCCATGCATCCATCTTGACCCACAAAGCCACCAACCTCATTTCTACCTGTAACTGTGCCTGTAGCATAAGAATTATTATACTGTGCAACACATGCTGATTGACCCACAAAGCCACCAACTAAATCGATACTGCTGTCGGCTGTAACATTTCCGGTAGCAAAGGAATTTTCAACAGTATTTGTCGAGTCACCAAAATTAGATCCTGCAAATCCACCTATATTCGAATTTAAACACTCGGTAGGTTGTGCAGTAATATTTCCGGTTGATGAAGAATTTAAAATGTTAGAAGTCTGCAGGGCACCAAATGCGCCGCCTATGTTATTGCAACCACCTGCAACAGCAACGTTTGCTATTACATTTGTAATATCGGTAGTAGACGCAGACCCGATAATTCCACCGACTTGTTGGTAATTTCCATTAACTGAACCGCTGACGGTAATATTTTGAAGTATTGTATGAGTTCCTCCATTATCGGTACTATATCCTGCCAAACCACCGACTTGACTACCCCCATTAACCGTAATATTTGTGAGGGTGAGGTCGTGAACATATGCTCCTTCAAGTGCAGTGAATAATCCTGACGCATCGTAACCATTAACGGTTACATCAGAAATTGTGAATCCATTACCGTCAAACTCACCGTTAAATTCTTCATCATCCCAACCATTTGGATCCTTACCAATTGGCAGTAAATCACCTCCGCTGGAGCATGAGAAACTGGCAGTAAGCTTGAAATGCAGATTTTCTTGACCGCCGATGTCGTCCATAGCCCTAAGGTCTGTGCAATTCGAAATTAGGAATGGCGCTCCAGCGGATCCATTGCCAGCAAGCGCGTAAACAGTATGTGAGAAAAGTATCGAAAACGTTGGTAGTAGCAACAAAAGCGATGCTAAAGAAACCTTTAATGTTCGCGTGATTGATTTCAAAACATTATCCTTTTTATAGTTTATTTTCATCATATTATTTTCGATTTCCACCAAATCCGGTGTTTGGCGTGTTCACAACCAACAGAGCTGGGCCAGATGGATCCTTGATCTTTCCCACTGCAGGGTCTTCATCTAACGGTCCATTATCGACAATTTCGTATGCAAGCTTCACAGCGTTTTGTCCGCCAATAACAACGTTGGTAATTGTTGCACCAGGGATAGTGCTATACGCGTTTGTGACAGAATTGTATTTGCGAGCTATGAAATCCTGAGCGGTGTAATTACCGAACCAATATTGCGAAATAGTAAACGAATGAGGGGCATTGGCTGCAACATCAAGTGGTGCACCACACGGACAACACTGCGCCGAAACCTTTGGACTGCCACCGTTTATAGACTGTGCACCGAGCGACAATGCTGCAGTACCCATACAATCACAACAAGGATTGTAGCAGTCTGTACTAAAGCCCATTACACCCGCAGGATACGAATAGCCTGCATCTTTGTGATCGGTAGATTCTGGGACGACAGAAGTTGTTTTATTCAAAGAACCATTAACACCACCATTACATGTACCGGTATTAATGGCGACGTAGTTTCCGGTGATAGGGTTCAGGAAGTTTGTTACGCTTGCTTGCTCGGAATCAAGGATTCCATCGTTGTTGGCATCACCTTTGTTTGGGCCGTTGTTTTCTACCGAGTCGAGTACACCGTCGTTATCATGATCGGAATTTTCAGCTCGGGTAGTTCCTTCTAGAGTTGCAAATTCATCAATGAAGTTGTTATTAACGTGCATCGAGAATTCGTAGCTTGTGTTTGGATTCAGATTATAGAAAATTGCCTTTCCTTGAGGTCGACTGGCTGAATCTATATTGATCCAATCGGTATCACCGGTTTTTCGGTAGCGAGTAACATTCCAGTCAGCTGGAGTTGCTCGACTCGAGTCGCCACCGTGATAGCCAACTTCGCACAATATTCTAGCGGTTGTTGATGTCAGATGCGTTTGTTCGCAGGTTATAATTGCGGTAGGGTCGAGCTGCCATTTGAATACAGGATAGTCATTGTTTTGCGTTGATGCAAATTCCCAAATTGTGGCAAAATCAAAACCATTAATATCCGGGTTTACATTTGGATCTGCTTCGAAAGTTGGCTGATTAACTACTAGTTTCATTTCGTTTGTGTTCTTAGGAGTGGCTCTATTGTCGGTACTAAGTCCTGATGATTGCTGATCAAAGTACAGTGAATAATAGATAGGGGTGCCTTCTGCAACTCCAGACGCAACATCATTACCAATCATACCCCCTGTGTGTGCATGGTCCGTTGCTTCGACGCCGCCGGTCGAGTAGGCATGAGTAAGTTGCCAACTATCAGCAATTTCGCCTATTAAACCGCCAACATTTCCATTGCCGGACACTGCACCACGAGAGTAAACGTCGTTAATACTACTTCCACTTACGAATCCGAACAGACCTCCAGCGCTATCTCCGGTAGCCGAAACATTTCCTTTTGAGTATGACTTGTTTATTTTACTTGTTGAGTCACCAGCATTATATGCGCCACCGCTCAAATAACCACCCAATCCACCAACATACTGGTTCCCGGTGACACTTCCGGAGGCATATGACTTTGTAATAGTTGTTTGAGAACCTGAACCTATAAAGCCACCGACAGAAACATCTCCTTGTACATCACCAGATGCATATACTTTTAGATAGGTACCGCCAACTCCTTCACAAGAGTCATCACCAACGAATCCACCGACTTCAGTCGCATGAGGAGCGGTTACATTACCACTGGCATAGGAGTTAGTTATTGATGATTTACATCCACCCGATCCCGCAAAGCCACCAACCGAAAAAGCTGGATTGGCTGTTGGTAGATAGTCAACGACAACATTACCGGTGGCGTAAGAATCGGATATTTCCACACCTTCGCCGAGTGCGATACCCGCAAACCCGCCAACATTATAGCTATTGGTATTGTTCGGTGAATTTCCATTGACGTTTCCATGCCCAGTCACCAATCCGGTAGCATGAGAGCCTGAGATTTTTGCTTTAGATGTAGGACTGAAATCTTGCATTTGGCCTACGAAGCCACCGGCATTAATTCCTTCAGACTCTACGGTAGCGGCAGTACTTGAACTTCGAATGTCGCCTCCCGTCATGTAGCCTACGAAGCCACCTACCTTATCTCCACTTTTTGCAACGCCACCAACATATACGTTCTCTCTGTAGTCTGCTTGAACAGTAGCATCTGAAGTAACAGTCACAAGGTTTACCATACCACCGCTAAGCTCTCCTATTGCTCCACCGATGCTATAGCCACCATCTACATTTGCTGAGGTTGTACTTCCTGATAAAATTCCGCCATTCATAGATCCGATCAACCCGCCAATAATGTTTCCACTGCCATGTACAGATCCGCCGAGCACTGAAGACTCGGAGATGATTGAAGTATCTGTATCGCTATCTTTGAACGTGTAGCCAGCAATCCCGCCACCGTTATAAGACAAGTAGGCTCTGGCCATGCTGTTATTTACAGTCACTCGGGTGATTGAAGTACTGCCTGCAACCCCTACTAAACCACCGGTATATTGTTGGCCGACGATTGACGAATTAGTGAGCGTTAGGTCATGAATAGATGCTTTATATGTAAATCCAAAAAGCCCCACAAACGAAGTTTCTTTGCGGAAAATCCATAAGTTACTTATGACCTTGCCATTGCCATCGAATGTCCCAGTAAAGTTATCCTGTGGTCCGCCAATTGGGTCAAAACCGCTATAACCGTTATTGACAACTCCTGTGTAGGAATCGTTTATGAGCGTACCTCCGACGATTCCGTCGACCCATTCTGATTCGTTCGGGTTTTGGGTAGCAGTGCTTGAACAGTCAATATCAGTGTTAAGTTTATAACTAGCAGCTAGAGATGCCGTGTTGGCAGAAATTGCGTTGAGGTCTTCGCAAGAATTAATCAAAATTGGATCGGGTGCAAGCGCAGCTGCGATCTGAGGTGTAAACATCGTAATCATAGGTACCAGTAGCACGGCTACAGCTAATAATGAACTGGCTCGACGTAAATACTTATACACGCTCAGGGACTCCTCAAGTAATTACCTTTAGTGTACTTGATAATGGTTGTGCTTACTAGTATTTTTAAGCAAAATTACAGCTTCGAAATACCGGTGTTTGGGACACCCACTCCAGCGAACCTGGAAGAGATTGGCCTTATAGCTAGAAGTGCGGGGCCAGTTGGGTCGGAAATTCGGCCGTTTACGGTGCCGTCATCATCAAGCGGACCACCGTCGATAACATGGTAAACCACTTTCATTACCGGCTTTCCGGCGATAACTTCGTTTGTTAGAACAGCATCAGGGATCGTAGTATACACATTGTTTTTCCATTTTCGAATCACTATTTTGCTAATATCAAAAGTACCATAATAATATTGAGCGACCGTCACGTCAGACCCGCAGCCAGTAGCCGTGAAGCCGACCAATCCTGCCGGGTAATCATACATCGAGTCTTCGCTACTGCCTCCGGCCTCGCTACCTATCTGGACACCTTGGTTACTAGTGCAGTTAGTTTGTAGCACCGCGTACTTGCCGCTAACTATGTCGACGTAACTTGAGACGTTAGATTGATTGCCGTCTGGTGTACCGTCATTATTTGCGTCTCCATAGTTGGGTGCATCGCTCTCTTGGTTGTTTTGTACACCATCAGAATCTAAATCAATAGACCACTTGAGTTTGGGTGTCTTACCCTCTTGAATTACCCATATATCAGTAAAGGCCCAAATTGGTGATAAGTTGATTGTAAAAGGGGTATTGGTTGAATTACCGATAAAGTGGTTACTGTCATTACCGTCTAGGTTAACGAGTATACAAGAGTCATCGTTGTCGGCATTTCCATAACAATTCAGGCCAGCTGATTGAGCATCAACATAAACTCGAGAGTCGGTAGTATAGGAACCAGTGTTTAGCCCAACAACGGACCCAACTGCAGATGGACCATTTTCACCTACTGAGACAAAAGAGTTCGTAATCGTTGCTTCACCATTTTGATACCCAATTATGCCACCAGCATGACCATTCTGAGCACTTACCCTATCGGTTTCAGCACTAGTGACGTAACTTTTATCAATTGTTACTATACCGATTTCACTTGCAATAAAGCCCCCCGCATTGTAAGCGCCAGCTGTTACTGAACCTTCAAAATAACTATCTGAGATATGCGTAATCTGACCATCTTCACCAATCAAACCACCAGCATTATCATGACCGTTTACCAAAATCACCGCCTTTACAAAACTTTGGCTAATAGCGAGAGTAGGGTCATAATCTTCGTTAAAAGATTTCCCAATGAGGCCACCTACATTTGCGCCATTAGCAGAAAGTGAAGGACTGACGGCGCTAACGTAATTCGTACGACTTAATATTGTATCTAACCCATTTGCATCTATATAGCCAATTAAGCCACCGACAGAATTTCCACTTGCCAGTATCGTTGATGTCGCTTTGCTCGTTGTGATATTTAATATCGGTCGGTCACCACTATCCTCAAAATAACTATAGGCGGTGCCGATAAGACCGCCACATTGGTTTGCGCATGAAATCGAACCAGTTGATTGACTATCACTTATTGTCAATGTGCTGGAATTCTCGACGTCACCATAGCCAATCAATCCACCAACAGAATTAGCGCTTGAACTATTGATGGCAACGTCTGCCCGGCTATTTCGTATCTGGAGTGAACCAGGATTTAGCTCCGCGTATCCGACAACTCCTCCCCAGTAGCCATAATTGCCACTATTAGAGCTTGAGCCTATCGATACGTCCGATGTAGAGTTTGAAATTATAGTTGAAGAGCCATCATCGGTATAAACATATCCAACTATCCCACCGGGAAGGTAATCAGCGTGAATATTTCCTTTTACATGGACGGCATCAATCATTGCGCCCCCGTTGATTCGACCAACCAAACCACCCACCTCACAGCTTCCGGTGACATTAACTTCGTCAAGCGTAATGTCATGAACACTACTGTCGTTGTTCAAGCTAGCAAACAATCCGACATCGCAATCATTAGGCCTATTAATATACAGGCCAGAGATAGTGTGGCCTTGGCCATTGAGCGTGCCAGTAAAATCTTGGATCGGCATAAAGCCAAAGTAACCGCCGCTACCGTTGTCGTTCAAGGTTGCCGTACCGGAGCAATCAATGTTTTGGGTAAGTAAATAGTCACCCGTAGGATCATTGACCATGTTTTGTATATCCGAGCAGTTTGAAATTGCATAGTTAATCACACCTAAGTATTTGTTGTATACGTAGTTCCACTCGCCATTCCCAACAATGTTTTTAGCTCGGGCTCGTATATCATAACGACCTACGGCCAAACCATTTATGCCAACGGCTGGGCTCGTTACCGGATACTCGCCCCAAGTATTCTGACCGGCCAAAGAATAGGCAAAATCGTAACCAGTAATTGCCGATGTCCCTGTATTGCTTGGTGCTACCCAGGTAGCACCAAGGCTAGTGACGTTATTTAAAAATTGGAGATTCGAGACTTGATCTGGTACCGTGCCGACCATGACATCGTCTACTTCAGTATATGCTCCAACCCCTACCTCATTGGCAGCCGCCACACGTAAGTCATATCGGACATTATTCGTCAGTCCATCAACGATTATATTGGTTATGCTTGAATTTGGATCGTGCCCAAATGTTGTCCATGCCGAGTCAGTAGATAATCGATATTGGATACTATAGTCTTCGATAGTACCATTCCCTACATTAAGCAAAGGCGCCCAAGTAAGACTAACTTGAGCACTCGATCCTTCTGACTGAACGTTGGCGGGAGCACCAGGAAATGTCTTTAGTAAGGTTGGATGCCAAGAAAATTTTGGTAGATTTCCGGGATCCGCTACGAGATATGAAGATGCTGATGGACTGGAAAAGCTGACAAATGGTTCATTACTAAGTGACCTGAAGTAAGCACTGTCTGAAGTACGATTGGTACAGCTTGTATTATTTGGTGTGGTCGTGTCTATTATCGCCCAACAATCAGATTTTACCGACAAAGCTGAGTCCCAGTTTAGATTTGCAAAATTTCCTGAATTTACTCCACCGATAAGCCCTCCCACGCCTGGTGAGCTAACCGATCCAGTCGCAAAAATTTGGGTAACGGTGCCAGCCTGTTGTTTACCTATAAATCCACCGGTATTAGTCCCGTTACCGGACACGTTTCCGCTGGCGAACGACGATGTAATATTATTATTGTTATATCCTGCGAATCCGCCGATACCATCACTGCCATTAATAACATTACCCTTGGCATAAGAGTTATTTATTGTGCCGGCATAGTTAGACCCAACAAAGTTACCCGTAAAACTTCCGCCATTCGTATTAATATTTGTATCGGTGAAGGCAAATTCGATATGTCCTTTATTGAGGCCTGCAAGCACACCACTTCGTTCGCCAACGTTAAGATATCCACCCTGAATCCCAACATGGCCGACATAGCCCTCGGCTCCAATGGTGCCAAACAAGCCAGTACCGTCTGTTCCACGACTTAGATTATTAATGTAAAGATTCTTAATGACGTGATCATTGCCGTTAAAGTTTCCTTTGAAATGTCCGGTTGTGTTGTTGCAGCATCCGTTGCTACCAATAGGTATGAAACCTTGACCACTGTTCCAGTTCAGGGTGTCGGAACAATCAATATCGTTTGCAAGGCTGTAGTATTTGGTTAATTCTTGCTGGACCTCTTGTAGCTGGGTACACGTAGTAATTATGAATGGTGTCGCCTGGCTTCCATCTCCAGCCCCCGAAAATGCATGTACTTGCCTGTTTTGGCCGAACATACTAAATGCTACTGATGCGATGAGCAATCCTGTAAACGTAATCGTAACTATGTTGATTTTTCTCACGGCGATGAAATTACCCCAAAGTGCTATTGGTTACAGTTTAGGCTAATTAACCACCCATTACAATCAATTTACGATATGGATGACGATTCGAGCATTGAGAGTAGATTTTCAATTGATTCTGCATCCATTAGTCGTTCGCGGAATTCTTTGGCCCCGGGGAAACCTTCGATATAGACTTTGCAGAATTTATTGAGCGTTACAATGTTACGTTCTTGATTTTTCCAGGTTTCGGCGAAAAGCTTAACATGTGAAGTGTATAAGTCGATCTTCTGTTGGGGGGTCATATTGCCCCACGGACTAGACTCAGCAAATACATATGGATCGTGAAAGACGCCTCGGCCGATCATCAAGCCATCCAAGCCATAATCCTCTGCGAGTTGTAGCCCTTGGTCGCGCGTTACAATATCGCCATTGCCAATGATTTTGGTGTCAGGAGAAAGGGAAGTGCGAAGCCTGGCGATATGGCCGATCGCATCCCAATGATTCGGTACTTTGGACATTTCTTTGCGGGTTCGACCGTGAATAGTTAGCATGTTAAGTTTATGCGAGAGTAAGTGCTCATGCCAGCTAAAATCAATTTCGTTCCAGCCCAGCCTCGTCTTAACGCTAACAGGGAAGTCCCCTACTTCGTCTCCCCTGCCCGCCTCTTTAAGACCTTCGGCCGACCCCTGTTGTACTGCTATGATGATTTCTGAGGCTAATTCACGGTTATTGATGAGTGCGCTGCAACAGCCATTCTGAACGACTGGTTTGGCTGGACACCCCATATTAATATCAATCCCCGCAAAATTTATTTCATTTTCTTTGATGTTAGGGTACATAGCTGCAATCTCAAGAGCGAATGTGCCGTTGGCAATCTCGCGAGCGCATTTGTAATAATTACCTGGTGTTTTACCCCAGAGCTGGACAATGAGAGGTTTTTCGGACGCCGTGGCGACCAATTTTGGCAACAGCTTTGGGCGCCCCGGACTCTGCAGACCATCGACATTCACGAATTCAGTAAAATAAAGGTCAGGCGCAGCCGTAGTGGCTATCATCTGCCGGAAAACGGTGTCGGTGACGTCGTCCATAGGAGCAAGCACGAAAAAAGGCCTAGGAAGATTCATCGCGCAGCTGCATTTCTTTAACGATTTCTTTACTCAACCAAAAGTCCGAAAACGCATGGTAGTTTTGAAACGTTCTAATCCGGGCATTTAAATATCGTTTCACCATCGAAACAGTGCTTCTCCAATGCTCAACTCGAGTTTTTTGACTACCTTGGGTCAGGAAATAAATCATCGACTCTTCTTTTTTGACTCGCAGCTCATCACCCCAATTTTCTCGGGCCTGCAAGACATCTAAAATAGATAGCAGCTCCTGACTGCATAGGTTTATTAGATCTTGCATATTGAGTGCCGAAAGGTGCGCCCAGCCTGCTGCTTTGACCTTTTTCTCAAACAAGTTCAGTTCTTCTTTGCGCTCATTAAGCTTGACTAAGTGATTGGCGGTAGATTCCATTCTTCCGGTCACCGCATGAATTTTTGATCTTCGAGCGGCGGCAAGTCGCTCCTGGGTCATTTCACCGGCGGCGAGGGTTCCTCTGAATGCAGATTCAGCGAGCTTATCGGGATGCCTTCCGATGAGTGCAAACTCTGCTTGATTGAGTGAAATGCGATGCGAACGTGGATTATCAGGCTCGATCCGGACAACCATCAATGTTTTCTCGGGTGGTCTGAATAAGGCTTTTTCAATATCTTGAGTCGTAAACCATGCTTTGTCTTCGGGAGTAAGGTCCGCAAACGTCGGATCGACAAAATAATCTTCGGGCTTAAGATATCTCCCGAAAGCGACACGTGCAGAGTGTGCCAAATCAGTAGTATCGGGCTGATGTTCTACTGCTGGAAGTATTGGTTCTTTTTCGGGTGACATAAACTATATTATGTCATATTATATATAATTTTAAAATACTTTTAGGCGGCAATTATCCCTTGACGCCATAATATCTCAAGCGTATACTAATAACAGATATGAAGTTCACTATCCAAGAGTTTAATCAAAAGTTTCCTACTAGTGACTCCTGCTTGGATTACCTCTGGAAAATGCACTTCGCAGATAAGCCCTGTATTACCTGTGGGATGTATGACGGCTTTCATAAACTTCCACACCGCCCTGCCTACCAATGCCAATGCGGTAGTCAGCTTTACCCGTTAGCTGGCACACCATTCCACAAGTCCACGACCGATCTACGTACGTGGTTTCTTGCTATCTTCTTTATGACCAACACTCGCTCAGGTATGTCAGCCCTCCAGTTCCAGCGCATTAGTGGCGTAACCTACAAAACTGCTTGGCGTATTTTCAAGCAAGTCCGTCTGATGATGGCTGACGACAATAGCCAGCTCAATACTCATGTTGAAGTAGACGAAGCCTACATGCACCCCAATCCTCAAAAGCGTAGTACCGCTAAGCCACATAACAGCCAAGTTTTATTTGGCATGGTGGAACGAGGTGGCCGAGCTAGGATTAAGCACGTCAAAAGCTCAGGTACTCGTGTATTAGTTCCTGAAATCCAAAAGAATATTGAGCAGACTGCCACGATCTATAGCGATGAACATGGCTCATATCGTTTGCTTAAGAAACGTGGTTATCTGCATCAAACCGTTAACCACGGCAAGCAACAATATGTTATTGGCTGGGTACACACCCAAAACGTTGAAAACTTCTGGAGCCAATTTAAGCGTGGTATCTATGGCGTTTACCGCCACTGTGATCCAAACTACTTACAGCACTATGCCAACGAGTATGCTTTCCGATATTCCAACCGCAAAAACGATACGCCTATGTTTGAGCTAATATTAGGCAAACTCCTTAGCTCACCAACCCCTCTAAACAAGTAGTGAAATTGATGTAATCCTGCCCCCGAGGGCGAGGGCAGCATTACGCTTGTGTCAATCTGTTAAATCAGGAATACAGTGGTACCTACCTTTAAGTAATACGGATAGGAGGGTTTGGCAAAATGAAACTAACTCAAATTCCAAAAATAACCTATAAACAAAAAACCATACTAGGTCTACTGTATACTCATAGATTCCTTACTAGAATACAAATACAGACATTCCTAAACCATAAAGATAAAAAGACTATAAACCTATGGCTTAAAGACCTATGAGAAAAAGAATATATAAACTGGATCTACAATAAAGATCATTTTGCTGAGAAAACTAAACCAGCTATCTACTATCTCGGTATTAATGGCATCCGCCATATGCAGAACATGGATTTCCATCCAAACGAAGAACTGAGGAAACGCTACCGAGAGCATGAACGTAGCCAAGGCTTTATTGATCGCTATCTTCTGCTAGCAGATGTCTGTCTAGAGCTTGATGATGAAAGAAACGGTACCTATTACATGACAACCTGTCACTACTACGAGACTGAAGCTGACTACCGCAGTGAAATGCGTTACCACTTTTTGAGTGGAAACGAGCTGATCCAACCCGATCTGTGTATTGCCCAGTCTGAAGGTGACATGGATGATAGCATTGGTGATCCAGACACCACCGTAGCAAGTTACTTATTGGAGATCTTTGATTCTACCTTGCCGCGATACCGGTTACGTAACAAACTAAAGAAGTACGTGCAATACCTAGAGGAAGAATTAGACGAATGGGACGAGCAGACGGGTGAAGATCCAAGACCAACCTTATTACTAGTCTGCGCTACCCTTACAGACCTTATATACGCTAAACGCAGAACCAGAGGACTAATGGCCGACATCTGGGAGTATGACGATGAGGATAGACCACATATTCGATTTAGCACCATAGAGAAACTTAAAGAACATGGAGTGCTCGCTGGGGAGATTTGGGAAGAGGCTTAGTTTTAGCCTTAGGCGACGTTTTGATTTGGCTGTTCAGGCGCAGGAGGTTGTTGTGCAGGATAAACTTGACCGTTGAGTGTAATGTCATGACCTGCCGCATTTGCATCTTCAATGGCAGCAGCTTCATATCCGGCTCGGTTTTGTTTTAAGTGCTGCTGTGCATCCCAGAGATTAGCACTGCTCTTCGTAGTAGCATCTTCGATCGCATCCATAGATTCATCAAGTGGTCGCCTTATATCGTCCATGGCTTCCTGGGCTTGTTGGAGTTCGCGTTTACCATAATTACTGAGAGGGCTAACCTGCGCATGTAGCTCATCTGAGGTTTCCTTTGCCGCGTCAAAGCTGCGCACGAGCTTACCCTTTCTTAGCAACTGGCTTGTCTTTTCATCCTCATGAGTCCCATGATTCCTATAGTAGTTTGCTGCCATTGCAGGAAGAGGATTGCCTTCTGTGTCGACTATCTCACCCGGCCTCGCGAGCATAGAAGCCTCGACTCCTTCATCGCCCTTTCTGTCTACACCTTCGTCAAGCATCGCTTTAGCCTTTTGTGCGACTTCAGCGTCAAATTGCTCTCCATCCATTTGGCCACTTGCAGTTGGGGGTGTTTCACTCATTTTTGTTTCCTTTTATTTGTCATCTTAAACCTTAGTTCAAGATGACATTTTTATCTTAGTTAGATGGGTGTATGCTATCACGCTCCCGCTTATCTGTCAATTTGATGTCTTCTCATCAATTTGCAGAACAATGTTTTCGATCAAGCGCAAACAATTCTATGTCTTTTTTAGTATTTTCTTTATAACCCGATTGAATTTCTCTTTGCCACCTGGATGCCCTAGTTGCACTTTTTCCGCTTTAATATTTTCTTCTACTTTCTTTTGCCATTCTTTGTCATGATTTGTTGGTTTTGCGGATTTCATAAACCTAGTATATACCGAATAATTTAGCTATTTAATAACTATGGCTTGAGGGTATAATTGCCTTTTAGGCTTGGTATTCGGGCGTATTGAGGTATGCGCTCAAGGGCACTTGCTCGTATTGAGGCTCTGCGACCCGATGTTGCTTTAGATGATCTTGATGCTTTTGTTGAACATTGCGCCAAAACAGTTCCCTACTCCAGTAGTTTTGGACAGCTTCATCATATATCCCAAGCAAGTTGGTTTCTGTCAAAGTGTGTAGATACTCTTGAGCTTGGTCTTTGGCCTGGGCCATTTTATGAGTCCAATGTTCCTGGATCCAAACACGTTTACCATTTTCGTTGGAATTTTCACCAACAAAACTAGCTAGATTGACCACATACATCGTGAGAGCATTGACCGCCACGTCAGAAGAAGTCAATGAATCTCTTGAATATGTTCTATCGGGATTCAGACCTTTGAGCAGTTCGGCTTTTTTGCGTAGGGAATCAATCAGATATTCGTTGTATTTACCCCGAAGTTTGGTTTCGGCTCCCATCGATGAAAAGCTCGCCCAGTGACGGACCAAAGATTCTGCGACATCGGTTTCGCTGTATTTTTCTTTGACTCTTTCTTTGGCATGCAATTTCGTTTCACGGGCATGTGGTTCTGGAGTTTTTACGACAATGGTATTTTCGCCAGCCGTCTGTGGCACCCAAAGATTCTTCACCCTTTTGTCAAAGCCCGTGGTGCGTTTCGTGGTCGCAAGATATCCGGTTCGTTTCTTTCGATTTCGAGCTGCTTCTTTTGCTCGATTGATATCGTACACTTCTGGTTGACTTGGCAAACCATCAAACAAAAACGATTCTTGATTGTAATTACTACGCTTAGGCACTTAAAAACTCCACTATAATAGCTATATTATACTACTTTTATGGCTATTTTACAATAATTGCAAATTACGTTCAGACTACTATTCTGGTTTGTTCGTTATGTCACCCTCAAGGGCTTGTCTAGAGGCAGCAATCCCTGCTTCATAGATCTTTCTTGTCTCATCATCCATGGCCGCGTGAGCTTTAGGATTAGGTAAAACACTGAGCGTACCATCTGCGGGATATACTGGGGGATTTCCTACCCCACCAACTGATGGATGGCCAGACCGTGCCTTCTTGCGCTCCTCGGTACTTCCAGGAACGTTATGTATACCGACAACTTTTCTATCCCACCCCTGGTCTATGGCAGCTTCGGATGGCTGCCTCTCTTGTGGTCCTCGAGCAGCTTCTGCAACCCGTGCAGCATATTCATCTGGATCAGTAGGAATATTTGACTCTTCTGTTGCTTTAGGTTCATCGGGAAATAGTTGTAATTCGTCATTCATAAAATTATAGTAACCATAATCCTAATAAATAACAACAAATAAAAACGACCCCTGAGTTCGGGGCCGTTTACTAACGCAATAAAGCTTATTTGTCGCGCTTGATGGTCAAGAAACCATTGCGTGGGTTTTCGTTTACAGAGAATCCGTCGGGTAGGTCAGTTGCCTCTGGGCGAACGTCTTTGCTGAAATAATAAATTCGTTGTTCTTTGCCGCCACGAAGAACGACCATCTTTGAGTTCAAGTGGTATGTTACGCCTTTTGAGTTTGTGTGATTGTAAGCCATGCTTATCTCCCTCTACTTATCATTTAATACTGCACCCCTAACATACTCTGGTGGCTTTTAGCTTGTCAATACTCTTTTGCAGTTTTTACAGTGGTGTACCTCTGTTAATTTTGTATATTTTTCTTGAGGTCAGTATCAATTTAAAAAGAGTTGAGTAAGCTTATTTTGTTTTTTTATCAATAATGTTGTATAATTGCAATTATTACTATGGATTTAGAAAAATTACCCTCAGTTAAAGACTTTGAAGACACTATGGAGCGGAGCCAACATATTGTTCCCGTTGGTCTTTGTATTATGCAATTTGAGCCAAATGCTCAAGATCCTTTTTACGCAATGCCGATTGCTCATGTAGTTGCTCGGGTTGTAGAGAACGTTCAACCCGTTCAAGTTCTCCGAGATATGCGGTATTTCCAAAGATTTGGCATGATCATTACGAGCGAATGCACATTGGTCGAGCCTATAACCAATGCAAAATTATTTGAACGTACCGATCATGAGCTTTGGAGTAATTTTATGGACGAGCACGGTGGAATACCGGGGATTGGCTTAGTGGACCATCTAAAGGCCATAGGCCCTACAGATCTCGAAGTTCAGCCTTAACCCAACGGTCCAGCACCAGCCGAATCACAAAGAATGCTAGTGACACGCTGGTAATTACCAAGCTCCAGCCAGCAAGATCGGGCGACCAGCCTGGTGACACAAAATCAAACTTATAGAGTGCATCAGGAATTGATTTCTGGGCAACGCCTTTACTATCGATGTAATTCTTGATGCACGGGATTCGGCCGCTTCCGGAAAGCCCCACAGGAAATTGTCGTTCACATTCTGCTTGAGCATCGGTATATATCTGAGAGTTATCTTTACTTACCCGCTCTTGCTCGGCTTGCAGGAGGCGTTCATAACGGTACTTAAGCTGAATTGGTGGCTTGATGGCATTCTGTCCGCTTGAGAGGCTTGTATTCATGTGTCCGTACATAAATGTTCGAAGCTCACGAAGAGCTGTTTCGATGTCTCCATTGGCTTTATCGACAGCAATCACGTTGTCACGAAGTTCGAGGGCTTTAAGATTATTGGCCCGCAAAGACAATACACAAATGACTCCAAAAACAATTGCAATCACCAAAGGAATGGCTGTATTGATATGCTGGAGAATGCGTGAAAAGTGTCGGAAGAATGATTTATCCATAATGTTTACCCTTATTATGCCTGAGAGGTACGCGGGCGACAACTACCGTATATTAGCGTCTAAGGCTTTGAATTTTTCGGTCATAATAAGCAATGAGGCTAGTCCGGCGACTATAAACCCAGTAGTGAGGGTCGTATGGGCTCCAATCCCCCCACTAACGATCACCAGAAGCCACCACATGGTTGCTTTTGCAAAACTCGACATGCCTTGTACGATGCTTATGTATACAATTCTATGACCAGGAAAATCATCTGCGGTATCATAGAAACCTTTCACGAATGGCATCCGATAGCCAACCGTTATAACTTCATTTATCAAACTGGCCCCCATAGCTACGGGGTATGTTGAAATAAACGGACGTACAAAGTGCAGTACTGCATTCCCGCTGGCACCAGCTCGAAGTAGTTTTCGGCCATAGCGCTTATCGATCAATGAGCCAATAGCGTAGGTGCCAATCAGCGACATCGCCACAGAAACCGATGCCAAGATGCCGACTTTTGCGAACACAGATCCGTCGGTAACCACAAACAGTCCGAGGTACAGTGGCCACAGAACTATGCACAACGTATTTTCGAGATTTAAGCCAATCGCTGGGAGAATGTTGGATCTGAAAATTGTATGAACCGGAAAATCTCGATATGACAATGTTTGACGCAAACGAGTTGGCTCTTTGGTGCGAAGCAGAAACCAACCGCCTGCAAACATCAGAATAAGAGATATTAAGAAGATGTATTGGGCACCAAACACTGTTGCCACTAAGCCACCGAGCAGTGGGCCAATCACGGCACCTATCTTCTCCATTATCTGCTCATATCCAAGCTCTTTGCCACCGTGTTTTTTGTGTTTAATCTTCGAAAAATCCACATCAAAGGCGATAAAGAAGAAGCTAGCTGCACATCCCCAGATCATTCCCAATAGCCACACCGGCCAGTGGAATTGTGGCAACGTAAGAAATAATAGTGTCGATAACGCTTGGAAGACTTGTCCAACAATGAGTGTGTGTTTGGGGCCATAGCGGGCCACACTATGGGCAGCCACAAAATCTAACCCTACCCGAGCGCTAAAATAAAAAGCATAGACCATTAAAATTTGGGTGACCGTGAAATCCAGTTTAACTAAATAAATCGGTACGAAGATTCCGGCCATCCCAATCGAAATTCCCCGAAGAAGCATGTTTACATACACTTCGCTGAGCTCATCGAAGTTCATGGTGCGCCAGTAATGCTGTTTTTTAAGTATTTTATGGATATATTTTCGTAACATGTGAGCTTTGTACTTTAGGCTACTGTTTTTGCTCTGGTTGCGTGCCGACCGCTGGAGTTGCTGCTGTCGGGCTACCCTGGAAGACGTCCTTGATGGCATTTACCATTTCACCAATTTCATTATTAGGCTTGTTTAGTGGCACGCCTAGGAACGTAGCGATCTGAGTCGCTTCGTTCTCGAGCGGTGATACCCCTATACCCGTGTTTGCAAAAGAAAATCTACTGCTATTGGTGGAGTTTGTAATTTGAATTTTCTGATTATTGTTTTGGACCAGTGAAAGATAACTTTGCATCTGAGAGCGACGTCGGTTATCTGAATCAATATTGTCTGAAATTCGCACTATAAGTTCAACAGATGTAATCGATGCTAGGCTTATTTCGGTAACTTCAGTTTTGCCCCCAATGATACGGGTAGTGGTCACACTGCTGGGACCCGATTTATCCAAAACAATGATTTTCTTTTGGGCTTTCATGATCACAAAAATCCCTGCCACACAAACAATGCCCAGGATACCTGCTACCCATATTGGTGTCGGTTTGCCAGAGTTTGAGTTGATACTTCCAGTGACAATTGCTACTGCAAAGATTAAGCCAATGACAGTCATAAGCACACCAACTATTAGATTTGTAATACCGGAATCGACGAGTTCTAACTTAGTTTCTGTTTGTGTTATTTTCATACTGTAACTATACCAGAAAACACACTATGAGCTTATGCTAAGTTACAGATACAATTCACAGTCGAAACTAATTAGTCGTTATAATTTTTTTCGAGACTACCAATTACTCGCTTGTATTCATCGGTTGTTTGATTCCAATACCCTTTAAATGGGTTATCTAAGTCTAAAATCAAGAACCGAAGTAGGCCTAAGAAAAAGAATAGTGCGAATGAAAAATAAGCCTGGTACAAGGTGTTATTGAAAGGCATGATAACAACCATACCCTGAACGACAATAAGTAGTAGCTCGACTAATCCTTTGAGAATGTCAGGAAGCCGTGTTGTTGCTTGCCCAATTCTCGTATTTCGAACTTCTGATAAATCTGAGTAGTCATCGAGTAATTGCCCGAATACAACGCTATCGTGATCATCATTAAAATCGATATCATTTATAGAGTGTGAAATTTCTCGAAATGCTGTGCTTGCCTTCGGGCTTCTCTTGCCAGTGGCGTTCGACTCAAAGTTATCTTCAACAATACAATTCAAATAGCTGATAACAACTTTTTTAAATTCCGCTTCTTTTTTACTATCCCGTAAGTATCGATACGTTCTGAATAGTCGTTCGCAGCCTGTTGCCTCTTGAATAATACTATTCCCGAGATCGGTAAACTGTTTCCATGCTTCAAATACAACGAACGCGAGCAAGAGTCCGAAAAGGACACCAAACAGTGCAATGATATTACTGATACTTCCTAATTCTTGGGAGTAGTTGCTGGTACTCAAAAACTTCCTGGAGAGAAGAGATAGAATTATCCCGACAATTCCCCATCCAAAAGCTCTAATATATGGTGAATATTTTTCGATCATATGTGTGTTATTCCTTTTACGCTACATTAAATATATACCATTACTTCTGTCTTGTGTATGGAAGTTGCCTGGCTTAGAACGGTAACGACAGGGATTGGCTCACGCTCTGGGCGTACCTTCTGCCGATCGGACATTTTGTCGTATACTATTCTTATGCATATATTCTTTAGTGGTATCGGGGGCGCCGGTATCGGACCACTGGCCCTGATTGCCAAGCAAGCTGGATACACCGTTTCGGGAAGTGACAAACAAAATTCGTCATATATAGAATATTTACGGAAGCATGGCATTACGGATATCCACATTGGGCAAGAGTCGGACAAAATTGCCGCTACCCATCACCAACAACCAATCGATTGGTTCGTATACAGTTCTGCTGTTGAAAAAGAACAAAAACACGCACCTGAACTCGCTTTCGCTCGTGAGTACGGTATTAGAATGAGCAAACGTGATGAATTGCTCAATCAAATTTTGGAAGACAAGAAACTCAAGTTGATCGCCATTGCCGGAACACATGGAAAGTCTACCACCACAGCGATGGTGGTTTGGTTATTTAAGCAGCTCAAACTTCCTATAAGCTACTCGGTTGGAGCAAAATTGAGCTATGGGGATATGGGTCAATTTGACGCTGACAGCACCTATTTCGCCTACGAATGCGATGAATTCGACCGTAACTTTTTGGCTTTCAAGCCATTTTTGTCCGTTATTACAGGGGTTACGTGGGATCATCATGAGATATTCCCAACCCGTGAAGACTACCAAGAGGCCTTCAAGGAATTTATCAGTCAATCACGCCACACTATTTGCTGGAGAGAAGATTATGACTATCTTGGCCTGACGTCTACCAGCACTATTTCAGTAGAAGAAACCGACCATCCGCATATTGCCGATATAAAACTCAATGGACTCTACAATCGGCTTGATAGCTGGTTTGCCATTCAAGCAGTTCACGAAGTCACGAAAACACCAGTCAAGATACTTATCGGCCTCATGAACGACTTCCCAGGTTTACAACGGCGTATGGAACAGATTATTCCCCACTTGTATAGCGATTATGCCCATACACCAGAAAAGATTCGAGGCGGCATGAGCGTAGCACTCGAGATGGCCCAGGATAGCGGCAAGAAACTATACATTGTCTACGAAGGGCTTACGAACCGTCGGCAACACTTTATGATAGATGACTACAAAGACTGCTTTGCTGGTGCTGATCACGTCTATTGGATTCCGAGCTATCTGGCCCGAGAAGATCCCGATCAATCAATTCTGTCACCTACAGAGCTCATCAAACACCTTGATGATCCGTCTATCGCAACCCCTATGGAACGCGACGAAACCCTCAAACAAGTTATTCAAAATCACCTAGACGATGGTGCAATGGTTGTCGGCATGGCCGGCGGTGGTGGCGATAGTCTCGACGATTGGTTGCGAGCGGAGTTTGCGTCATGACATACACGAAAAGCCGATCACCCGATTCATTTTCCACACAACGATCTGACATTTTATTGATCATTCTTATTGTTGCATCCGGCCTCATTGGCTCACTTCTCACAGCCACTACCGTGAACCGACGTAATCAAAACTTTTTGCTTGCTCGAGTAGATACCATCGCGACTGCCCTGCCGGCCGAAGATGTCGCTAAACTTCAGGGCAATGAATCCGATCTGACTGAGGAAAATTACAATAAAATCAAAGCGAAACTAGCGCTTATACGAAAAAATAACAGCGACATTCGGTTTGTATACCTTACCTCCATTAAAGATTCTCAGGTGTATTTCTTGGTTGATTCAGAAGATTCTGCCAGCAAAGATTATTCTCCTCCGGGTGAAACTTACCCAGAAGCATCGCCTGAATTTGTAAATTCATTCAAAGATGGTGATCATTTCGTCGAAGGCCCCTACCGCGATCGTTGGGGCAACTGGATGTCAGCCATCGCGCCAATTCGCGACCCGAACACCGGCCAAATTATCGCCATGGCCGGTGTGGATAGCTCTGCACTCAATAACTTCCTCCAAGTTGCCCTATATGCCACTATTCCACTTCTCCTGTCGGCAATCCCACTGGTAATTCTGATTCGTCAAATTCGGATCAAAAAGGCTGAAGAAGAAATTCAAATGCTTAAACGAAGATTTATTTCAATCGCGTCACACGAGCTTCGTTCTCCTTTGACCGGTATGATCTGGGGTACACAATCGCTGCTTGGACGAACAACTGAGCTTAATCCCGCTTCAAAAGAATTACTGTCAGATATGTCAGTAAGTGCTCGGTCGGTGATGTCGACAATTAACGAGATCCTTGATCTTTCTATTTTTGAAGAAGGCAACCCTGATAAATTACAGCACAATCAAGTTGACTTAGTATCAATAATCACCGAAGTACAAAAAGAATTTAAGCTGGCGTCTAAGGTTAAGGATATCGTCATTAAACGCGATAATTCTTGGCCAGAGCATGCATACGTAATCGGTGATTCTGGGGCTATCCGCCGTGGGATGATGAACATCGTAAGTAATGCTATTAAATACAGTCCTGAAACCACACAGGTCACATTGGGTTACCAAAAGAATGGCGATATGCATACTATGAGCGTCCATGACACAGGGATCGGCATACCATCAAGCGAAATTGAGAAAGTGACTGAAGGCTATTACCGAGCCAGTAATGCGACCAATATTTTGGCGCATGGAACCGGGATCGGACTGTGGGTCACAAAACTAATGCTCGAACAACACAAAGGTCGTTTGGTCATTGAAAGCCAAGAGAACATTGGGACCACCGTCTATCTATCAATCCCTATTGCATCAAAACCTACTACAGCGTGACAGATGGGCGTATACTATAGGTAGACCATAAAACGAAAGGATGCAGCCATGGATAACAAACTAATACTTGTCGTTGAAGATGAAGACAGCCTGAGTACCGTATTCAAGTTCGAACTCGAAAACGCCGGCTATGATGTACTCCTTGAAGCAAATGGATCCAAAGTAATGGATATTATAAAAGCGAAACATCCTGCAGTGGTGTTACTCGATATTATGATCCCTGGCTTGTCAGGACTTGATGTACTGCAAGCAGTCGTTGCTGACCCAGAGACCAAAGAAACCAAAATCATTGTCGTCACGACGCTCAACTCAACCGATCGTCAGCAAGAATACAAAACCTTTGGTGCTGCCGGTTTCATCGACAAAGTGAACATGAATCTTCCTGACATCCTCAAAAAGATCCAAGAAGTAATGGTCACTGAGCCATCAACAGATATTTCTTAGCGGTTGTCGCCGTGGCCTTTTTGGACGCCCCGTGTCTTTCGGCTGGCCAGTTTATCGAGGTTCAGTTGCATCACATCATCGAGTGAAAGATTGAGGCTATGCGCCATCATAGCAATATACCAGACAACGTCACCGAGTTCTTTTTTGATCTCCAACACATCTTCATCGGTAATGTTGCCGTCTCGATAGGCAACAATCTTTTTCCATTTTTCGATCACTTCACCTGCTTCACCTACAATTCCCATAGCCCAAATCGTTTTATCCATTAATGGGTCAGGGTTAAATATCGCAGTAGTAAGCGCTTGCTTTTGATACTCGTCAAATGTCATGTACCGTCTCCCTTTACATTATCCTAGTGTACCAGCCCTGACCAACTGGCCAAACTATAACCAAGATCGATGAGCTGGTGAGCAGCGGATATCTGGACTATACTAAATGCATGAACAATACCTTTTTCGCTATCGAAACAATCAGCAAAGACTCGCTCATTAAAAATCCTAGTCTCTGGGTGCAAAATCATGGTCTCAATATTCTGATCATATTGGGAGGTGCATGGATAGTGCAACGCCTCGCTGCATCAGTTATAAAAACGTTGCTTGGTCGCGTAATGCAAGGTCATAGCTTTAGCTCGGACACTGACCGGAAAAAACGAGCCAATACCTTGCACGGCTTGATTGACGCGATGCTTCGCATTCTAATTTGGGCTATTGCCTCCATAATGGTCATCGACGAGCTCGGTATCAATACTGCTCCACTACTGGCGAGTGCCGGAGTATTCGGTGTAGCACTCGGTATAGGTGCACAATCTTTCATTAAAGATTTTGTCAGCGGGATGTTTATTATCACTGAGAATCAGTACCGAGTCGGTGACGTCGTGGAGCTCGATGCAGGCAGCCCAGTTAGTGGCACCGTGGAGGCGATAACCGTTCGCACTACAGTACTACGAGATATTAACGGTACACAGCATCATATCCCTAATGGTAGTATTGTTGTCGCTAGTAATAAAACATTTGGATTTAGTAAAATTAATGAAATGGTCGTCGTCGATCAGAATACCAATATTGAGAAGCTTGAGAAGATAATTAATCACGTTGGTGATGAACTAGCAGCCGACGAGACTATCGGGAAACTCATTAAGAAAACACCACGTATGGATTCAGTAGGCGGATACAATGAGCGCGGATTATTTGTCTATGTACGTGGAGACACCACTCCAGGTGGACAATGGACCGTCAAGACTGAGCTCTTCAAAAGACTCAATTCAGAACTTACAAAAGCCGGCATCAAAATTGCTATGTCTCCGCTTACGTCGCCGACTAAAAAATAGTTTCGTTGATTGACTAAAGACCGAGAGTTGCGTCAGTCAGATCAGCTTCTTGGAAGTCTTTGGTATCGTCGACTTTCTTAAGCGTATCGGTAATGGTAGTTGCAGCTTTAGCTGGATCTGCTTTCTTTTCTGTGGTTGTCACCTGTGTTGTAACAGGTGGCTTTGGTACGTCAACAGTCTTCTTGTTGTTAAGCAAGTATGCATAGACTGCACCGCCTGCAAGTGCTAATGCGAGAATTACAGCCACCATGATGGCTGGACCTTTGCTTCTTTTAGCGGGAACGAGCTGAGACATTGATGCACTTTCGGTGGACGCTTTTTCTTCGCGGGCTGCCTGTTCCAGCAAAGTCTGAGTATTTTTAGCGACTTCGTCGGGATTTGCGGGCGGCAAGTCTGAAGTCGAAGAAATAGTATCATCAGGTTTCGTATCTAAGCCAGGGATTAACTCAGGAGTTGATTCTTTGACTTCTTCAGCAATAACTTGCGGAGTCATAGGACCGACGCTGGCAGTTTCAGATGGAACGGGTGATGTTGAACTTGGAGCTGATGGCGCAACTGGTTCTTCAGGTGCTGAAGGCCTCGATGAGGCTTGTGGCGCAGCCGGGGTTGTATCGGTGGAATCGGTTATAGAGATAGATACCGGACGCGAAACAGGAGGACGGGCACCGATGCCGTCCATTGATCTTCCTGGTTGAGGACTTGATGGTTGAGGTGTAGGTTTGATATCATCCATGGCTATTGTGCCCCCCCTGTTTTTGTAGGCGTCGGTGTTGGAGTCGTTGTTGTTGGAGTAGGTTTTGTGGTAGTTGTGGTTGTTTTGGTGTCAGCTTTTTCTTCTTTTAGAAGCGGTAATACCTTGGTTTCAATAGTAGTTCGAATGTCTTTAGCATCTTTGGCGATAACCACACGAGCTGCTCGTGCTCCTTCGAGCGCACCCTTGAACCCTGCAGGGTCAACGATACAATCGACGTCATTGAGATCGGCAACTGCTGTCTGATATGTTGCAACGTCGGTAGTATAAGACGCAATTAGAGTCGTAAGTTCAGTCTGGGCCGCTTCGATTGCCTTCGTATCCGTACCGGCAGTCTTCATGTCGGCAATAACTTCTGAAAGCGTGGTGGTTATCTTGGTATAATTTTCAGTTCGTACTTTTACTTTGTCGGTCAAAGTAACGGCATATGCCTTACCCTTGATCTGAGCAACTTTGCACTTCAACTTTAGCTTAGCTTGATCGGCTGCACTTAATGTTGCGGCATAGGTCGTTTTGTTTTTAGCAATACGATCAGCGAGTGTCGTAGCAGCCGGCTTAACTGTTGGCGCCGGGGCTGTGGTCGTTGTAGTAGTTGTCTTGGTTGTTGCAGGTGTTGGAGTAGCTGCTGCCAAAACAGGCGCGACGCTTAAGAATGGCGCCACCAAAGCCATGCTCACGATCAACTTAATTTTATTCATATAGATTCCTTGTTACGATGCTCTTATATTAGCATAAGCTTTTAGGAGAGAGAATAGTGGTTATCCACCTGTTTAATCATTCCTTCTTGCGTTAAGTCGATGAGCACCGAAAGCAGACGGTCGTCGGCAATATTTCGCCGTAAGGCTCCGAGTTTCATTTCATCCTGCGTTAAAAGTCTTAGAACTGCACCCCGGACTTGTCGACGCGATCCCTCAAATTTTGACTGTTTCGTATAGGCCTTACTTTTGCGACTTTTATTACCAACTTGTTGCTTGAGATAAGCCCCGTAATCCATTAGAGCCCAGTACCACTCCCGGAACGAATACTTTCCTGAATGACCCTCAAGTTTATCGATGCATTGTTGCAGTAGCGGCAACAGTTGCGAATCCGATATCGTATCGTGATCTTCAAAAAAATGGTGAATGAAAACTGTCCGAATGTTAGTTTCAATGTACACTACTGGCTCGTTATAGGCATAGGCCATAATTGCCCCCGCAGTATTAGCTCCAATTCCCGGAAGCGTCGATAATTGTGCTTTGTCAGTTGGAAATTTACTTCCAAATTCAGAAACTACTTTTTGGGCTGCCAAATGTAAGAATTTTGCCCGACGGTTATATCCCAGGCCCTGCCATATTCGAATTACATCGCTCAAAGGTGCATCTGCAAGTTTCTGAACACTGGGAAACTGATCTAAAAATTTCTGATATTTCTCTATTACCCGCGACACCTGCGTTTGCTGAAGCATAATCTCACTTACCATGATGCAGTATGGGTCAAACATACCGTCCAGTTTAGCAGTGCGCCACGGCATATTGCGCTTGTTGGATTCGTAATTGTCCCAAACAATGTTCATAAAAGCATCAATATCCATCACTACTATTGTACGATGTGCGCACGCGCTTGACTACTGTTGCGTAAAGCCTGTAACAACCCAATTGCTACCCTGAAGGTTCATCTGTAAGAGTGTTCGGTCGACCTTGCCATCATAAAAAGCCGCCATTTTGACCGTTGCAGACGAATCACTCGACTGAGCCCATGTGTTATCATCGATGATAAATGCAGCCGTCTCAGGAATCTTTGGGAAAGACACAGCGACGAGTGGATTTCCTGTGAGGCCTTTTGATTCAATGTCTCGCATAGAGGTGCAGGCTTCCTTGGGTACTGTCGAATTCGTACATCCATTTGTACTTTCACCCCCTGCCGCACTCCCATCTGATGTTGATTCGGATCCACTAGATTTCTTTGAGCCATTACTGGCTGAGGAGCCTCCCTGATTTGTATTTGAGCCAGAAGAACTATTGCCCTGCGATGAACCATCTGCAGAAGGTGTATTTGTAGTTCCATCCGGAGTTGCTCCTGATTCAGAAGCAATACTGGTGTCTCCACTAGCTGTGCCATTCTTTTCAGCCAGATAAAATCGACTACTGAAAAAAACAACCGTCCCGGCTATAGCGATTGCCAAAATCACAAAGAATTTTGAAGAAAAAGCTGATCGAGCATTTTGAATCTTATTATGGACGGTATTGTATGATCGAACGGGTGTTTGTCTTGCCATTTTGTATTAGCCTATTTCGCCTATATTATGCTTATGTATAGCATAGCATATCTATGATTTTCGTTTTGCAATCCAACTCATGATCACAAGCGCACTCACCCAATACGGCACAATGCCAATAATCGTATCACTTACCGAGTGCGAACTACGGTCAACCGCCAACGCACTCGCACCCAAAAAGTATATATACGGTATATACGTTAACCACCCCTGCCAAGCCACCGGAATATAGCTCCCCCTAACTTGTTTAAACCAGACCGTTTTTTTATTTTTATTTCTTTTTGTCATGATATCTTCCTCTCATATATTGTTTAATTATCACAAAAGTTGTAGTTAAACCACCGAGCAGTACAAAATATTCGCCAACATGCGTATACAGTGTCAAGGTACCGTTCGTCTTTGCCAGTATTGAAACCGTGTCATTGCTCGATATCTTACCTATGATAGAGCCATTATTGTCATACGCGTAGGCAGTGGCGCTATTTGCACTTTGCAAGAAATACCGTGAATTTGCAACAGCCATAAATCTGCCGAAGCTTTGTTGCTGCCAAGCGAATAGCCGTGAACCGTTAAATGGCTTAAGCGATGCAGAATTCGCAAAAACTGTTGCGCCTTGTAATGCAAAAGACCGATAGTCCTGGGGTGCGATGATACTTGAACAAACTGCAACACCCACAGAAATAGTATTGCCAATATCTACTGGCTTCAATTGCACGGGCCCTTTAATGACTGACTTTGCAAAACTAAAGTAATCAAGCGTGTTCTTTTGACCGGTTGCCCGTAACCCTGTCCTCACAATGTAGGGTAAATCTTCGCCTCCTGGTATAAGCCGATACTTATCTTGAAAATCAGTAATGCCATCTCGTGTATTCCCTGAAAGCATCCGATTCTGATGTCCAATTCTACCTCGAGTATACAATTGTGTAGATCCTACGAAGTATGTCGGCGACTTGTCATTTTTATCCATAGCTATCCGACTATCTACATTTTTATTTGTTATCTTTTCGAGTCCGTATTCCGGGAATACCACAAGAGCCTCATCTTTGGGTACAATTTGCGGTACTCGCTGAACAAGTGTTTCGCTTACAATCTTGGCTTTAAAATCGGTACCATTTGGGTGTCGATAAAATCCCCACCCTATTATCGACAATAAGCTTAATACTAAAAGGGGGGCCAAGCTTAATGCACGATACTTCTTTTGCGACACAAGATATATAATCGTCAATACGAATCCAGAGAGTCCATATAGACCAATGAACCTTGTTGAAAAGATGAAGGGGGTACGCAGGACGAGAAGTGACGCTGAGCCAATGGGGAGTAAACTGTCGATCCTTCCCTGGGGACCTATCCAAAGAATTGCATTCAGCCATCCAACGGCGTAATCGGCAAAAGCAAAAATAACGACTAAAGCTGGTATATAGAATTTCGCATCAAGGTGCTCCTGGGTGATTTTCGCAATACTCAGAAATTTTCGAACAATGAATACCGACAAAGAAACATTAATGATAAGTACGATAATTGCCAGAATTGTGCCCTGTTTTTTTGACCCAGCAAGTTCCAACGAATCTGTTTGAAGTGCCCAAGACCACATGAACGAGAACCAAACAACCAGCCCAAGTATGGCTGGTTGTTTTTTTAGTTTACTGACAATCATGTGCTCTTATTTAGCGGGAGCAGGTGCAGCCGTTGAGGATGTTGAAGCAGAAGCTCCGGTAGATGCCGTTGAACTAAAGTTGGCAACTTCTTCGAGGCGCATAGATGCAACTGTTAGAGTAACTCCTTTAGCTTTAACGATCAGCCGACCAGATACAGCCCCTACTTTTACTGCAGCAATCTTTGGTGTACAGATATCTGCAAATGTGGTGCTGACTGGGCCATCGTATGAAGCGCCTGCGCCTGCGCCAGTTGGGTAACCAGGAAGGAACATCTCGATCTTTGCCTGCCCGCCAACTGGTGCCTTTACGTTTGCACAAAGACGATAATCTTTATAGAGATGGCTCGTATCAAAAACTACATTTTGTGGAATTACTGTTGCCATATTTGCCCCGACTGTATCTGCGGTACAGGTCATATAGAACCCTGGATTTGGATTTTTTGAATCACCTAATTCTACTTGCTGCGTCTTACAAGGAGATGTGCTTGGCGAGACACCTGCCGTCAAAGTCTTGCTGGCTGCGTTGAAGGTCCAAGAAGCAGTTGCGGCAAAACTACGATAGACCATGAGTCCACCACCGATTACGACAAATGCTAATACTGTTACAATTACCCGACCCTTGGTTGAGTTGAGACTTATACTTTGATTTGAGAATTTAATTTTACTATTATTTGAGCTTTTTACTTTTTTAGCTGTGGCCATTTTTATTCCTTTATCTACTATTACTCTTAAGAATAAGCGTAATGTATAGTTGTGTCAAACACGAGCAAGCTTCTTGGGTGTTTCTTTTTTCAACTTTTTTACATACGTAGGTTTCGCAATCCCTAAAATTATACAAATCCAGAGGATTACTTCCATCTGAATATTGATGTTGTTTACAGCCAAGAATAATATCATAAACCACAAAACAGATCGGATCACCGTATTCGCTGAGCTGTTATTGCGTAACCCTCGTAATGCAGAGTAGAGGAGATATATAAATAATCCCGTAATGATCACTCCTCTCTCGACAACAAGATCGACAAAATAATTATGGCTGCTTTCAAACCTGATGCCGTCTTCTACATCCACCCCAATTCGAGGATATTTTTTGCCATTGTCATGAATATTTCGATCAATTGAACCTATGCCTTCGCCGAGGATGAAGCCTTTTGGCTTTGGCATGCTCGCTTGTACCAAATTCAAGCGGTATAGAACACTTTCGACAAAATAGGGGGTATTGGCAAGTCGGGAAAAGTAGTTAAAACGAACGAACAGAAGTGTAAGCGCGACTAATGAGGACAGGATAAGGATTTTAAGATAGCGTTTAAATGAATATCTGTAATCATAAATGATTAAACCCGCAAGGATTATCAGGGCACTCCGCGTTTGGCTTAGTAGTAGACACAAACATAAGAAAATAATGCTCGGTACTAAATACTTTGGGTTTACTTTCTTATGTCTATACAGCCAAAGCCCCAGCAAAATACCGATTGCAAATAAACAGGCTGCATAGATAACTTGGGAATCGATAAAACCTAACCTTGTGTTTGAGTGTCCTTGTAGCCAAAAAACAAAATTCACAACTGCCCAACCGCATATACTTAGGTATGCACCAATCAACATTTTCGTCCGCTCAATTGTCGCAATCATTGTGCCGACTGCGATACTTGCATATAAAGAAACCAGACTTGGATGGACCAATGGTGTACCTATAAGCGCGTTCATTGTAATAGAGTTGAGCAACAAGACAACGGTAGACAGAAAGACAAACAATGGAATTTTCCTATCCTTCCAAATATTTTTTAGTATTTCCCGGCGGTAAAGTACAAGATATAAAAATGCGATGACTCCTGCGGCTCCAATAAAGAACCGACGCAACCAAAATGCCTTGTATAAATCTTGTGACCAATAATACATACCTCCGAGTAATGAGGTAGTCGCCAAAATACTTAGAATAGAAGCGCCAAACGGCACCACCGTTTGTTCGATTTTTTGTTGTTTGGGCATTACAGGTATAGTTATACCATGAGGCTCCGCCATACTGTGACTAATTTTTATAATGCTTTGAACGGGTACCAATCTATTTTTTATTATCTATTTTTGAGCTCGCCTCTAGTATTTATTCAAGATCGTCAAAGTAACTCACGTTACGTACAACTCTGGTTTATTGGTATTTCACTCGTCATTGGGGTTATCTTGCAGCGAAAATCGATAAGTCGGTATGTTTCAAGTATCCCTAAAAATGTCATGATTGCAGGGATAATACTTATCGCATCAATACTCATTAGTCTCGCTCGCAACTTTGGAGCAAGAGGCCTCATAACTTTTGGTGGGTATGCGCCAGAATACATTGGGTATAGTGCCTGGTTCATTTTCGTAGCGGGGGCACTGCTTTTCGCAAAAGACATTCGAACGTATATATTTTCATCTGCCCACCTCATACTTTCTGGGCTTGTATTGTTGGTCTCTGTCTTGACGAGTTATAACGAACTAACCAGAGGAGTACCGCTGAGAGGGCTCCTGTATTCCCCTTTGGCAATGGCCACTTTTGCAAATATTACCCTCGTATTATGTATTCTGCGATACAAAGAATCGTCACGTTTTCGTCTGTTATTTGGGCTTTCGATTATTCTGCTTTGTGGCGTAATCCTGGCAACCCAAACAATAGTTGGCATAGCCGTTATGGTACTAGTCTTGGTGGTATCCACATTTATATGGCTACAAAAATTTAGTCAAAGAGTCTTCGTCTTGATATTCGTTGGCAGTGTTATGTTAATCCCAAGCGTTTTCCCCGGATATTTCTGGCATCTCAGGAATCAAGAAATCTCAGGGGGTGTTCGTTACCAAACTACCCTCATAACTGAAGCGGTATCGAATGCTTCAATCACTCAAATTCTTTTTGGAAGGGGTGCAAAATCCTTACCCAAAGCTGTAGATAATCATAATTTTGCCGAAGCTGAGATTGTAAAGAGCCTAGATGTTCATACAAGATTCATCGACAATCATTCCCTGTTTTTTGATATTTTTTATTATTTTGGAACGTTGGGTTTTGTGTCATTTCTATTTCTCAATATCATTGCACTAAATAAGCTTTTGTATTTACGAAAAAAAGATAACTATGCAACCGGATTTGGGGTCATATATCTCATATTACTTACGTATACAATGGTAGCCATGCCTTCGCTATATCTTTCTTTGCTCTATCTCATAGTTTTATTAGCAATGACTACTACTAAACTGGAAGAGGTTAAAAGGCATAAAAAATTCCATGTCCTTATGCTTGCTGCTCCTTTGGTGTTGGCAGTAGGAATTCTTTTCGTTTCTAGCCAGCCTAAAGCAGAAACGAAGCCAATTAAAACCTCCGTCCGATATAGTACGAATCAACCGTTTACATCAGAGGCGGAGCGCGTATTGCAGAAAGAGATCCAGAAGTCTTTCGCCGTTCGAGGTTGTGCAATCTTGATGGATGCACACAACGGAGAAGTAGTAAGTATGGTTGATGCCGCCACAAACCAATCAGAACAGGTATGTGTATCAGCCTGGGAGCCAGGTTCTGTTATTAAGCCGCTACTAGTTGCAACTGCCATCGAAAAAGGAACCACCACACCAAATACTACCTTTTATGACCCAGGTTATGTGTATGCCGGAGAAAGAATCTTTCTTAACGCAGAATCATATGATCCAGGCCCTGTCAGCACCCAGGCTATTCTTGATCAATCACGAAATACGGGCGCTATCCATATATTCAACGGGCTTGGTAAGACACCTACTCAAGCAAGAGACACGTGGCACAATAGCCTTACAGGATCATTTAAGTTTGGCAAGAAGACGGGTTTTGATATTCACGAAGCTTCAGGGTATATCCGTAATCCAAAAGGCGGCAATTATATAGAAGAACAATTTGCCGCTAGTTCATTTGGCGTCGGAATGACAATTACGCCGCTGCAATTAGCTGCAGCGTATGCTCCGCTCGCCAATGGAGGTATGTATGTAACACCTCACAAAAATGGTACAAATGTAAAAGATGCAACGCGGGTACTATCTTCGAAAACCAGCAACACAATGCAAAATGTACTTAAAGAAGCACTCACATTTAATAATAAAAAGGCAGCGCAGAAAGGATTTGCGCTTGGGGGCAAAACAGGAACTGCCCCTATCGTCGATAATGACGGAGCATACAAAATTTCGGTAGACGACGGTGTATATGTAGGCTTCGTCGGTAAAGATACGCCAAAGTACATTATGGTCGTCCGAGTAGATGAACCAATGAACTACAAGTTTGCCAGTTATTCCGCCCGCGACACGTGGGCCAAATTATCTGATTACTTACTTTCGAACGATTTGAACTAGCGCTACGTAAGTGTATAACTAATTGCTTTCCAACTGTCTGAAATAAACTGGACGCTAGCGGTCCCTTTGTATGACTTCCCCGCCATTACGGTACTGAAATTTATCGTTCCTGTTGTTTCTGATGTCTTTTTCCAGGTTGTTTTATCGATAACCACAGAACTGCCTTCAGGCACCTTGCTTGTGTCTGCAATCACGTACGGGTTATTTTTAAGTCCATCTTTTTCGATTGATAATAATAAGACACAAACGGCTGCCGGGATCACAGCAGCATCACAACTACCCGGAGTATTTAATATAGCTTTTTGCTCTGCCGTAGATGGACTATTTACTTTTTCGGTGGCGGGGGCTGTAGCCACAGTGCTAGAGTTTGTAGTATTACTTTGAGCGGACGTATTAGATTGACTTGAGGTTGTTTTGATAGGTGCAACGTTCTTTTTGGCATAGTAGTAATCTACTGAGACGTAGCCGATGAGGGCTGCCAAAACGGCTCCGAGCACGAGGGCTAAGATTTTCGTTATGCGGGAATGAAAAATTGGTCCCATTGTCACTCGCCGAATAGTTGGCTTCGGTGGAGGAGCGGCTGCTGGCTCTTGCTCGGGAGTTATTCGGGGGGTTAAATCATACGGATCAAAATCAGGTTTCATACATAAGCAGTATAGATTATTTGGTGCCCTGAAGCCAGTAGGCGCGACTCCAAAACTAGACGGCGCGACTTCTATAGCGAGCGATGGCCAGCGGAACAAAAATCGACAGAATAGCCAATGACCAAACGGCGCTTTTCCAAATTGCTCCGTTGCTAGGCACACCCAAAGCCAGTTCTCGAGCTGCCTGTACGAGGTGGGTTACAGGCTGGTTGCGGGCAAAGACTTGAAGCCACGACGGCATAGTCTGAATAGGCACGAAAGCGGCGCTGGCAAAAGTGAGCGGGAAAACAATCACAAAACTCGCCAGCTGAGCGGTCTCAGCATCTCCAACCGACATACCTAGGAATGCGGCCACCCATGAAAATGCAAAGCTAAACAGTAGCAAAATTCCTATCATACCAATAGCATTTATAAATCCATTTTGAAAACGAAAACCAAGTAGCGTACCAACGGTGAGCATGATTCCAGCCACGGTAAGGTTACGAACCATGTCAGATAAGGTTCGTCCGGCCATGACGGCACTACGACTCATCGGTAAGCTTCTAAATCGGTCAATAATCCCCTTACCCATATCCTCAGCAAGGCCAATACCCGTCTGTAATCCACCGAACAACATGGTTTGGGCTAAGATCCCGGGCAGAAGATAATTAATATATTTTCCTCCTGGGATAGCTGTCCCGTTGCCGATCGCGCCGCCGAATACGAAATTGAATAAGGTCAAAAACATAATTGGCTGAATTGAACTGAAGAATACCAATTGTGGTAGTCGAATGTAGCGATAGAGATTACGGCGGGTAATGACAACGGTATCGGAAATTTCATTCCGAATTTGTTTGGACATACTCATTATTTCTTCCCCTTCTTGGATGCACTACTAGCCGCATCTTCAGATGTTTGTGTCTTTTTGCCTGTTAATGCCAAGAATACATCATCGAGCGAAGGTCGATGAAGCGATAAACTTGTCGGGATGATTTTTGCCGTGTTGAGTGCTCCAACTACCGCCATTAAACTCCGTGATCCGTCTTTTACTGGTACCGTGATCGTCAATCCATCTTCATCTATGGTCGGTTCTTTTTTGGCATGGCTCGCAACTGCTTTGAGGGCAGTAGCAAGATCGCGTTTATGGGCGAGCTGGAATTCGACCACATCGCCACCAAGCCGAGCTTTGAGCTGGTCGCTGGTGCCTTCGGCGATTACTTTTCCGTGGTCGATTACTGCGATGTGATCGGCAAGTTCATCAGCTTCTTCGAGATACTGTGTTGTGAGCAGTATGGTGGTGCCCCCAGCTACGAGATCTCGAATGATGTTCCACAGATCGAGCCGGGTACGTGGGTCAAGCCCCGTTGTCGGTTCATCTAAAAACAATATTTTAGGTTGGCCGATAAGACTTGCGCCAAGATCTAACCGCCGACGCATACCACCAGAATATGTTTTGACTTGTCGATCAGCAGCATCAGTTAGTTGCAGTCTTTCCAAAATATCTGCAGTGCGTTTTTTTGCCTCAGCGTGGCCAAGATGATAGAGCCTACCAGACATGTAGATGTTTTCACGTCCTGTCAAAAATTCATCGACTGCCGCATATTGACCGGCTAATCCGATGATCTCTCGGACTTTGTTGGGTTCTTTATCAACATCGATGCCAAGTACTTTTGCGGTTCCCCTAGTCGGTGAGAGCAATGTACTGAGCATCCTGACAATGGTCGTTTTGCCAGCCCCGTTAGGCCCAAGTAGCCCAAATATTTTGCCTTGCTCGGCTTGCAACGTCACGCCGTCAAGAGCTTTTACCTTGCCGCCATCATAATATTTGGCGACATCTTTAACTTCAAATGCGTATGGCTTCTTCATGTGATTGTTACCCCGTCTCTAAAAGAATATTCTCCTGTAGTATACGCTTGGTTGCCATAAGGCGCTATACTATTGATAGTTATATTAACAACCAAGGAACACATTTCATGAATCAAACCATTATCAATCTCATCCTCGCCCTCGCCACCAACGAACTCATGCATAACGGACTCGAAATAAATAACATGCGCGAAAAACTTCGTCGTTTAACGGCCTATATGAACAAGAAATCGTACAAAGAATTGCCGGTGAATATCGATACTCGAGCCAAAAGTTACTTTGTATCGTTCATTGCCTTTATCGTTTTTGTGTTGCCACTGTGGGGTGGCTTCACCCTACTCAATCTTGATCAAACATTGGCACTTAAACTGATCGTTAGTCTACTCGTAGCAAGCTACATCGTCACTGCAGTGGTCGCTGACCAATGGCACATGGACATCGAAAAGATTACCAAACCTTTCCGCAAAAAATAATTCTATTTTTCAATTGTATGCTGTTCTAGCCAGCTTGCTATTTCCGGAACACTCAAGTGATCTGTGGCTGTGCGAACAGCAAAATCTTCAAGCTCGTTATCCTGCAAAGAGCTAGTGTCATGACCATTTAGATTTAGGAATAGGAGTGCAGCCATAATACCCGTTCGCTTATTACCGTCAACAAATGGGTGATCGCCAATAATTCCACGAGCGAGAGCTGCGGCTTTATCATAAATAGTCTGATACACCTCTTGCCCAAAAACAGATTGAATTTGCGTGGCGACTACCGCTTCAATTCGGGCGATATCTCTTAGCCCCTGTGACCCACCACTGGCATCAATAATTTGCATATGTAGCAGTTCTATATCTTGAACTGTCAGTTGTTTCATCGCTGGCTTAGATTTTTGAGTGCCGTCTTGTGACGTTTGATTAATTTCTGCGCAATAGCCACAACTTCTATGTCATGGGCGGTAGGCTCGTCAACAAGTTCGTATGTAACTTTGACTTCATCTCCTGTCTTGGCATTAAGTTGTTTTTTGACATGCGCGGGTACTGTAATCATGTCACTTGAGCCGACTTTTACTAATTTTTGAGTGCTTTGAATCATAAGAACATTATAACAATATTATAATATTCTGTCTACAGATATTTAGCGGTTACGTGGTGCTGGTTGATGCCATTCACCAGGTTGGTAAAGCCAAGACGTTGCAAGTACTGCATCGACACAGTACTCCGACTTCCACTGACGCAGTACAATACGAGTTCGGTATCTTTTGGTACTTCATTCAGCTTACTTGCTCCTGCCATTATTTCGTTAGGCGGGATGTTGATAGCACCAGGCACGTGACCTCGATCGTATTCTTCAGGTTCTCGAACATCAATGATTATTCTATCCATACCGCTAGTATACTCCGTAAACTCACGTGGTACGGCAGACGGGGCATTGTTCTTCTAGGTCGTCGAATTGGCGCCACGTTTGAATCGACTTACGTATACCCATAACATAGGCATAGCCAATGATATCCGCGGCCTTACGGAGGAGGTATGCCAAAAATCCACTGAGGACTAGTGGCCCATATTGCAGAACTGCCCAACTTCCGCCAGCTGGCACAACATATGCCGGTTGGCGGTGACGATAGATGTTTGGGGTGCGCCCATTTGCTTCTTTTAGAATTGTTTTCGCAGCATACTCAGCCTGATACACAGCTGTTTGAGCCATGCCACTATATTTTGTTTCCGCATTGTCGCCGATCACAAATACGTGCGGATCAACCCGTAAGAATGAGTCGACAATTATTTTATGGCGTTTACTGAATTCAAATTGATTTGCGTTATCTTGATAAAATCCATTATTCGCCATACCGGCTGTCCAGATTACGGTGTGAGATGGGATGCTCTTTCCGCTCACTTGCAGTGATGCTTCAGATTCGGATTCGACCGTTTTGCCCGTCATCACTTTTACGCCCAATTTTTTAAGCCGACGTTTCACGAGGCGAGATGCCCGAGGACTCATGTTTGGAAGAATACGCGGTGCAGCTTCAATGAGCTCCAGATGCACCGACTTCTTTTTTATGTGATGGTTTTTGGCAAGCACTCGCAGATAACTTGCCAGACCAGCGGCAAGTTCTAAGCCGGTCGGTCCGCCACCAACCACGACGTAATTTCGATCGAGTTCATGTTCAGCCACTAGTTCTTTGTGTAAATGTGTACGCAGTTTATCAAGTGAATGAATATCTTTAATACCATAAGACAACTCCGGGAGTCCCGGAATACCAAAGTAGGAAGTTGTTGCACCCATAGACAAGATCGCCGTATCGTACGGTACTTCCTGGCCATTTTTTAGATGTAATTTCCGTAACTTTCGGTCGATACGGGTGACTTTGGCGTGCATGAGGGTTACGTTGTTAGGGAGAATATCTGCCAGCGGGATTAGAGCTACTCGCCTACGATACCCCGTTGCCACCCGATACAAAGCTGCAGAATATCGATACGTTTCCAGGTCACTAATGAGCGTTACGCTGATTCCAGGTTTACCGGACAATTTTCGGGCAGCTACAACCCCACCGAATCCACCACCTACAATTACAATTTTTTTCATGATTCAAACATCGCTCTATTAGATAGTGTTAGATTAAGCATAAATGGAAATACTAAAAAACGAAATTAAAAAGTTCTGTATAGACAAGAAAGATGACTCCTTGGCAACGATGGCTGCATGTAAAAGTGAATCAGAGAACTGCAAAAACAGAAGCTAAGCCGCAATAAACTTCTGAAGTTGGAGCGCACTGGGTGCTGCAATTTTGCCTACTGTTCGAACTAATTCTTCAGTTGGGAGTTCGGGATCAATCAGCCAAAATTCTGATGGAATCTTACGAATACGTTCTCGATATGTGTCGAGGGCTTCCATGCGTCGATCTAAATCTGCAAAGTAATCTGGATCTTGCTCATACGGATAGGTTTCTTCGCAAAAAAGTTGCGCCCCACTTGTACACATTTTGGCGAGATTATTGCGACGACGACTATTAATCTTATCGTTACGAACGCAGGTATATAAATCCCGGGCCGTAAACCAAACCTGACTACGATGATGTATCGATTCATCACTTGGTATCACGGGAGGTATGGTTATTCGATGCAGCCAATTGTGAAACACGATGGGCATTCGCACCATGTTCACGTTATGGTTTCTGAATTTTATGACCGTATCGGACTTCCGTTTCTTGAATCCATGAGGATAATCAGCCCCGGGATGATACAAGTGATGATCGTTGAACGCTTTTGGCTGTTCGCATTCTTTGGGCCATACATATGCCGGGTCGATAGTTGCCTTAACATCAAGTATCAACTGATGCACATCCACGAGCCCAACACTATCTAAAGGTGTTGGTATCTGATCTCTTTTGTCGATGAGTCTAAATTCTTCAGGCGGCAGACCACTAAACATTCGGTGGTATTCTGCCTTGCCCATATGTTAGGCGCTGGCTTTCTGAGTAGTCATCTCATGCATTAGTACTATTTAATCATAGATTGTGCAGGCGCGCTAGATTATCGTTCGTATGTTTTGGCTCCACTAGTGAAGGTAGTTGCTTGAGCTTTTGTTTTGCCAGGGAAGGCTTCCATCTTCATCTTATTTCCGTCAAGCACTTGGAACAATACCGTGCCTATGACCTGAGGTGTGCCCTGTTGTCGCATCTGCTGTTCCATCATCATGCCTGGATTCGAATATTCCACATATTCGTATGCAACGACACCACTGGATTTGTCGATAGTTGCCGGGTCTAAAGATCCATCAACAGCGGTAAATTGTGTAGCCTTGCCTTGATAGTCTCCAAACGAAATGTCTGTCTTGGTTGGATTGATTGCGTCGGGTGCGATCGAGAAGTGTCCGCTCCAGTAGCCACTGCCATCGCTGTGCGCCACTTTATTATCTTCAGGTTTACCTGCACCAGCATAGCCATTAGTGCCTTCGAGGAACCAGTTGCCCACCAATTTTCCTTCGATGTCATAGTCGATCTTACCACCTCTTGGTTCGGCAGTACGTGGATTCTTTGCAAGTATTTCGCTCTTGATTGGATCATTAAAATACGTAAAGAAGTCATCGGTATGTATTTTCCAGGTTTCATTCTTGTATGAATCAGGCTTAACAAAACCTTTGAGCTTCATACTATAGTTATACACGGCAGTATCGAGCGACTGGGCCCCAACGCGTCCAAGCACTTGCCCTGCTTTGACGGGTACACGGATTTCGCCTTGCTTCATCTTGCCTTTAATAGATGGATCAATACTTGTCATGAGATCAAAGTAACTTACAATATCGCAGTTGTGCTGAATCTCAATCCGATATTCGCCTTTTTTCTGAGTTCCTGTATCCACATTCTGAGTTCGTTCTTGGTAGCTGACGATGAATCCATCGGCCATAGCGTACACTGGCGCTGCATCCCGGTTTTTCATATCTTTTGGATAAAAATACAAGTGGTCTATAGGGGTGACATGAGCCCCGGCAAGGGTGCCTACAGGCAGGACCGTTTGAACATCTTTCATATCCATAGGGGCATGACTAAAGGTAACAGGGCCGTTTCCTTTACAGCCTAAGAGCACGGTTGATCCACCAGCCTGTTCTTTACTTTTCGATTTATTCATAACCTTTAGTCCGATGAAGCCAATTGCACCAACAACGAATACAACGATGATCAATCCAATTATATGAGAACCACTATCATTAAGTTTTTTCATTCCACCCCTCTTTTTTTACTTAAATTAGTTGTCTTTCGACTTTGAGTACTGGCGTTCGGGCCTGCATATGGCTGAACAGGGCGGCTCGTTCGAAATCATTAAAAAGACCTCGAGACTCTGTAGAAGCTGGTCGAGTAGTGCGGGCAACAGGCTGTGGAAGGTTACGGTTTGTAGTGCGGGCGATAGGCTGCGCCACGCGGCGTGAAAGTGCAGGCTCTATGGTATGAGTAGCGATGAGTGGTTTCACTTGTTTAATGCCTTGAGTATGTAGATTGTGCTGAACTTGTTTTATTTCTGTCGATATAGTCTGTATTTGGTTATGGGCGTGAGTTTTTTGAACGGTAGTTTTGATAACAGGCATAGAATATTCACGATACCCAGAAGCGGCAGGTTGATCCTCGAAGAAGTTAAAGAAACTCGGTTCTCCGGGAAGGGTTTCATACGAAATAGCTAAATCTGTTAATACGCTCATTTTTGTTTGAATATTTATTTTTATATAACACTACTAGTGTATCACGCTTGTGCAACTAGTTTTCCACAGCCTATATTTACGAGGCGGCCTCAGGAGCCGGACCAAAGGCAGTCTTGACATATTCAAGGCTCGCCATCGCCCCCAAAGCTGATGTAGCGGCGGCGGATATATCGGCGATAGACTCAACTATGCGCTGTTCTGATTGATCGGCTATTGGTCGGGTATCTAATGCCGCCTGAATGCAATAGCTGGTCAGTGTTTCCCATTGTCCAAATGTCGTTATCTTACCGGCCGCGGAAGGATGAATTTCAATACCACGCTTTTTTGCAACGAAAGAACTAATCGTATTACTAACGTTTTGGACAGCAAACGACAGGGCAACGTCTCGGGGAATGATGCCTGCCGAACTTAGTATCTGGATCCCCCGTGCTATCTCAATTTTATCGATCGTCGCATCGACTAGTTCACCGGTTCTACTTTTTGTGCCTGTCTTGTCGGCAATATATCCGTCAGCCAAATCACAGGCCCGACCACCGACCATTTTTAGACAACCACTAACATATTTCTTGTGGGCAATGTCTCGCAGACCAGAGTCGGTGATGACGAGCCCAGCTACACTGACCAGATTTGCTAAGGTGAATAATCCCTTGCTCAGATGGGCAGCTTTTTGATGTCCATTATGGTCTTCGCGTCGTATTTGCTTCCATTCGGCTTCAACGTCGGTGCGATGTAAATTCATATGCCTACTCTAAAGGCATACCTCACCAACTGCAAGCGTATGCCTTATAAACTATTGAATCCTGCCAGGACGGCGACGATAATTGGCCTCTTTTATATCAGGGCCATAAAACAAATTACTGTTACTTACAAAATCTAAAACTTTAGAGCCAATTTTTCGTAATACATGCAGTGATGTAATGTCTGGCTGCTCTAAATCACGAAGCATTTGTTCTGCGCCAGCAACAATTTGTTGACCTTCTTCGCTCAAATCAACTGGTATGTTGTGCTCATACGGTGGGTCGTATTCGTAATTATCCATATTATTTCTCCGCACCTTGCTCTTTGACATGTTTCATACTCATGTTAGTTATATTGGAAAACGGAACATATATTTCTCGGCCTTCAACGAAACCATCGAATCCAATACAAAATAAGTTTAGTTCTGGGATATAACGAAATCCTTGAGCGCGTGTATCTTCCTCAATGTCTGTATAATACCCTTCTTCAACATGCTCAACTACTCGTCCATTGATATCAACCGAAATAATTCTTTCTGTAGATAGAGCTATATCAAACTCATCTAACGGAAGAATAGTGTTGAGATACAGCAAATAGAATGCTGCGAGCATCGAATTTTGCGTATCAATATACGCTGGTATATCGCCCTGTTCTACAATGCCAGAATTTCCACTACCTTCAAATATTTGACGGAGACGATGGAAATCGACTGGATCAACATATACACAGGCATCTATTTCTTCGGCAATATGATCATCAGGCTCGGGACGAATGGTGTCGATAAATTCTAATTCTTCATCAGGCACCATCACTCTGACAGTATCAAGCGGCCCAAAAGCATATTGTTCAGTTCGAGTTCGCTCCACAATGGTTTGTCGGGTTATTACGGTGTCGAGCAGTACTGAAACTCCAATAACCCACCGCTCTAATGTAACTTCTTCACACGATTCATCATGTTTTACGACAAATACACCATTATTCGATCCAAAGACACTATCTTTTGTGGTCTGTATACCGACCACCATATTATCTTTGCCAAGCAAAGGTATATTAACTCCTCCTTGAATAGAAATTCTTCTGCCCTCTATTACTCCTTCAAGTAATGGATCAAGGTCAGCATATATTTGCTGCAAATCCTCATCTGCAATATCAGGAAACATGTTCAATCGATCTTGCACTTCAAGACCAATCTCACGGAATGCTTCGAAGTCCTCTTCAATACTCATTGCACTATTATACAATATTTTTGATTTATATGGAAGTAGTCGTTATTTCCGACACAGCTAATACGGGCACATGCAGTAGTTCTGAGTCTTCTGTATGCTCAAAAGATGGTAGCAATAATGCTGTTGTGAACGTTAGGCAAATTGCCCGAACAGCATTACCACCAATAATTCTGCCGATATGGACCTTGGAATAACAACGAAATTGAGCCTCAAATTGTAAACCAAAAATACTCGTATAGGTGACCAATTCGGTAGCTTCAAAAGAGCCTGGAACAATAAAACCGCGATATGACTCTACGAAGTAGGTTTGATCAATAAAACCTAGATCAGATGCCGCGCTATCAAGTTCAGCAAGCGTTTGAAGATCGTTTGCCATTACATCAAAACTCAGTGAAGGCTCGAGCTCTGCCCTTTTGGAGGCCAATTCAACAGGATTTATGGGTAGCTCAAGAAGACTCATAATGCCCCGTATAGTACCCCTCAAATAATTTCATGGCAAGAATATTGTGTGATCTACTGCATTATTTCAGAAACCGGAATAGATTGGAGTATATTGCCTGCCGTAACCGCAGTATTGATGAGCTCAAGGGATGTCATGCCTAGTGCATGGGCGGAGTCTGCATATTCTGCAGGAATTACGCACGATATTTGATGGCGGCGGTAGACAAAGCGCAATGATGCACAGACGATATAGGCCTCGGTAGGCGCCAAAAAGAGACTGGTACTTTGATCAGTTTCTTGGATAACATCATCAATCATGTCAGCTACCGACAAGGGGATAAGCTGATCGTAGGATGATGTGTTCTGCCTCGTTTCCAGTGAGCCGGCGTCAAACCAAATCGGCACGCATGCACGCACCGCTAGACGCTCATCCAATGAATCGGATCTAAGAGCATCGATATTACCAGTTGCTCGATTTCTAATAACTTCCATGTGCTTCTAGGGGCCGAGGCGGTTGATGTCGCGTGGGAAGAGGGTAGCCTCTTTGATGTTGTTAAGCTTGAAAAGCTTCTCAACTAAACGTTCTAGCCCCAATCCAAACCCACCGTGTGGTGGCATACCGTATTTAAAGGCGCTGACGTATGGCGCGAATCCAGGATGAGTCGGGTCGATGCCCCGCTCTTCCATCTGCGTGAGAAGCTGGGCATAGTCGTTTTGTCGCATACTCAAGGTGGCAATTTCTACACCGCGGTACAATAGGTCGGCACGAAGTGCTAGGTTTTCATCCTGCTCATCTGATTTGTGATAGAACTTGAAGGTTTTACTCTTGGCGCTCCAGCCAGTCACAAATACGGCGTCGGTGCCCTTGTTTTTCTTAGCCCATTCACAAATCCATTTCTCCTCAGAAGGTGCGAGATCATCTTCGCCGACGTGATCTTCTTTGGTGGCTTTTAGGAACATCTCGTGAATTTCATCGATGGTAATGCGAGGGATGTCTTCTGCTCGGTCTGGGAGTTCAGTCTTGACGACGTTCCACATTTTGAAAGCATACTCATGAGTGTTCCAGGTGCTTTCTACGACATGCTTGAGTAAACCACCGGTGAAGTTGAGGAGGTCATCGAAGTTGATGAAGCCCATTTCACAGTCGATGGAAGTATATTCGGTCATATGCCGAGTGGTTGCACTTGGTTCAGCACGGTATACGGGCGCGATTTCATAAACACGCTCGAACACGCCAACCATTATTTGCTTGTAAAACTGTGGGCTTTGAGCGAGTGTAGCTTCTTTGCCAAAATAGTCGAGCTTGAAGACTTCGGTGCCTCCTTCGGTCGCTTCAGCAAGGAGTTTTGGTGTCCGCATTTCAGTGAATTCATTTTCATCAAAGTAGGTTCGAACGGCAGAGCCAACAGCAGCCTGAACTTTAAAGATTGCTTGTTCTTGGAGGTTACGAAGACCAATAACTCGGTTATCGAGTAAGGTGTCGAGGTGTTCGCTTTTATGGCTCAGTGGTTTGTCAATCTCAACGGGTGGCTCGTCGGTGACGGGCACTTGTACGGTGATTTCTGGATCGTGAATTTCAGCACCACCAGGTGCACGCTCATCTTCGATGACTTCTCCTGAAATAGAAAGAATGGTACCGATTTGAAGTCCACGAAGTTTTTCGACTTCGGCCGCCTAATAGTCGTTTTTTATGGAGCCAGCCCTGTACCGTAGCCTGGCCGCCGATTGATCCGGCGATGTCTTTTGCAAGTGTTCTCATGATGGTTCCTTTGTGGGATAAGTTGATTTGTTTTCAGGTTGGAATAGGGTCGATAACTCAAGCAAAACGCACCGTAGACGTCTTACTGACGACCCGGAGATTATTATCTTGCGTGATTACCACTGTTAACATGACGCTAATTATACCATATTACCGTTGGACTGCGTTGCGATCCAATCAAAAGCTTTGGCGAGCGCCTTCTCGCGGTGAGTTCGAAATCCTCCCCTGTCTTCAATCGAGGTGCCATGAATTTCATAGATCATCTTGTCTATTTCCGGTAAATACATCAACGATCGGAAAGGAAAACCCTCACACGGAAGTATTTCACTGGATGCCCAGGTATCTTGACGGTGACAACTGATATGAACTGAGCATCCCGTTCACCCCCTTTTTTGCCGTCCAATTGTTCCAAACAGTGATCAATTATTTCTTGATCGGTCATCGGGTAGCCCTTCCAACGCCTGGAGTGGACTCCGGGAGCGTTGCCGAGCACGGGGATTTCAATACCACCATCATCGGCAATGATAATAAGATCTGGTTCCATCAGCTGATCGGCGTACGCCATGACCTTAAGGAGTGAGTTTTCCTCGTACGTGTCACCGGTCTCGTCAACGTCAAGCTCAAGGCCAATGTCCTTGACTGAAACTAGGTTAACGCCAGCCGATTTAGCAAAGATTGAAGCCTCCGTTAGCTTACCCGGGTTGCTGGTAGCAAAGAGAATTTTAGTTTTTGGTTTGGTCTGATTCTTCTTTTGTGTCATTCGATTTTCCTTCTGCAGGTGTATGTTCGGGGTCTGCTGATGCATGAGTGTGACGCTTAGCATCTGCCTTAGCTTGCAAAGCTGCAACTGCACGGAGATCATCGTATCGATCAAATTCATCAATTATTTGCTTGCCCAAAATTCTCTCCAGTACGTCTTCGATAGTAATAATTCCGACAATTTCTTCAAAGCTATTCACTACCATGAAAAGATGATGTTTAGTCCGTAAGAATGCTTGCAGGGCATGGTCGAGCGTTTTATCTTCGGCTACATAATAGACTGATTTCTTCATCAGATTTTTGACTGATCCACCCTGTTTCGCGGTTACTAAATCATGCATATAGAGAGTTCCGACAATTTCACCTGACGATGGATCTTCCACAGGAAACCGGGAGAATCCACTTTTGTGAAGTTCGGTCATCAGGATTGGACCCACTGAATCAGTGCTTTTTACCATGGTAACGACGCGTTTTGGTGTCATCTCATCACGAATAATTTCGTCACTAAATGTCAGAGCACTTTTGACAATGCCAATTTCATATGGGGTCATCCGGTTATCAGACTGCAGTACTTGTTTATCGAGTAGATCAATGAGATCTTCTTTTTGGTAGATACCACTGTGAATCGTGATACGACCACGAGAGTGAATAATGCCGCCAATTCGATTCAGTAGTGGATAGAGAAAGCTTAGTATTTTTGCAAACACAGGTGCTAGTGTTTGAGCGAGTCGATGACTAATGTCAGATACACGAGCGGTTGGTAGCCATGCAAAGGCCACCCACAGTAGTGCGGCACATCCAAACAATGCTAACCACGACGGCATATTAATCGACAAAACCACAAAGAACCCACTTGCGCTCAAGCCTACGATTATCCAAAGCAACAGGTCCAAGCTAAAGCCATATGCCGAGGCAGCAAACAGCGCTTTAGCGAATTCATCACCAGATTTGGCGCGTCTTTTTAGCTCTTTTAAGGGAATCTTGGTATACGTTTTTTGAAGCGATACGCTGAGAAGCGTTATCCCTGCGAGAAGGAGAATAATAATAAACAAAATCATACTAATGAGTATAGGGTGAAATGGACAAAGTAGAAAGTAGCTCTATGGATCTACTGAAACGTCCTATATTGGACTATCTGACAAACAGACTATTTGATACTATAAAAGAATGAGTAAAAGATTTTTGGTTATTTTAGCAGTTTGTGTTCTTGGTTTAGTCGGTATCTACGTAGCAACATCTAAAAAGGCTGACGCACCAACCTCTAAGACAGGTAGTAGCTCTACGAGTAAACTTAGTAATAATGTCATTGGCAAAAATACAAAAGGCGTCCAATTGACCGAATATGGTGATTTCCAATGTCCTGCCTGTGGCGCCTACCATCCAATAGTGAAACAAGTCGTCGAAAAATATAAAAACGAAATTCAGTTCCAGTTCCGTAACTTCCCTTTACAGCAACTTCATAAGAATGCCAGGTCTAGTGCTCGGGCAGCAGAAGCAGCCGCAAAGCAGAACAAGTATTGGGAAATGCATGACCTTCTCTATGAGCAACAAGATGCATGGAAAGATAGCACAACACCAAATGTTATTTTTGAAGGCTATGCATCACAGCTTGGTCTCAATACCGCAAAATTTAAAACTGATTTTGCAAGTACGGAAGTCAACGAAATAATCAATGCTGACTATGCCGAGGGCACACGTCTAGAAATAAATTCTACCCCTACGTTCTTCTTGCAGGGTAAGAAGATCACTCAGTCTCCGCGCGACGTAGAAGGTTTCAGCAAACTCATCGATCAAGCAATAAAAGACGCCAAAAAGTAAACGTTGGCTATACTTTCGGGTACACTACTTTGGATGAAACAGGGGCGAGTTTCACGGTTTTTGGCAGTAACCTTCTTACGATTCTGAACGCATCTTCACTGCTGCCCATTGGAGAAATCTTTCCAAGCTCCACGCGATACAACTCCGATTTTCTAGAGAATCTCCAACCTGGAAATTCTGAAAAAATTATTTCCTCAACTGCACGCTGATCATTATCTAATGTCCTATCTCTATCCTGGATCAAATCAACAGAGAGTATTTTTTTATTGGCGATTAATACCCTAATTGCACCAAGCTTGAGAGTTAGAAGCGGGTTTACTTGTAGCTCAGTCTGTTCTTCAGGAGTCTGAGTAGCTTCATCTGCTAGCACTTCGGAAGCATCTTCAGCTGTTGCAGCGCTTGATTCTTCAGCCTTTTCTGCACGTGTTTTTGGGTCGTTACTTTGTAACGCTTCTATACTATCGTGGATATTTTGCACTATGAGTGGATCTCTGGGTACATGTCTTAAAACGCGACTGCTCAAGAGGTGCGTACGCAAATTATCACTTTCATGTGTCCATGACATTACGGGTGATAGTTCAGCCCTTATTTCATCGAAACAGGTTACAAACTCAGGGATTGGGGCAATCTTGCGGTAAACAGCAGAAAAAACTTGTTCATCGGGTAATATTTCTTGACGCATATTATACTATCTTACATAATATATACATTTAAGCAAGCATGTGCGTTATGAACGTATCGCACAATTCTATGTTTTGAATGAGCTGTGTATGAGTTCAAAGCACTCGATACAGAGATGATATTTGTGAACAGTGTCAGATTCGTCTGGTGGGCTCAGTAAGATTCCACCAAACTCGTTTAGTTCTTTGCCGCATTTGTCGCATGTTGGAGATATTGCCATACTGGTATTCTATAGCGGAATTACAGCAATTTCTATAGGACGTGAGCTATCTGGTGTTCGTCTTCAATCTCTTGACCAATGATTTCTTCTACCACGTCCTCGATGGTAACTATCCCGCAAAACTTATCACCATGAGTAACCGGCATTAAATGAGTTCGTGCCGCGATAAATCGCCGGAAAATTGTATCAAGTGCGGTCATACGTCCGATCGGCCTTGTCGGGTGAAGATTTAGTTCGCGTACCGCAATAGCTGTTTCATCGAAATCCATATCAACTAAATCTTTCATAAGCACCAGACCATAACATTCAGTCATAGATGGGTTAAAAACAGGAATCCGACTATACATCTTCCGTTTAATTTCATCGATTTTATCCCCATCAATAATGTCGTCTATAAATAGATAGTAGGTTCTTCGAATAGGAGTCATGACGTTTCGAACATGTTTTTCACTCAGCGACAGTGCACCACGAATGATCTCTACCTCACTGTCATCAAGTTCGCTGTCAGTATGTTTGACATGTTCTGCGATTAAAAGGCCGAGTTCTTGACGTGAGTGAAGAGACCCTGGCTGATGTTTAAAAAGCTTATCGAGTAGTAACTGTAATGGTTTTGACAGTGGATAGGTTATAAAAATCATCACTTTCAAAATAGGTGCAAGCTTTGCCGTAAAATCCAGAGGTCTTCTGACAAAAATTGCCTGTGGGAAAATTTCACCAAAAACAACGATCAGAAGTGTACTCGCGATGCCTGCTACTAAACCACTAAAACGGTGTTCGAGAGTCAGTGAGGTTGTAGAAATAACTGCTACGTTCGTAAACAAAATACTTACTAAACTTAGATGACCGTTCTTTCGAAGTGGCAATACTGCCTTGGCACGTTTATCGCCAAGTTTTGCTTTACGTTTTAAATCGGCCAAGTCAAGAGACATCAGCGAGAGGTTAAGACCAGAGCAAACTGCAGACATGCCCACGAGCACTACGGCTTGGACAGCTAATTTGATATTATCCATTATTTAATTACTATTTGATTCATGTAAATTATCTAAAATTATACCATACAACAAAAACGAGGCCCCCTGCTGGGACCCCTAAACATTCGTAACAACTTTTCTTTATTATCTATTCTTACCGATCATATTTTCTGCGCTTGAGATAGTTCATCTATCACTATGCCCGAACGTTTCACGCTTGAGTTAATTTCGGTGCGAAGCTGAGGAGTGAAGCGAGCCGTGCATATAGTACGGTGCTGCGAACCCCGGAGGCTTCAAACTGAAAGTAGCCAAGAGGCAATGCATAAATACGGCTTTGCCGAATTTTAGTATTGCCGGCGTGAACTGCGAGGCACTAATAGTGGAGGAACTGTTGCCAACTAGCCTTTTTAATTTTAACTTCCACGTTAATACTCCTCGAATGTATTGATTTAACTTTAATTCCCATTTCCTCTTCCCTCACTTTTAGGGCCACAAAGAACGTCTCAAATTCTTCTTGGCTTTATTTTTAATTATTTTTGTTTTTCCATTGGTACTATTTGTACGCAAAGAATGTAATGATTCTACATAAGCATTATCGGATTGTCAAATCTAATTTTTACAGGCCTCGCATTCAAGACCAACATGGTATACTAAGCGTAAGTATTACTAATATTAGGGGCACCAAAAAAATGGCAAAAAAATCCACTGCAAAAAAACCAGTCAAAAAGACCGTTAAAACAGTTTCTAACAGCGGTTCAGCATCATTGCTTTCTGCAACAGCAATCTTATTCGCGGGCACATCAGTCGTTCTTATTGGCATGATACAAGACGCTGATCACATAACGCTCCTTATGGTCGGATTTGGCGCTGCCCTTCTAGTCATCGGCGGTGCACTCCTCGGATCTGCCGCAAGAACTACTAAAAAATAATACAGGGACTACACTCGTCTCATGCATAATTTCTTCACTGAAATAAGTACCATTATTGCGCTCGGTGCAGCTATTGCACTTATCATGCGTGCCTTAAAACAGCCTTTGATCATTGGTCATATCATCACAGGACTCATTGCAGGGCCCTCTTTCCTGAATATTATTCACTCCGATGCTGCCTTTAGTGGAATTAGTGATATGGGCGTTGCGCTTCTACTCTTTATAATTGGGCTCGACCTGAGTATCCGTGCTTTTTCTCGCGTGGGCAAAGCTGTTTTCATTACAACCTCTGTCCAGGTATCGGTTATCTCACTTATCGGATATGGCACGTCACATGCTCTGGGATTTGGAAGACTAGAATCGGCAATTCTTGGGCTGGGGCTGGCTTTGAGCAGTACGATTATTATCGTTAAACTTCTGAACGACAAAAAAGAGACATCTCGCCTCTACGCCCAAATCACCATTGGAGTTCTGTTGCTTCAGGATGTCATCGCCACACTTGCAAAAATCGGCCTCGATGCACGCCAAAAAAATGGTGGTTCAATCAGCACCCTGCTTCTCCTCGGAGCAAAAGGGATTATTCTCGTCGGACTTATCTTCGTGCTTGTTAAATTTGTTATTCCTCGACTAACGATTACGTTGGAGCAAAATAAGGAGCTACTCCTTATATTTTCCCTTGGCTGGGGCCTTGGCTTTGCGCTATTGTTCGCTAAAGCTGGCTACTCAATTGAGATTGGATCACTTTTGGCTGGTGTAAGTCTGGCAAGTCTTCCATTTAGTAGCGAGATGGCTTCTCGTCTCAAACCTCTGCGCGATTTCTTTTTGGTTATATTTTTCATTACCCTTGGGCAATCCATCATCCCGGGCAAACTTGGATCCGTCATAGTACCGGCAGTTATCTTGAGTCTGATCGTCATGATCATCAAACCAATTATTATTATGATGAGTCTTGGTGGACTAGGGTATACAAAACGAGCAAGCTTTAAATCGGCAATTGCGATGAGCCAAGTAAGTGAATTCTCACTTGTTTTTGCAGCAGCTGCATTTGCATCTGGGCTGGTGAGCGCCAAAGTAACTGCAACGCTCACGCTCACCGCGCTCATCACATTTGCAATTTCTACATACCTTATAAAGTACGATAATGCCCTTTACTCACTTTTCGAATATCGCTTGCGGATGTTTGAACGCAGAGTCACGAAACTAGAGCAAAAAGACGGTATGCAACATTTCCCTATTGTCCTATTTGGCTATCGAAAAGGTGGTCATGAATTTATCAAAACCTTCAAAAAAATGGGAAAGAAATTCATCGTGGTCGATTATGACCCAGAAAATATCGAGTCTCTGGAACGACAAGCAATTCATCATTTGTATGGAGACGTAACCGATCCTGAACTACTTGATGAATTAAATCTCCAAAAATCAAAATTAGTCGTGTCGACCATTGGCGATGCCGAAACAAATAAATTCTTAGCGCACTGGCTTGGCAACAATAACCCAAGCGCCGTATTTGTCTGTTCAGCTGAACGAGTTGAAGTTGCCAGCGAACTATACGAAGAAGGTGCCGCCTATGTCATGATGCCGCACTATATAGGAAGTGAAAAAATCAGCACCTTTATCCGCAAGAACGGTTTCAATAAAGCCGAGTTCAAACGCTTCCGTGACAAGCATTTATTATCTCTCGAAACACACGTAAAACAGATCACCGAAGCATCCTTGGAATCAGACGCTACAGATTCGTGACGTCATGATACAGCCAGTTCTTTTTGGCGTAATTTTGGACGCTTGCCGTTACGGCAGGGCTTGAATCTCCAGCTCGAAGTGCCGAGCGAATCGTACTCGACGATGCTCCTGAAAGTTCACTATGAATGATAGTAGTGGCTAAGGGTTGTACGGGTAATACTGTAAGTAGATTGGTTACAACTTCCTCATCGGAATTACTACGGACTCCAATAGCCAGCTCGACGTGACGGAGCATGTAATCGACATGATTCCATGTATGTAAATGTTCGACCATGTCCGATCCCATTAACAGCACAAGTTCAGTACCTGGAAATTTCTGCTGCAATTTTGAAATCGTCGACTTAGGAGTAAAAAAACGTGCAGTCAGATCGAGGACATGAAGACGCGGCTGTGACCTTGTAGCGAGGTCCAACATACTTACTCGATGGGAAATATGACTCACATTGGGCTTTCGGCGTGGCTTAGTCTCGGGGGCAAAATATACCGCATCAAGTTTCGCTTGTTCAATTGCTGATAATGCAAAAGCTATATGACCTTTATGTACCGGGTCGAAACTTCCGCTAAAGATGCCGATTCTCTTTGGCTTAGACATCTGCCGGAGCACCTTCACAACATTTGGTCGGCATAAAGCACGCAGGGCATACAAAATGCCCATGCATTGGAATAATTGGGTAATGGCCGCAATTATCACAGAAAAGCTCTGGAGACTTCTCTTTGATCATTTCCTGATAGGGGTCGTAGCTGTCAGTCATAATTAGTAGTTTATCATTCGGCGAGTGCATACTCTGAATTTACTTGAGGTTTGAGATCACGTTTTTTGTTCTCTCGGCGTTTTGCTCTACCGCCATCACCTATTGAAACTACCTTGCCGTTAACTACCGCGGCTTTGCAATCCCAACAAGACAATTTTGTTGCGCATGGATCACCAAATACTTTGGCTGCGCAGTATGGGCAATTCATCCACTTCTTCTCGGACTGTGCCCCACTCCCGGAGTCTTCGCCAGAGGATGGGTCGGAGTTAGCATTTCTGAAAAATGGGCACGAGCTTGACGTGGCTGTTTGCTTAGCCTGAAGTGCAGACTGGGACGCCAAATAATATTCACCTCTCGCCATAAAATCTCGAGCTTGTTGAATATGAAACGCTGCTTCAGCACCGAAAACTGCAACATCAATTGATTTGTCTTCGATACCTTTGTCTACGCAATACCGTTCTGATAATTCATCTAGTCTTTTGATGGCGTCAATAGGATTCTTAAATCCGGCGGCCTCATGTAAAAGTTGATTGGTAATAGATTCGACCATCGGCATGAACTGTGCATCGCGCTGATGACAGATTTCAGCGTAAGCTAGGTAATCTTGAGATGGGGCATCCTGACCATAAAATGTGCCTCCAGCTTTTTGATCATAGCGCCGTATGATATCACTCATTCCATTTGGGATTTCTGATTTTGGTACTAACATAATGAATTGCAACATATCGTCACTGTCTGATGGGAGAAGATCTATATCTTCATCGCTTGCGAGGGCTTTAATCGTAGCTTCATCATGCCTAATCCCATGTGGAGTTTTCTTGCCTGCTACCATGGCAGTCTCTAAGATTGCAGAACTTCCATCAGCACGAAGCATCTGGATAGAACAGCTGGCCGTATCGGCATAGAATCCGTAATCTCGTAGAGTAGCCTCGTCTTTTGGCGCGCATGAAAAAACGAGGGCTGCGTGGGTCTGTAGCACACCTGCTTCGTGCAGTTCCTCGAACATGTACGCATTACGTAGCTCGTGCTCAGAACGTTTCCGCATGACTGAATTTAGTGTCATATTTTCAAATGTATTTCGATGTATATCGATAAGATGGCGATTATTTTGAATGAGCTTGCCCTGCTCGAATTGCAAAGCAACTTTTGACTGATGTGCGACTTTATACAATCGTTCACTCACATCAGTCATTACATTGGTTTTGACCATCGATAATGAATGAGCGTCACCGTGACGCGCAGATTGTATCCCGGCAAGGAGTGTCGTATCGCTGACATGTTCAGGAACGTGCGATACTTCTACCTGTCCACGCATAGACAATGAACCAAGGAATTTGGTGGCCTTAGCGGAAGCACTCGACCATAGCTCCGGGAATTCGTGAGATGCCAACATCCATGAATCATCAGTTTTTTCTATTATGTCTTGTGATTGGGTGAGTTCTGACTCCCAAAGATCAAAATCTAGTGGACTGCATTGGACGTACGATTCGGCTAGCGCGGCCATATAAAAATACCCTCATTCTCGCGGCAGAAGAGGGTCTCAAATAGACGTTTGCTCCTGCACGGGAGGCTTAATGCTAGATCGGACTTGTCCATATTCATAATGGCTTACCGTTGCGGCACAGCACAGGAATCTCACCTGTTTCCAGCGTTTTTATTGTAAAGCTTGGATGATTCCAAGTTCAATATTAGTAGTCTAGCACATCATGCTCACGCTATATGTAGTATTTTTATCTTCAACCAACAAAGCATAAAAATGCTTTTGTTTATGTTAATCAATACGCGCTAAACTAGTACTCATGACACCAGAAGCACATCCCACTCGAGAAGCGCATATCACCGATGCGGACCTTCACTCTACAATGATTTCTGAAATGGTTTACGATGAGTTGGTTCGCCAAGCTTCAGGCCATACGAGTCGTGCTTCTCGATTTGTTCCGCTAGAATTTAACCCTCGCGATATGTATCGAAATCCTAATGAAGGTAATCCGGGACAGCTACTGGCTGATTATTGCATCACTCCAGATGCAATCGATGGCATTGAAGATTTTATACACGCTGCTGCGGAAACTTTTTTGCCAGGATTTTCGGGTATGGTCGAGAAATTTCGAGACGCCGAGCATGAGCCCCTGCTTGATTCATTAATAGAAAAGCTTGATGCTAACGAGAATGTTTTAATAGCTACTAATCATGGCGAGATCTATGATATTGCGATCATCTTATCAGCTATCCGAGTCGCTCTTGCCGGCCATCTAGCTAAACAGGGACGTGAGCCCATCGAATCAGACAGGTTCAATATTATTGTTCATCGAATGATTAGCCAGCTTGGCGTAGCCGACGACCATGACCCTAGCAAGATTGCACCGGCATTGAGTGTCCTGAAACTCGTTGGGGAAATTTACTTAAGTTTTCCAAATACCGAAACATCTAAAAAAGCCCGCCTTCCACCAGGATTGTCCAAATATTGTAATAAGCAAATGCTCTCTGCCCTATCCCTAAAATTAAGCATGGGAGGGCAAATATTGGCAATTGCTCCGAGTGGTAGCAAAGATGAATCGGTTCGTGATCGTCTCGGAAAGCCTCGTAAAGTAATCAAGCCGGTAAACAGTGGTACGTTTGCGCTCATGCAGGCAGACAAAACGTGGGTACTGGGCGTAGGCGTTTCCCTCGATCAAAAAAATGGTCCATCATTTTCGGTCTCAGATCTGAAACAATGTAAGAATGATGATGACTGTCGTGAAGTTCTTAATTCGATCGCTGCCCATCATTCAAAACTCACTGGAATAAAAACTGTTTTTGCTGAGCGCCAATCCGATATGGAACGATTACGGGAAGAAGCAGCAGAAGTCATCCAGACGACTTCTGAAAAATCTCATATATCTCCTGAGACATTAGTAAAGGTTGGCGTTGCGGCCACCGCCCTTACTGTTGGTTTCTTACTAGGAAGACGATCAAAAAAGCGCTAGAGATACCAGGATTAATAAACCGAGCGAAATTCGATAGTAGGCAAAGATTTTAAAATCATGATGTGCTACGTATTTGAGTAGCCATTTTACGACGACGAGGGCACTGAAAAAGGCGGCAATTGTACCAACAATCAACGCAGACGATCCGCCTGAAATCTGAGATAACTTGTCTCCATCTTTAATAAGCTTGTAGCCACTAGCAAGAATTAAGATCGGTAGGCTTAGGTAAAAAGAAAATGCAGTGGCTGTGGACCTGTCGATGCCGCTCATGAGTCCTCCCATGATAGTTGCGCCTGAACGTGACACCCCAGGGATTAAAGATAAAATTTGGTACATTCCAACCTGCAACGATTGTTTTATCGTCAGTGAATCAAGATCTGGCTGTACTGGCTTGATTCGGCGACTTGCAACATGATTTTCGACTGCCAAAATTGCAAAACCTCCGAGTATCAAGGCGCAGGCTACTATAGGCAGCGTTGCTAATGTGCTGAATTTTTTATCGAGTGCTAGCCCAAAAAGTCCTGCAGGTATGGTGGCAATAATCCAATTTTTCCAAAATGAAATAGCTTTTTTATCCCTTTTGAAAAGCGCAAGCGTACGCCCCAAAAGGTCATCGCGATAATACAAAATTATCGCACCAATTGCGCCAACCTGAATCACAACCGTGAATAACTCAGCAGCATCTTTATAGCCGATAAGATTCTCCGCTACGAGTAAATGTCCGGTACTCGAAATTGGTAAAAATTCAGTAAGTCCTTCGATGATACCGAGTAGAAGTGCGTGTAATAAAGCCATCACTTAAGTGTAAAGTAGAAAGTTAAAAGTAGAAAGTTAACATTACTAGAGGTTTCTCCTCTAACAGATGGAAGAAATGTGAATTACGATTTCTGGTTATTTATTGTGTTTCTTTTTGAGGTCGCTCAGGCGAGTAATAAATGATTGAGCAGCACCTTCGAGTTCTAACACTCGAAGAGCTCCAACCACGACGTACAGTTCGTCCATTTGCTGCTCCGATGGCTTGGCAACCTGTTCGGCGGCTTTGAACATTCCCTCAATTCGTTTTACTAACCATTTCTCTTGAGCGGCGGTAACTTGATTTGTGGTTATGGGTTTTATTTCAGCAGTATTGATAACCTCAATTGATCGCGCAGAGTGGTCACGTTTACGCAGATGTCCTCTTGAAATCAAGCTGTTAACATGAAGCGAGATTGTCGCAACAGATGTGTAGTTGAGTCCGTTCATGATTTCACGGTAGCTTGGACTATAGCCGTGTTCAGCGATAAAATTTTGAATATAGGTCAAGATCTCGCGTTGTTTTTTGGTGGGTCGAATGGCTGCAGGGCTATCTTCTTTTACTTGTTTCATTTGCTATATTCTCATACTTAGGTTGTTGAATGACGTATGTGGTGGTGGGTATGCGACGGGAATACCCAATACTTGTACCAGAGGTAATTCCAGATTGTAAAGAAACCTGCTGAAATAAACTGTCCTACATAAGGGGTCAAGCCTGCTTGTTTGAGACTCCATATAATAAGGTAATCTACTAAAAAGTTCACCAGCGTGATAACAATGTAGCGTCGACTCACTTCAGTTTGATGCTTGGCTAGACTTTTACTATTGAAAACCCAATATCGCTGAAGCATGTAGTTCACGAGCCAACCACAGACATTGGCGAGTAGTTTAGCCCACCATAAATTCAGATGGAATATCTGGTCGCCAATAGCAAAAACAGCATATCCGGTCCAAAAGTAGGCACCGCCACTCACTAAATATTCGGCGATTCTAACGGCTTCTCTTCTTTGTTTTCGTTTCATAATTTCATGGATGTTTACTTTTTAATGCTACTGTTTATTATTATACGCTAGATGTAGGGTAATGGCATATCATGACCACGATAATCACCGTTTTAATCTGTTGCATGGTCATTCTTATGCTATAATTGACCGCATATGTCTGAACACGATATACCTCACAATCGCCCAAAAAGACGCCCTATTGATTCTATTGATGGCATCATGCCAAACCGCAAAAATGCTATTCTTTCACCGCAGTATTACAAACAAAGTACCCAGCGAACGCCTGGCCAAAGAAGAAGTCTAGGAGTTCAACCTGGGCGCAAACGGCCTCACATGGAAGGTTTTACTCCCGCAGAAACCGCAGTTGAAGAAAAACAACCAACAATTGGTGATTTCGAATCCGTAGACCTGACTGAATTTGGCGACACTCCTCTCGACCTTCCATCAAAAGATACCAAAAAAACCAAAAAAGCTCCTGGCCGTATTCGGAAGTGGTGGAAAAACCGATCACGAAAGTTCAAGATTTTGTTTTTCTTGGTGATTTTTGCCTTAGTTGGAGGAGGACTCTTAGGCGTTCGTCTGTATTCGTTCTTGCACTCCGTGTTTGCGAAGAACGTTGGTAACAGTAGCTCGGTAGCGCTCGGCAAGAAAACTGATCCAAATCAACTCAATACCGAGGGCGATGGACGACTTAATATTTTACTTCTTGGACGCGGTGGCGTCGAAAATGAAGCTCCTGACCTAACTGACACCATGCTTATTGCTAGTGTTGACCTACAGAATCAAACAGCATCCCTTCTCAGTGTCCCGCGAGATATGTGGGTAAGCGTCAATGGGTCAAATATGAAAATTAATGCTGCCTACAGTACGGGCAAAGAGCTTGCAACATACAAAGGTGCTAAAGCAGACGCAGCCGAAGATGCAGGAATCAAAACCGCTATTACCGCGATGCGAAATGTCTCCGGTGTTCCGATCCATAAATATGTCTTAACAGACTATGTCGCTTTTAGAGATGTTGTGGATGCTCTTGGTGGCGTCGATGTGAATGTACCTGAACGTATTTACGATGGATTTACCGGCTGGTCGTTTAAGGCCGGAAACCAGACGATGGATGGCGATTTAGCACTGCAATATGCTCGCACAAGACATGGTACAGCCCGAGGTGACTTTGATCGAAACGAACATCAACGTCAGCTCCTCGTTGCTATGAAAGACAAAGCGACATCCACGGGAATTGTCGCCAACCCGGTACGCCTCAACAGCTTGGCAAATGCCGTTCAGAAAAACATCCGTACCGATCTTTCCCTCGATGAAGCCAAAACCTTATTCAGTAAGACCAAAACCCTAACCGATGCGAATATCAAATCACTTGACCTCGCAAAACCAGATGGACCACTGATCATGACAGGAAATATCGATGGAATTTCAGTTGTCCACCCTGTTGCTGGCTATTATGATTACACCAAAATCAGATACTATGCTCGAAGCAACATGATCGATCCATATATCAAAAAAGAAGCGCCTACCGTAGCTGTATACAATGGTTCAGGTAAATCTGGAGCTGCGACAATCGTTGGGGATATACTCTCCGGATACGGCTACAAAGTACTCATCAAAGAAACCAGCAAAGAAACACAAAACCAAACGCTTGTCGTTAAAATGAATAAAGTTGATCAAATATTTACCGATCGTCTCCTCTCTGTCCGGTTCGGTGTATCGATTACTAAGTCACTTCCAACTGGTGTAATGCCTCCGAAAGAACCAGCCCCGGCCAGTACTTCCACGACCCCAGCCAAAGCCGATCCAACGCCAGACTACGTCATAGTACTCGGTGTCGACTACGAACAGAAAAACGGCCCTACTTGGTAGGTCATAGGAGGGGATGACTTCCCCTCCTATCGCGCCAACAAAATGATACATTTTGTTGGGCTTTTCTCCCCTCAATTTTTATCTATTCAAACCTGAGGAGATCAACATTTTTTGCGACTTCATCAGACTTGAAGATGCCGCCATTCATACTTAGATACACTCCTGGCTCAATCGACTGAAAAGATGCAATAGCAAAACCTAAGTTAAAACCGGCGTCAGAAGCTGCAAACCCCATAATCGGAACCATTGAGCCCGTAAGAATAATCTTTTTACCCGAAATGTTTTTAGCGTCTAGATATTGTGCAGTCTGCGCCATTGTAAAAGTACCATGGGGGATAAGAATATTTTCATGAGGAGACTGCTCTATAGCTTTAATCAACTTGTCTCGATCATCGTCTGTAATATCTCTACTGTCCTTTGCAGCGATCGGCTCAGAGCTAAAATTAAAATGCGGTTGGATCAAATTATGTAAATAACTATCAATAGTCGAATCGAGTTTTAGTAGTTTCTTATTAAAGGCATCGTATGAGGGGTCTATAAACTCAATCGTACCACCCATCTTGATAATGTGAACGTGTGTTTTAGTCATGACTACATGATACCAAAAAATGTAACAATATCTTTGAAGACAGCTATACATTAGGAACATCACCTATTAGGGTTGAGGTAGTTTCGATGCGATTCTGAGCAACGGACTGAGCCGTACAGAAAGTACGGCGAAGGAGTAGCGGAGGAATCAAATCGGAAATACCCAACAGTACTGCAAAGTGGCGGGCTTTGCCCGACGCTCAAGCAGTACGGCCTAATAGGTGATAGAATAGGGATATGAAAAACAACGCATCAATGGCCTACGCCATTCTGCTCATAATTGGCGATTTCCTCGCCCTCATCGCCGCTTTCACTGTCGCCTACATCTTACGCGTCAAAATAGACGCCCGTCCGCTTGTAGAGCAAATCAAGGCTCGAGAATATATCATCGCCTTTGCCTACGTCTTACCGCTTTGGATTTTAGTACATAGTTTCATTGGCCTATACTCTCAGCGAGTATACGAAAAACGATTTACTGAACTTGGCCGGCTCTTAGTAGGTTCGGTATTGGGTATTCTGGTTGTTATTGGCTTTAACTTCGTCACCAATGGCAAGCTCTTCCCCGCACGACTTGTCCCTGTATACGGACTTGGACTTGGTTTTAGCTTCTTGGTACTATTCCGGACTATTGCTCGTCTTGCCAGACGATCGCTCTATGCTTACGGCATTGGTGTCAGCAATGTCCTAATCGTTGGAAATACTAAGAGTTCAAGCATGATCGCCGAGGCAATCTGTAATACAAAAAATACTGGTCAACAAGTACTCGGCATTGTAAGTTCAGAATCAACAGATTTCACGCAATATTCAAATTTTAAAACCGCAATAGAAAAGATTAGCCAACCCATTCACAGTATTATTCAAACGGAACTATATAAAGACCAAGACCGAAATGACGAAGTTCTAAGCTTCGCCCAGAAACATCATGCCGCATACCGTTTCGTTCCCGGCAATACGAGCCTTTTTGTTGGTAATATCGAAGTTGAACTTTTTGCCGGTCAAATCCCGATGATTGCAGTCCATCAAACAGCACTCGTTGGGTGGGGTCGTATCGCAAAACGGCTATTCGATATTTTCGTATCACTCGTCGCACTTCTGGTCGCGTCTCCACTTTTCTTGATTATTGCATTGTTAGAAATAATTATTGGCGGAGGATTTCCAATTTTCTTCCGACAAGTTCGACTGACACGATTCAATAACACTTTTACGGTGTTTAAATTCCGGACTCACCGCAATGGCTTAAGTGGCCTCAGCGACAAACAAGCGTTTGAAAAATTAGGCAAGCCAGATTTATATAAACAATACAAAGAAAACGGCTATGCGCTCGATAACGACCCACGGTTAACTCGTCTTGGTTCTTTCCTCCGAAAGACATCCCTCGACGAACTACCCCAGCTGATAAACGTTCTAAGGGGTGATATCAGTCTGGTTGGACCTCGCCCTTTAATCCCCGAAGAGATTAATACCTACGACAAAAAACATATGATCCTCAGTGTAAAATCTGGCCTTACCGGTCTAGCTCAAGTTTCAGGACGTCAAAATATCAGCTTCGAAGAACGACGCAAACTGGACATGTATTACGTCCAAAATTGGACTTTCTGGGGCGACATCGTCATCCTCGTCAAGACTGCCAAAGAAGTCTTCCTGGGCAGCGGAGCCCTCTAGTGAATACGAAAAAGGTTGCCATAGTACACGATTGGTTGGTTGGCGGCGGCGCTGAGAAGGTCGTGCAAGAGTTGCATGCTTTATATCCTGGTGCGCCCATCTATACCTCTTATGCAACGCAGGAATGGCGCGATAAACTCGACGGCAAAGTAGTCACCGGATCTTTACAGCATTGGCCATTTAGTAAACTCCGCAAATTCTTGGGCGTTAAGCGTATTTGGTGGTTTAGCCATCTCGATCTGAGTGAATACGATCTGGTAATTAGTAGTTCTGGAAATGGTGAAGCGAAAGACGTAACTGTCAGGGATGGTGCTACGCATATATGTTATTGCCATGCGCCGACACATTTTTATTGGCGAAGCTATGACCAATATATGAAGAGTCCTGGATTTGGCGTATTCGATCCACTTGCCAGACTTGGTCTCAAACTACTGGTCAAACCCCTCCGAAATCGAGATTATAAAGCTGCCCAAAATCCAGATTTCTTTATTGCAAATTCCCAATTTATTGCAGATGAAATTAAGCAATATTATGGACGAGACTCGATAGTCATAAATCCTCCTGTAGACGTCGAACGCTTTACATCAGTGAAAAACACCAAACGACAGGGTTTTGTAACTATGGGCCGACAAGTCGCGTATAAACAAACCGAGATAATCATCGATGCATGCAATGACCTCGACCTGCCCTTAACGGTTATTGGCCGTGGCCCAGAGCATGACAATCTCGTGCGTCGAGCAGGTCCAAACGTGACCTTCAAAACAAATGTCAGCGATGACCAAATGCCCAGCGAACTTGCCAGTGCCGAAGCGTTCATTTTTGCCGCCGAAGAAGATTTCGGCATTGCACCCGTAGAGGCAATGGCAGCCGGTACACCTGTGATCGCATACAAGGCCGGTGGCGCACTCGATTACGTAACACCTGGAATCTCGGGAGAATTCTTCGAAGAACAGACCGCTGAAAGCCTTAAAAAGAGTCTTGCGCATTTCAATGCAAAACAATATGACTCTCAAACGATCAAAAAACATGCGGGGTCATTTGATTCCCAGAACTTTAGAACGAAACTAAAACAATATATACAATCAATTAGCTAATATTAGAGTTGAGGCCTTGAATTACTCGCATACTAACGACGGGCTCATCGAGAATATAGTGCCCTCGCTGATACACACCAAAAGGTGCATGTACGTACATATTTACGAGGATTAATCCGATTGTTACTACCATAAAAATCGGTCTGAATGCCGTATCTAGCCCTCGATATGATCGTTGCCAACAGGTAACAATAGCTACATATACGAACGGGAGTACCGGCAATAAATAACGACCCTGGATTGCGAATGGATAGCCATAAAAATGGTACGTACTAAGGTTATAAAAGAATACGAGAAGAATATATCCTACCGTTATAATGCCAAGTGCTCTGTGCAAGGCGGAACTTCTTTTTTCACGCCCTAACCAAATTCCAGCTGCCATTATTATCGCAACAAACACCGTCGTGACTCCAGCCACTCTCCTGGCCGGATCGGTAGCTTTTATAGTCTGGTGACCTCTATAGAAAAACGTCCGTTCATAAATCAAAATACTCCACTGTCGTGCGAAAACTCCAAAGGTTTGAAGCTGACCAGACCCGGCACGTTTTGCTGCTTCGAATTCTTTTTTCTGACCGGTATTTCGGCGATAAATACTGCTTTGCATGCACTCACTTTCTGAATGTACTTGGTTGCATGCAGGAGTTGTCTTGCCGTACACAACATAATTTTGAATATACCTTTCGGTGAACAATCCAAATGTCAGAACGAATACGATCATAGCCCCGATAAATGCTCGACGAGTAGGTGCAGACTTCCAGGCTTTGAGCGTTGATTTCCATATATCGATCCCTATTTTCTTAAATCCATCCTGCTTTAAATGCCATCCAAAAAGTAACAAGAAACATAGCAATACAACTGGCAGATATGTTTCTTTGACGACGAATAAGAATAGTGCAGTGCCGGCGCTCAGAAGCAGTGGAATAATTTGCAGCTTTTTCTGCAACCCAACAAGCTGATACAAGAGTAACCAGAACAAAAGCATGGCTAGATTATCATAGGTAATACCAGCAAACACCCACACAAACATTCCGGTACTAATGAGCCCGGCGATAACAAGATTTATGGAAAGTTGAGACGTGCCGATACGACGCAAAAGACGAACTAAGACAAGCAAACACAAAAGGCCAATGGCGATATTGAGCAGCCTCAAACTAAACACCTGAACTTCAATATTTTTGCTAAAAACCGTTACAGCCCTTAGGTAAAAACTCGATAGATACTGGTACATATAACTTGGAAGGCGTTGCACATCCCCTAGGATAAAATTGGAATTCTGATCGGCAATCACAGGCCCATCGAGAATAGGCCGATTAGCATAATACTGAGTGAACGTGAAATGAAACTCTTCGTCAGATGGTACTTTATAATTGATGGCTGCGGCAAAGAAGACAGCTTGACCAACAAAAAGGGCTAGTAAAAAATAAAGGAAATTTCTACTTTTTATACACTGTTTCATTTTCTCAATCATTCTTTATTCCAGTCATGCGCTATACTTTTTCTCTCGACCAATTGCCAACCATACTGCTGCAAGCGTTATAAACAGTATACCTCGATCAATCAGTGCTAACGATAAAATCTGCGGGGTACTCAGCCCAATAACTGTTGCTGTTACGACGTACACTGCTTCTTTAACACCGATATTGGCCGGTGTCAGGCTGATAAAAATACTGAGACTACCGAGGACGCTAAAGAGCAGAAGTTGGCCAAATTCTATTGAGATAGAAAGCGAAGATAACTCGAACCAGGCGATAAGCACCGTCAAGATTATTTGAATCAGTACAAACAGACTCAAATGTAGGAGCAGCTTCCTATTTCTTGTCACCAACCGCCATCCATCCGACATTTTTCTTAGTGTTTGAGCGGCTGCCGATAGGTATTTATTGTGGATCTTGATGGATGGGATTTTCAGAAAACTAAGTATCAACGATGCTAAAAGCAGCCCTGTAAAAAACAAACCAACTCCCACAAATTGCGGGCTTCCATTCGAGCCGATGAGTATAAGACTAGTAATCCCAAGCACGGCATTAATGATAAAAATGAGAAGATAATTACCATACATGGTGGCCATGTAGTCGGAATAGCTGAGGTCGTGTTTCTTCTTCAAGTAGACGGCCCTAAACCCAAGGCCAGCACCAGAAGATGCAAAAAAATTGCCAATGGATGAAAGCAAAGAAACACGCACGCTTTCATATGAGTCGAGCTGTTTATTGAATGATCCGACAATATATTTAATGAACAATCCGTTACAGATTATGATACCTACGTAGCATAAAAACGAGCCGATGAGCAGCACCAGTTTAATGTCGAGCAAAGGTTTGAAACTTGATTTGTTGAAGATGAAATATACAATAAAGATAATTACGACGATTATGCCGAGCAGATTCTTCTGATACTTGCCAAATGTTTGTTTCATTACTTTTTAATTTCAGTAAGTTGATCGTAGTACGTATTGTATTGAGCGGCGATAACGGGCCAACTGAAAGTTTTGATTGAATATTCTCGAGCAGATCTTCCCAATTGGGCTGCTTTTTTTGCATCACCGAGAACCAACGTGATAGCACTAGCGTGCGCTTTTGGACTAGAAGCCGGTACCAATGTGCCATTTTTTCCGTCATGAATCGCATCCACAATTCCTTCAATTCCTGATGCTACAACAGGTACTTCGCACAGTGCAGCTTCTATCAGCACGCGTCCAAATCCTTCCATGTCGCCGGAAACTGATATGTTCGGCATTATGAAGCAATCGGCAGCATTATAAAGATTCTTGAGCAATTCGTCACTCGTCCTTCCGAGGAGATGGACGAAGCCTGATAACCCGGTGTCGTCAATGACTTGCTCAATAGATTCTCTCATTGGTCCGTCACCGCTTATTAAAAGCAATGTGTTCGGCTCTTTTTTAACAACCGATGGCAGTACATTCTGAATAAACCAGGCCAGGCCTTTGCGCTCAACAAGCCTGCCGACTGACAACAAAATTTTAGTGCCGCTGTGGACTCCCGGAATCGATTCCATAACGGACATGCGAGCTTTTTTTGTATCATGCAGAAATAACTCATCAGTCACACCAAGAGGAATGACATGAACCTTATCGGCATTTATGCCACGATTGATCACTTCATCTCGAGCTGCACTACTAATGCACAGTATAGCGTCTGCGCGGCCGAGAGACTGTTTGACCAGAAATTGAAAAAGCGGGTTTTTGAAGGTGATATCAAGCCCGTGAATCACTACAACCATCGGCTTCCTGAAGATAATCTTGAGTGGAAAAGCCATGATCGAAACAACTCCGTCTTGAGCATGAATAACGTCAATGCTAGAAGTTGCAAGCATCCACGCTGATCGTACAAAAAAATACGGCAATACAAAAAACAATGCCAATTTACTACCACCCCACTGCAAAAGACTTAATGTATTGCTTTTAGCAAGTTCATCGCTGAGATCTTTAGCGAAACGCTCCATGCCACCGGTTGCGGGCGGAAAACACCTTGTTATGAATAGAATGGAATGAGATTTGGTAGATAGCTTCGTCATGTTAAATATTAAAACCTCTTATTGAAATGGATGATATATCGAGAAGCGGATACGAAAATTTCACACTTGAGCTATTTTGGATATATCCGCGAAGTGCGCAAACGAATCGTACTAAAGTACGGTGAGTGCGCATAACGAGCGTATGGATTCGAAAGAGCCAAGAGAACGGCGGATAAGTCGTTTTACGGCTTAACAGGCCGTTCGTTGTGAGATTCTTCGTTAGTTGGGTCATTTCTTCTCAGGCCATTTTAACGCTTTTAGGTTCTCATAGATTTTTTCTTGGTTATTTAACAGGCGGACTTGCATGTCTGCGAGCAGCCCAATAGCCCAAACAACAAGGCTCAGCGTGATCATATACACACCCAAGAAACCAACGAACTTGTAAGGGCTAATATCACCGGTGTTTATCCAGTGAACTACGGTGAAAATCAAACAAGGTACTGCTACAAGCGCTGGCACAAAACCGAGCCATCCAAAAAACCGTAGGGGTGCAAAGTCTCGGTAGGATCGGAGAATATTGATAGCGCTCGTTGCGATGTAGCCCGGAATACTAGTGACTACACGTGATTTTCGTCCCGGAAAATATTTCACGACCACCGGCATAGCCACAATTCTCATTCGTTTCATGGCCAACACTTGGAATGATTCTTGGGTATAGGTATGGGTGCCGTTTATATTCAGAGAAATCAAGGCATGCCGATTATACGCTCGAAAACCACAGGTCACATCATTAAACGTCTGACCGCTCAATTTGCTCGTAACCCATGCCCCCGCTTTATTACCCCAATATTTCCCGGCTGGCATATTTTTAGGCTGCTCTGCACGGCCAGTTTCTGGATTCGTAAATCGATCAGCAGCTACAAAATCTGCTTCACCTTCGACGATTAGAGCCACTAATTTCGGAATATCGCTCGGGCTAAACTGTAAATCGCCATCAATGTTCACTAATATATCCGCATCACGAGCCAAAGCGATATCGATCGCTTCGCGAAATCGGAAGGCAAGCTTCTTGCTCATACCACTTCCGGCCACATGTGCGCCATGTTTTTTAGCAATATCTGAGGTATCATCAGTACTTCCGTCATCAATCACCCATTTCTCGATTTTAGTGACGCCAGGGATGTTCTTTGGAATTTGATCGAGCAACTGCCCAATCGTCTCAGCCTCATCCTTACAAATAGATACAACAATTAATTTCATAGATTCCTCTTCTGTGTGTTTATATTGTACCAGTAGAAGATGATAACCGCTGTGTCAGTCTACTCCTACCTTCTCTAAGCCACACAAATCCGAATAAGAATGGAGACACCATGAAAAGCTGGAAAAAAATATCTGAGAAATTATTACTAGAACATCCGAGAATATCAATATACGAAGATGAAGTTGAACTTCCGAATGGCAGAAGGACACAGTACCTTCGCTTTACCAATAGAGGCGATGCTGCCCAAGTGATTGTCGTTGATGACTCTGGAAAGATTCTCGTGCAGAAAGAGTATAGTTATCCACCCAACGAGTGGTTATACCAATTCCCTGGAGGAAAAATTGATAATAATGAGTCTCCGGCTGATGGTGCCAAAAGAGAGCTTGCGGAAGAGTCACAATACTCAGCCGATCTTACTGAAATTGGATGGTTTTATGTAGATAATAGACGATCAGATTCAAAATTCTATGTATTTATGGCTACAAATATCAAGACAATTTCTACACATAGTTCAGACGATGAGGAAGAATTTGAGCATTATTGGCTTACTGAAGAAGAAATAGACCACTTAATCAAAGATGGCGACATTAAAAACTATTCGTTTTTGGCTGCGTGGGCATTCTATAAAACTCGAAATGTTTTATGATTTACGTTCAATAGCTCGTTGCTCTTCTGTCTCGTCGGGGCGAGAATAATCATCTTCCAGTCGCCACGTTGTACCAATTTCCGGAGTCGAAACTTCAATAATATCGCAATCCGTAATTCCTACTAACCGATGCTTCTGGCCAACTGAAGTAGAGTAGCCCTGCCCCAATTTCAGCACAGTCTCGGTGAGTTCGCCTTGGTTATTTTCCCAGATTACTTTTGCCGCGCCAGCAATCAAGAACCAGCTTTCCTGCTTGTGATCATGTATCTGTAATGACAGTCGAGCTCCGGCGTTTATATGAAGAACTTTACCCATATATGGAGCAGAGGCTGGCACCCAATGGATTTCGTATCCCCATGGTTTATCAAATCTTTGATCAAAGGACTCCTGCGTGAAATTTTTCGGATCAAAAGACGGTGTCTGTGCGGAGGCGTTCATTATGTGTTTCCTTTGTGTCTTTTAAAGTGTGTAGCAGCCAAAGCAATAAAGTCCCGCTGTGATTCCATGGTATGAGTTGGTAAATTATCGTAATCATAAAACGTTCCGATTTTAGGCTCTTCCAAAAGTTCTACCCAAAATACTTGGGCTTGTTCGGTACCCCGAGTACTTTGGTGGAGGATATTGTCTACGTAGACTGGTTTACCAGCTTTAGTGTCCTGTAGCTCATCAGATATAATCCTATCGAATACGTGTGAAAAATCTTCGGAGGTATCAGTTGGCCTAATTACAGTACCCGGAGTATGGAGCGTATTGGGCCAAATAGAGTCTTTCGGGCCTCTATCAAGCAGTAGTATCTGAACTTTGCCATCTTTGATGCGAACGGGCACAAATTCGATGATCGAAAGCACTGTCAGTCTAGCTAGCTGAACGAATAAATCGTACGGCAAAAAGCCGGGTTCATATTTCTTAAGAAGTGTAACGACCTGCCGAAGACTTTGATCTTCATCCATAAAGACTAAACCACCGCCAAAATTGCTCGCAGGGCAAGCGCCGTCTGCTGCCAATGCGATACTTCCAAGGAATCAATTCCCATAGCTTTTACCGGGTAATCGTTGCCACCTTCTTGCAGTCTGTCGCCAAAGAATAAAATTTCATCTTTTGAAATATGAAGAAGTTCCATGAGTTTTTCCATGCCATATGCTTTATCGATACCAGGCTTTGTAATATCGATTGAAGTTGCACCACCACTCCGAACTTCAAAATCAGGTAACTTTGCAGCAACGTAGTCACGAAGTTTGAGTTTTTTAGCACCATCCGGATCCCAAGCTTCTTTGATCTCCACGCCTTCCATACCTAGCTCATCAACGATATCTTGGCCAAGTGCCGAAAAGGTGATCTGACTTCCCCGGTCTTCTACAGTATCGCCGTACACTTTCTTCTCTTTGTAACCAAGCTCGTCGACACCCTCGTTGAGGGCAGTAATAATTTCTTTTTTCTCATCTTCCGTGAAATCTTCAGCATATACTTGATCCCATTTTGCATGAGCTAGGTTGTACACAAAGTATTTCGTTCCGCAGGTAGGCATCAAGTGGAGTCGCTCCAATTTAGTGGGATCGGCTTTTAGATTATCAAGTAGTTGTTTTTGAAATTGCTCGAATCGTCCGCCTGATATGACACATACTTGATAGACTTCGAGGAGTTGATTGAGCACTTCTGCCATCTCGTCGGATAATGGTGATTTACTGTCTGCTAGTGTCCCGTCTAAATCAAAAGCAATTACTTTTCTGCTCATATTATTTCTCCTTCAGTTTATTGGCAATTTCTTTAACTTTTTGTGACTGATCGGTGCGCATAACCAAAACGCCATGCTCGGTATTAACCACCACCACATTGTCCATACCAATGACTGCTACAGGACGATCACAGTCATTTCGAACGTACACCTGAGCGCTATCCAGAACGTGTACGTTATCTCCTTTTACCGCATTCCCCGATTGGTCCTGGACACTCACCTTGTGGACATCATCAAACGATCCCACATCCATCCAGTCAAATGTGCCTGGCATGACGAGTAGGTCTGGGACTTTTTCCATCAGTGCTGTGTCAATTGCTTCTTTTTCAAAATCAAGATAAATCGCATCACGTTCTTGTGGAGTTTTTGCTGCTTTCAATTTTACAATTTGACCCTGCCACATCGGGTCGGCATACGTCTTAATCCGCTCAGCAAAAACACTAAATGGCGCTACAAAATAGCCCATATTCCACAGGTACTCTCCGCTTTCAAAATATTTTTTGGCGACTGGGTATTCAGGTTTTTCTTTGAAGCTCTTTATTTCGTAGGCGATGGTGCTGTCATTAAACGGATCGCCCTTTTGGATATAGCCATATTTTGTATCAGGTTGTGTCGGGTCCATACCAAGTAACGTGACGCGACCATATTTTTCTGATATCTTTCCAGCTCGCTTGATAGCTTCGGCAAATCCTTTCACATCTCGAATGTGATGGTCGGCATGGATCGATGCAATCGGCTCATCTTCTCCGTGACGAGCACTTATAAATTGCAGCGCATTCAAAATACACGGCATCGTGTCGCGCCGTGCAGGTTCGATAATTATCTGATCTTCTTTGAGCTCTGGAAGTTGCTTGATCACATGATCTGAGTGACTTGCTTCGGTAGAAATATAAATTTTATCGACTGATGTTATTCGTTTGGCACGCTCAAACGTATTTTGTAAAAGCGACTTGTCGCCAATAATCGTTAATAAATGTTTCGGATACTCGGGTGTCGACAAAGGCCACAACCGCGTTCCTGACCCTCCTGCGATAATGACTACAATCATAAGGACATCATATCACTTTCCTACTGTTTTAAAATATTCAATCGTCTCTTTCAACCCTCTATCCAAATCTATACTCGGTTCCCAGTTGAGTATGGATTTTGCCCGAGAAATATCGGGCTGACGCTGCGTAGGGTCATCTCCTGGCAACGGAAGATACGTTAGATCTGATGTGCTCTTTGTAAGGTCAGTTACTTTTTGGGCAAGCTCTAGCATCGTAAATTCTCCAGGATTTCCAAGATTGATCGGGCCTGATTCTTCTGAATTAATAAGCCGTACAATCGCTTCGACTAAATCAGATACGTAGCAGAAACTACGCGTCTGACTACCATCGCCGTAGATTGTGAGAGATTTATTTTGTAATGCCTGAACGATAAAATTAGAAACCACTCTACCGTCGTCAGCATCCATACGTGGTCCGTAGGTATTAAAGAACCGTCCAATACAGGTAGAAACTTCCGGGTAACGATCTCGATATGCGTATATCAATGCTTCTGCATACCGTTTTGCTTCGTCATACATAGCTCGAGGTCCATAGCAGTTGACGCTCCCTTTGTAGCTTTCAGGTTGTGGATGAATATCCGGGTCACCATACACTTCACTCGTTGACGCATGGAACAACCGTGCCTTGTTTTGTCGTGCGAGTTCTAGCATATTAAACGTTCCCTGCGAGCCAACATGCAATGTTTCGAGCGACAATCTCTGATAATGAGGTGGGCTGGCGGGTGACGCCATGTTGAGGATAATATCAAATGTTTGATCCGTAATTTCTGACGGCAATGTATCGGTTATGTCAGCTTCAACAAAGGTGAATTTGTCGTTGTTTTGCAAGTGGGCGATATTCCTTTTCGAACCGGTAGAAAGGTTGTCGACAGCGATAACTGCGAATCCGTCAGTAAGAAATCTATCTGCTAAATGAGATCCGAGGAATCCTGCACCTCCTGCAATAAGGATGCGAGAGGACTTCAATTAATAACCTCTCGGCCGATGCTTTCATAGTGAAAATCTGTCGTTTTCATAGCTTGAGGCCCATACAAATTACGACCGTCGAAAATAACCGCTGCCTTCATGGCTTTTTTCATTGCGGCAAAGTCAGGTTCACGGAATTCGTTCCACTCAGTAGCGATAATCAAGGCATCAACATCTTTTAATGCATCGTTCGCACTTTTAGCGAACGTGACCGAACTTTGACCTTGTAATACCTTTGTAACATTTTCTGTCGCTTCAGGATCATAAGCAACGATCGAAGCTCCCTTTTCAGTAAGTATTTTGATAATAGTAAGTGCCGGAGCCTCACGAATATCATCCGTGTCTGGTTTAAACGCCAAGCCCCATAGCGCAAACGTCTTGCCTTTTATATCATTTTTGAAATATTTGATAATCTTACTCGCGAGAACCTTCTTTTGGTCTTCATTCACTTTTGTCACAATATCAAGCAATCTGAAATCGTAGCCATGCTGGGCTGCTGTTTGATGCAAGGCAAGTACGTCTTTCGGAAAGCAGCTGCCTCCATACCCAATGCCAGGATACAGAAATCGTTTTCCAATTCGCTCGTCAGAACCGATACCTTCTCGGACTGCATCAACATTCGCACCCAGTATTTCTGAGAGATTCGCAATCTCATTCATGAAAGATATTTTTAATGCCAAGAATGAATTGGCCGCGTACTTTGTCATCTCTGCAGACCGTTCATCCATGACCAGGAAAGCGCTTCCTTGAGATACAAACGGAGCATACAGTGCATCCATTATTTTCGATGCTTTATCTGAACTCGTTCCGATCACAATCCGATCTGGCTTCAAGAAATCATTGACAGCAAAACCTTCACGCAAAAATTCTGGATTCGATACGATATCAAAAGCACTGGTCGCATTCTTAGCCACTCGTTCTCGAACAAGGTCTGCAGTTCCGACAGGAACCGTACTTTTATCGATTATGACGGTATACTCTTTGAGCAACGGGCCTAAGGCATCTGCAACGCCAAGAATGTACGATAGGTCTGCTGAGCCATCTTCTCCAGGAGGCGTCGGCAGCGCTAAGAAAATACATTGAGAGCCTTCAATCCCTTCAGCAAGATTCGTCGTAAAAGTGAGACGCTTATTACCAATATTTCGCTCAAAGATCGTCTCCAAGCCAGGCTCATAAATAGGAATTTCGCCTTTTTTCATGGCATCGACTTTTGCCTGATCGATGTCTATACACGTGACCTCATTACCCATTTCAGCGAGACAAGTGCCCGTAACCAACCCAACATACCCTGTTCCAACAACTGCTATCTTCATAGTATATGAGTATATACTATTCAGAATCAGAACATTGTACTATCGCTTGATTTAACGACTCTTTTAACCTGTTGGACTATTGCCCTACCATAGTTGTTATGGTATTATTCTGATGTGTATAACTATAAACAAAAAGATCAAAATAAAAAAAGTTCGACTCGTAAGAAATCTATCCTGATTTTGATTGCTCTCGTACTCATTGGTGGTCTTGTTGGGGGCGGATTATACCTACGAAATCGCAACACTCAAAAGACTTCTGATTCTCCTCGGGTAGCAACGATCAACTATGCTCCAGCTACACCTAATGAAAAACAAGAAAGCAATGACGTAAAAGATAAGATAGTTGCCCAGCAAAAAAACAATCCCGCCCCTTCGCCTGGCACAAACCCTCCAAATGAAGGTAAAAAAAGCGTAACGCCAACAATCACCAACACTAATGGGAGTATTAACGCTTTTGTTTCAGGTGTTTTTGAAGAAGGAGGCGTATGTACGGCCACTTTTACCAAAGGATCCAGTACTTTATCTAAAACATCAGTAGGTTTCCAAAATGTGTCCTACACGCAGTGTGCACCCATGGATCTAGGTAGTGGCTTCTTGAGCCCGGGTGTCTGGAATGTCACCGTTTCTTACGCATCAGCGACAGCAGCTGGAGCTTCTGCGTCGCAAACCATGGAGGTTCAGTAATGGTAGATGCAAATAATTATTTAAAGAAAGTCACGCTCTTTATTTCAATTATCCTAGTGAGTTTTATTGGTTACAATATTGCATTTAACCATAGGGTATCGGCACTTTCTGGAAGTGATTTTAATGCAGGTAGAATAATCGATGATACTGTCATGTTCGACGGCAACGCTATGAATGCTACCGAAGTTCAACAGTTCCTTAATGCCAAAGTACCAACCTGCGACGACAATGGTACACAGGCGTCAAGTCACTGGAATGACGGCGCAGGACGCTTTTACACCCGCGCTGAATGGGGCTCGATAAGTGGATATCCTGCGCCCTATACCTGCCTCAAGAATTTTAGCGAAAACACCGTCTCAAAAGCCGCTGATGCCTATTGCTCAGGTAACTACACCGGTGGCGTTAAGACAGCAGCTCAAATAATCAATGATGTAGCCCGTGCGTGTAATGTCAGTCAAAAGTCTTTAATCGTACTCCTTCAAAAAGAACAGGGCCTCATTACCGACGATTGGCCTTGGAGCATCCAATATAGAGCTGCAACCGGATATGGATGTCCTGATACTGCTGCTTGCGATTCGACGTACTATGGTTTCTTCAACCAAGTATACAATGCTGCACGACAATTTCAGCGATACGTAAAACAGCCCGACTTATTCAACTACAAAAGTGGCGTTACAAGATACATCCAATATAATCCAGATGCAGGTTGTGGCGGTACAAATATTTACCTAGAGAATGGTGCAACAGCTGCGCTCTATAATTACACGCCCTACCAGCCAAATGCATCTGCGCTTAATAATTTGTACGGTTCAGGTGATGGTTGTGGTGCGTATGGAAATCGCAATTTCTGGAGAATGTTCAATGACTGGTTTGGAAGTACAAACTCTCCTACGTTTGGATGGCAATTAATAAATCAGTACGCCTACGCTGATGAAACAAAAGCTGTTGGTAAGGGTACCAATAACCTACTTCCTGGCGAAAAAGTATATGTCGGATTCCAAGCAAGAAATACCGGATCAACTGTATGGAACAGAAGCGGAAATGACACCGTAAAAGTTGGGACAACTAATCCGAATGATCGAGTAAGCCCATTTTGCGATCCAAGTTGGGGGTATGGATGCGGTCGTCCTGCCGCGTTGAAAGAAACGTCCGTGGCACCGGGTCAAATTGGTACCTTCGAATTCTGGATGAAAGCACCTGCTAATGCAGGTAACTACAGTGAGCGATTTAATCTTGTCATTGATGGTAAAGCATGGTTCCCTGACGGTGGATTAACATTCAGTAGTTCCGTCATAACTGCACAGTATAATTGGACGTTTGCTGGTCAATACGCATACTCAGACGAGACTAAAACTGCCGGTAAGGGTACGACCAATCTATTGCCTGGCGAAAAAGTATATGTCGGATTCCAAGCAAGAAATACCGGAAATGTCACATGGAGTAATACTGGCCCAAATCCAGTAAACTGGAGTAATACTGGCCCAAATCCAGTAAACGTGGGTATGGTTCGTCCACTCGATAGAGCGAGCCCTGCGTATGATTCAACGTGGCTCGGTACTAATCGACCAGCAAAATTGAAAGAAGCGTCCGTGGCACCGGGTCAAATTGGTACCTTCGAATTCTGGGTCAAAGCACCTGCTAATCCGGGTAACTACCTGGAATACTTCACTCTTGTGTCTGAAGGTAAGTCTTGGTTTAACGACCCTGGTATGAATTTCTCAATGTCAGTTCGGTAGATCTGCGGCTAAACCGACTCCGTAAATTCACGTAAATCATTAAATGAATCTTCCCACTTAGTCTTTGAATATTGACTAATAGCTTTCTCTTTTTTACGTAATGCGTCAGTATTTTCGCTGTACATTACAATTTTCTCCATACAATCACGAGCGTCAAAAGGGTTAAAATAATCAGCTGAATGGCCTGCAACTTCTGGCATCGATGAAACATTGCTTGTTAAACAAAGCTTTCCTTTGCCTATGGAATCCGAAATCGTCAAGCCCCAACCCTCGCAAATAGATGGATAGACAGTAAAGAGACAATTATCATAGAGCCAACTTAATTCATCATCAGATACATTCTGAAGTAAGGTTATTGTCTGTTTGAGTTCCCTGTCTATAGAGATTACATCATAGAAATCGTTGGCCAACCACCCTTTTCGGCCGACTATAACAAGGTCTGGTAGCGTGATTCCTTGTGATCTTGCTAGTTTATATGCGTTATATAGCAGTACGTGATTCTTCCGAACTTCAATGGTGCCAACTGATAGAATATATGGTTTTTTGGATGTAAAATCTGATGGTCGTCGAACTGTTTTGTCCTCATAAGAATCTTCTCCGAGACGGACCACCTTCTTTTTCTTTGTAAGCGGGATCTTCTCTTCGAGTGCATATGACTCAACTTCATGAAGCGTGGCTTTTGAAACAGAAATCAGACCATCACAAAGTGGCAGCATGGTATTCATATAATTAGTAAACCTTTGGCAGAGCGCTGTATCAAAAAGATGAGGCTGTGTGAGAGGTAATACATCATGCACGAGATGGATAAGCTTTATTGATTGTAATCGTTTAATATCTGAAATGCTTTGTGAAAACCCCTCACTCTCCCATCCGGCTCCCATAATGATGACTGTATCACCGTTATTGAATATTGAGGGATTTTCGTATTTTTGTACGTACAAAGATTGTAATTGATGTAATCCAAGTCCAAGTATATGTTGAACGCGACGCAATAATGGTGATATATAACCTCTTATGAAACGCGGAACAAGTTTTGTGTATATTCTCTTAAGAAAAAATCTGAATTTTTTCCCGTCATCTTCTGTCTCTATCGTCTCAGGCAATAAGCTATAAACTTGTACATACTTGTGTTCTGAGGATTCGTATATGAACAGTTTTGCACCTTGCTGCTGATAATACTTGGCATACATATATACGACCCGCTGTATGCCGCTAAAATGTCCTTTCCAGGCATAGAGATCACTCAGATCTATCCACGTGTCTTGTGTTAGCATTAACGACAACCTAAGTTGTTAATTCTCATGTTATGACCCATCGAGTTCTTGACTATAAAATTGGTGTCGTTTTTTGCTTCAAAGGTGACATCTCGGTAATCACCATTCACTCGGGATGTCCACACTACAACGCCTTTGCCGGTAACAATACTAACTGTATCGCTATCTTTTTCATCTGCCATTTTAATCTGGAAACAAGCCGTGCTTCCATTTAACGGCTTTGCGGTTAGTACTGGTCCGACTTTAAATTCAGCACCCTGTTGGACCTCATACTCGAGTTCGAGAGGAGATTTCATAATTAACTTGTTGATAGGAAACCCTTTTTCTAAGAACACTACGCTCGTGGATTTTGGACCTGGTTTAATTTTGGCTACCGCCAAGAAACCTCCCGTAAATTTATCGCTGAAAGCTTCAAAATGGACGAGTTCAAGACCAGGAATAGCCCGGATCTTTGACTCACTAACGCTATGGATGATGACTGCATCAATGCCGAGTGTTCTAAGAGCTGGAATTGTTTGAGGATCAGTCAAATCCTTTAGAGAAAAGCGAAGATCCTCATTGGAACTGTTTGGTAATGCGCTGTTTAATATTTTTTTATTATGAATTGTCTGTGCAGTTAAGTAGTACGACGCTGCTTCACTTTCACCAACTTTATCGAGCGGGTAATCGGCTATCGCTTTGATAGAGTCTTGATTCTTAAGCCATACATACGTTTGAGGGCTATTTTTTCTATAATCGAATGTTGCCACTGATCCAGAAAACGGACGTGTAACCTGATACTGAATTGCTATCGATGCAAAGAGCACTATATACAGAATGCGTATTAATGTTGACCGTCGACGTGTCTTTAAGAGATCAGTAAAGTACAGCAATACGATACTGAAGAGAGCAACAACAGCAATTTGAACCACCAAAAATTCACGAGCGAGTATACGCCAGGTCTTGATGTGGCTTAATAGAATATATGTTGGTGTTTTTACATTTCCAAGACTAGGAGGGAGCGCCATAATCGAGGCGAATATCAACACGGCAATAAATATATATATCATGAACTGCGCATCAGGAACTGATTTTGTTTTGAAGTTTTTTCTACCCATTGCTGTTTCCCATAGAAGTATCGTCAGCCCAAAAATCGTTATAGCTAGCACTGAAAGACTTATCGAAACGTTGTCTTCACTGGGATTACAGCCATGCCGTAATTTTAAAATTTCCTCGCTGTAGCGTGGCCCTATAGCTTTTCCAGCAAAATAATTTGCGTCGGGCGGTATTACGTAATCTGTCGGTAAGTTACTGCAATGATTTGCATCAATCATTACATCACCTCTTGAGCCAGAGACGAATGAATCAATTGAATCTTTATATGCAAGCCTAACTCCAAGCAACGGAGTTAACATGATAATCACACCTATAAGTCCAATAAAAACTGGTTTAAGTCTATTCCAGATGTGAGTAAAGTTTAGGCCTTTAGATATTTTTATCTCGCGCACCAGCACGACAAGTCCTACCGGGAATAATGCCGAGAAAGCTAATAATGAAAAATACGGATCCCAATAAAAACAAACTCCCGTACTCAAAACAAAACCAACAATATTACGTTTACTTGCGCCCTCGGTATACAGCTTCAGGAGGAATAGTATACCTAGTGTCAAAAAACCCTGAAAACCATAACTCGGGTGTCCGCCAACCTTAAACTGGAAATATGGACTAAATGAGGCAACGTATCCTGCGAGAAGTGCTATCCATTTATTTTTAGTTAGCCACATTATTAAACAAAACATAGCCATTGCGGAAAAAACAAAACCGAGCGCATTCACTAAATTATATCCGCATACAGAGCCTGCAATCTTTTGCATTGTCCATATAGTTCCAGATTGAACGATAAGACTGTATCCAACTGGACTACTAATATTCTCGCCAAAAGGAAAGTTGGTATTTGTGATAAACCCGCCTATTGGATTATTCGGCGAAACTGTGTCGCGCCAAATTGGACCAGCAGTATTATCTCCGAATCCGTAGGTAACATTCTGACAGTTCGAGATACTTGGACCCATATAGAGTATGGTAAAAAATACGTACGTTAGAATAGTAAAAACCAAAAACCATCGCCTTGATGTTCGTACTTGATTTAAAATTCCAACAAATCTATTTTTATTAATTCGATTCACATGTTGCTCCAGAAGTTTTCCTCCTTTATTGTAGCAGTTTTGGGTACGTAAGCGGTTTTAAATTATGACAAAACTTTTTGCTTCAATGTTCGAAAGGACGCTCTCCAAATACCCGTGCCGTAATAGAGTCCAAAAATTGGAGAAAGAACAAAAAGGCTCAATCCGTCTTTTAGAGGAACGCCGGTAAGCAATATGGCCACTAGCTCGATCGCCCAACAGACTACTCCCAATACAAGAACCATTGGCAGTAAACTTACATTAAACGCTATGTATACCGGCACCAAAACCGATAACACGAGAAATGCTATGAGCGGGTAAAAGAACCGATTGCCGTCATTCCGCAAGAAACCATCAACAAAAACCTGCCCTCTGTGATGAACATGCTTAACGTACTGCTTCATCGATGACCGTGCATGATACATGCACCAGAAATCAGGACTAATATTAATGCTGCTACTCTCTGCAATATGTCGGATAAGTAGCGTGTCATCATTGGAAGTCTTTAGGTCATAGGTATTCTTTTCAAACCATTCATTGGCTTCAGCAAGAATTGATTTCTTTATGAAAAAACATGTTGTACCTTTGGGATAATCATCAAATTCCTCAATACCATATGATATATCTCTTGGATTTTTAAAATATTTTCTCCAAGCGATAAAAGCTATCGCATCCCAGAATTTTGCATAGATATTACCTTTGGAATCTACGCGCACATGACTGCACCAAACGTTTCGGGTCGAGTCTTGCTGATGCTTCTTGAGCAGGTATGACAAAGATTCTTCTCCGATATAGACTCGAGTATCAACAAATAATAGATTAGGGTATGTTGCCTCGTTTGTCCCGGTACGCCTTGCAACAAATCGTCCGCCATTTGCTTGCGTTACGAGTCGTACTGCAAATGTCGACGTTTTGATAATTTTCTTAACAACCTTTACCGTATCATCGGTAGACCCATCATTGATAACCACAATTTCGCATTTCGTTATTCCCGCAAACTTGAGTGCTTGCGAGATCTTAGATATCGTCTCTTCTAACCACGACGATCCATTGTACGTCGGGACAACAACCGACAATCCTTCTGATTGAATTTCGCTTTTCTTGGATGCTTTCATGTCTATAAGTACTATACCGTATGTTGCATGATTACTTTGTAGCTACAATGAGGGTCGTGGAAACAAATCCCTTAATTTTGACGTACATTGGGATTCTCAGGTTCAACTTCTTGTGAACACGCCAGGCAAATGGAGCGAATGACATCGCCTCGACGGTCACCTTCCTAAATCCTGCACGTCGGAAAAGACGAGCCCAGTTCTGAGGATGTAAAACTGAGATATGTGTTTCGTCACTAACAATGTTCTTAGTGAAAGGATAGGGGGTTGATCCACAAAATACCCCTTTAGGCTTAAGCAGGCTCGCTACGGTATCAATAACGTCACCCGGAGCTTCGATATGTTCAAGAACCTCAAAAGCAACGATGAGATCAAACTTATCCTTCGTATTGAGATTTTCTATAGAATCATACTTAAAGACATCTGTTTTGAAATGCTTGTTTGTAAATGAAACGATTTTTGGATCTAGATCCAAACCAGTATATTTAAGTCCGGGAACGTCTTTAATTCGATCATAGAATCCACCAAAACCTGGACCAATCTCGAGGACTTTCATATTTTTCTTAATCACAATTTTTTTACTGATTATTCGCCATTGGGCATCAAACCATTTATTCCAACTGTCAATATCAGCTTCCGTAAAGTTGATCTTATAGTGATCCTTATAATAATTTTTATAATCAGTCTTCATGGTATCTCCCCTTAATCTACAAATGTTACTCGTCACGATTATATCACTTTACGAGGAATGATCATGCTGATATTAAAAGGTAATGTACGGTACTATATATAGGTGAAGAATAAACTCGATTATAGTGGCTTTTTTGCCCTTAGCATTTTTGCTTCAATGCTGAACTACCTGACATATCCTGTGCTCGCTCGAGTACTACCCTCGACGCAGTTTGTTAATGTCACCGTGGCACTGTCGCTTCTTACACAGATATCGACATTCTTATCGTCGATCGTCGCCCTAACCATTGGTTATACCAAATTATCTAATAAGTCCGAGTCTGCAAAATCGATACAATCACTGCAAGAAATTGTAATGAGCATGTTTACTGTGCTGATCATCATCTTTGTTATCGCCTCACCGTACCTCCTAAGTCGAATTGATATACCTTTGTTCTTCATACTACCTATTTGCTTGCTTCTACTCTTTTCGATACCTACATCAATAATATCCGGGTATTTAAATGGGAGTAATAAACTTACCAAACTAGGCGTTGTGGCGGTCATGACCGCCAGTTTCCAGTTTATTTTTAGTGTTACTGTTGGCGTTCTTACGAAAAATGGAGGACTCGCCCTTCTCGCGATGGCATTTGGTCAGCTGGTATCTATTGTGGCGATTATTCTTGCGCTTAGTAACGACAAATTGCCCTCAATCATTGTCCTGCCGAATAGGAGTCTTTTCAGAAGTCAGGACGCTACTACGAGAAAGCGGATCTACTTCATTGTCCTAGCATCAATTGGCATCATGGTAGTAAATTTACTGCAAGTCGTGGACCTTCTGGTCATAAAAAGTCGTGGCGTTGATGTGGTAGCCTACACTGACCTCTACATTGTCAGTCGCGTCGTGTTCTTTGCTGGTTCGATATTTATTTGGCCGTTTTTGGCATCTATACAATTACAAAACCTCTCGAAAAATGCCATCCCTTTCCTTCGAATATTCACGATCCATGCGATCATTTCATGTGGTGCAATCGTTGCGATGCGCATCTTTGGAAATGAAATCTTGAATATACTTATTGGACGAACGTATAGCCAACAACTCGTGACAAGTCTAGGTGCGCTCAGTATTGGCTATAAGTTTAGCTTCCTCGTCATCACTTCCCTGGTTCTCTACTTCATCGTCATTAACCATCGTGCAGCATATATCGTTCCGGGTTTAATGGCAGTTGCTATCGCCGTCTTTGTGCAACAACTAGACAGTTCTGATTCCGTTAGCTATATTCTGCAAGGCCTTAATGTAATTGGCCTGGTTGGAGTCATCGTGAGTATTGGCTTTTTTCTTACTCCACATCTTCAGAGATACGCGAAACAACGTCGGTAACTACTGCCGCGTAATCATATTGTTCGATGAATTTTTTTTGGCCTTTCACGGGCGCATGATCATATGATGTAAGCACCGCTTTTGAAAAAGCTGCCTTATCTCCAATCGGCACATACGTCGGATAGTCTCCGAAAATATTTTGATAATGATCAAGTTCGTAGCAGACAGATTTGCATTCGGCATACAGACCTTCGGCAAGTGCAATCCCCCACCCCTCTTCATAGCTTGGAAACAGAAAGAATGTTGCTTCTGCAAGCTTTTGATATTTAATCGTATTGTCTACAAAACCCAATATGGTTATGGCTTTCATTCCCGCCAATTGCATCTTTTCTTCAAGCAGGTGCCTATGAGGGCCATCACCAATAATTTCAAGCCTGAATTCTGGTTGTTTTTTCAAAATATCAGCGACGATGTCTACGAGATCAAGCACTCCCTTTTGACTTGTAAGTCGACCGATAAACAATCCAAGGTTGGGATTCTTTTTTACCCCTTTGCCAGGGAAAGCTGAGGTGTCGATCCCGGCGTGTGCAATGATCAACTTCTTTCCTGGCATCAGCTTTTCGACGGCAGCCTTAACTTCTGAGTTCCCTACAAGCACCGAATCGAAGTGTTTTTTTATAATGGACAGTGCGATTTTTTGCTCCAGTTTTGCGAGCGCAAATCGAATCTTCATAGAAAGACTTTTTGCCGATCTATCGGGTATGAGGTGAAATAAAATTACCGCTCGATGAGCGTGCTTCATCCGCAGAGCCGGCAAAAGATCACAAATGAATGGTGATGATGCTAGTACGAATGCGTAGTTGTTATCTTTTTCTTGTAGCTTACCGACGAAAAAGAATGATGAAATACCTCTTTTTAGATACGTCAAAACGATGCCTATATTTGAGGTTGGTTCGCTTGACCCGGTGTTTAACACAGTTTGAGTATTCTTACTTTCAATAAGATTTTTGGAGTGATTGGACTGAATGACGTCAAAACTGTCTTTCGAATGCTCAACAACTTGCTTTATGTAGATATCTCCACCACTTACTTGCTTTGAAGTCATTCCATTCCACAAGAGGAGTATTTTTCTCTGTTTGGCTATATTTTTCATCATGACTCCTGTTTACTTTGATTCGTTCGTGCTTATTAGGCTGAATGTTCTTTTGCAGTATATAATAATAGTCCTGGAGACTATAGACACAATGACTAAAAATTCTATCAACAGCCAACGTATAAGCCTCGTAATACCGATATTTAATGAACAAGACAATATTATCTGGCATTTCAATGAGATTAACGATTTTTTTGAATCTCGCTCCATCACATACGAAATTATTTACGTCGATGACGGGAGCAGTGACAATTCACTTAATATTATAGAAGAGCTCCAGGTTGAACATCCAAAAATCGTTCATTTCATAACCCTATCTCGAAATTTCGGTAAGGAAGCGGCAACAACTGCTGGGCTTTCTGCAGTCACCGGCGATGCTGCAATAATTATGGACGGTGATGGCCAGCACCCTATCGGTATCGTAGACGACTTCATGACCCTTTGGAAGTCAGGCAATGACGTTGTCGTGGGCATACGAACGAGCAATAAAAACGAAGGTGCCGTCAAAAAATACGGCTCGAAATTATTCTATGCAATTCTCAAATTTATTGGCGGTAAAGATGTTATTTCCGGAACAACCGACTTTAGACTCATCGATAAAAAGGTAGTCACCGAATTCAACAAACTTACTGAACGTAACCGCGTGACCAGAAATCTCCTTGATTGGCTCGGTTTTAAAAGAGCCGAAGTGCCCTTTGAAGCAGAAGAACGACATGCCGGTACAGCTGGATATTCATATCGAAAACTCTTCAAACTGGCACTTGATGGTATCGTCGCTCATTCCACGCGACCACTAAAATTTATTGCGCTTCTTGGTTCGATGATCTCTACAATTTCTGCGATCGTAGGCGTAATGCTGGCAATTCAAAAATACATCCTTGGCGATCCACTCAGTCTTTCCGTGACAGGTAGTGCCCTCTTAGCACTCTTTGTAACTTTTCTCGTTGGCATCGTACTAGTCTGTCAGGGACTCCTCGCCCTCTATCTTGAGAGCGTCTATTACGAAACACAAAATCGACCACTCTACGTCATAAGGAAACATCGATAAGTGAACATCGTTTGGCTTTCCTGGAAAGATATACATCACCCTGAAGCCGGCGGAGCTGAGCTCGTATCTGATAGAATCCGACAAAATCTTGTCAAAGACGGACACACCGTCACGCTTCTCACTGCATCATACGCTAGCTCAAAATCAGTAGAAAAAGTTAATGGCGTACGAACCTTGCGGCAAGGCGGAAAATTCAGTGTCTATATGAAGGCCCGCCAATCATACAAAAAAATTAGCGAACCAGTTGATTTGATTATCGATGAAATGAATACCATTCCTTTTTTTGGCTGCTTTTATCCCGGATCCGCCAAAAAAGTTCTACTAACCTACCAGCTTGCTCGATCTGTCTGGTTTTATCAGATTATGTTCCCGTTATCTATAATCGGCTACACTTTGGAGCCACTCTACCTTCGATTACTATCTAAACGATATGCGCTCGTCCTGACAGAATCTGAGAGCACCAAGACTGACTTGCAACATTATGGTTTTAAGGCTGCAACTATCGAAGTCTTTCGAGTTGGCATGGAGACGAGCCGTCCAGCCCAACTTCCTAACGCGCCGAGTAGCAATAGTATAGTGTTTCTAGGCGCTCTGAGGCCCATGAAGCGCCCAATTGACGCCATACGAGCATTTGAATCTGCTCGTGATGACAACTCCGCCCTAACGCTGACACTTGCCGGAAACACAAACGGATCGTATGCCAAAAAGGTCATAGCGTACGTAGCTCAATCAAGGCATCGTGATCATATCGTGATGGCCGGAAGAGTGAGTGAAAAAGAAAAGACAGATCTTCTCCGGAATGCTGATGCAATTCTCGTAACTTCAATAAAAGAAGGCTGGGGACTTATTGTCACCGAAGCAAACAGCCAGGGCACTCCAGCAGTTGTCTATGATGCTGATGGCCTAAGAGATAGTGTCCTCAAAGATAAAACCGGTAAAATTGTGCCGTCTGGTGACTTCGCTGCTATGGGAGCTACACTCAACAAACTACTCAAAGATCCAATTCAGTATTCCAAAATTCGCAAAAACGCCTTTGAACATTCAAAGCAATTTACATTTAAGAATTCATACGCTGATTTCTGCTCTTTACTTGGCATGAAGAAGACTTAAAGAATCAACGGAATAACCGTACAGAATATAAATTTTGATATACTAAAGTGAATGCAAAACCCTACTGCAAAAAAAATTAATGTGTTTGTAGACGGTGAAGTGCTCTGCCTTGATCATTTTAGTGGTATAGGCCACTACACTGCATCGCTGTTAAAAGAGATCGACACTTTGCTCGAAGATAAAAAATATGAGCATTTCAATGTCACTATCGGTGCGCCCTGGCGACTCGTGCATCGACTAGAACGTTTTGGTTTCAAAAATATTACATCTAAGAAAATGCCCTTTGGACCTCATATTGCCAACGGTCTCAAACGATATGGCCTTCTTCCACCAATCGACTTATTTTTCGGAAAACAAATATATGTTTTCCCACATTTTAGTTCATGGCCGACCATTATGAGTCCGTCGGTACCCATTATCTATGATCTTTCTTTCGTGTTGTATCCAGAATTTTCTGAAGAGCGTAACCGATCACTCCTCGTCAAACAATCTGCTCTATCTGCAAAACGAGCAAACCGAATTATTACGATTTCTACCAACAGTAAAAAAGAAATAGCAGACGAATATGCATATGATGTCGAAAAGATTGATATTCTGTATCCGATTATTAGCCGTGCTGAGTTTTATCCACGTTCAAAGACAGAAATCCGGACCGTCAAGGCGAAATACGGAATATTTGAAGAATACCTATTGTATGTTGGTAATATCGAACCTCGCAAAAATCTAGTGACACTGCTAAAAGCGTACGATGGGTTAGACTCAAATCTGCAGAAGAAATATCCGCTTCTTCTTGTTGGCGCAAAGGGATGGAAAGATGACGAAATACACACGACCATCGCATCAATGCAGGCTCGAGGCCTTAAGGTAATCCAGCCAAACGATTACGTAGGTGATGAAGACATGCCAGCTTTAATTAGTGGCGCTACCGTTTTCGCCTATGTCAGTAAATATGAAGGTTTTGGAATACCTCCGGTCGAAGCGATGTTCTGCGGCACGCCAGTTGTAAGTAGCGACAACTCTTCTCTGCCTGAAGCGACAGGAAATGCCGGAATGATGGTCAATGCCGATAGTCCTAAAGCTATCACAAAAGCTCTTAAAAGTTTATTGTCCGATGAAAGTATGCGCCGAGAATATAGAGATAAAGGTTTGAAGCATAGTCACAATAGTATGTTTAAAGTGGGTTCCAACGCAGAAAAATTCTTTGATTTAATCACTAACATAGAGATAGGAAAATCTTGAAATGAGTACCATTAAAAAAGCTCTCGTAAGAATTCCTGTATTAGGATATCTCCTACGCCTAGGATTAAGTATCGTACAACTACCACGATATATAACGCAATTAAAGGATACTGCTCAAAAAAATACCCTTGAAATCGAAAACCTAAAACAGAAAACAACTCGCGCAAATACAAAAATCATCGAGCTTATAGAAAACAATGCGACACTCGAATCTGAGTTAATAACGACGCATAGAAAGATATCTGAATTAAAAATACATTCTGAAAAAACTCACAGTAAACCCGTGGCAGTTACTAATGAGGCGAACATGAGTGATGCTCAGAAATCAAATATCTTAGCCGACGATCATAGTCTTGATGATTTCTATGTGTCATTTGAGGATTCTTTTAGAGGCAGCGAGCAGGTTATATTAGAGCGGTTACAAGTATACGTGCCGTATTTTAAAGCCTTAAAAAAAATAAATTCCTCTAAAAAACCCGTTCTCGATATCGGATGCGGGCGCGGTGAATTCCTGGAACTTATGAAAACTAATAAACTAGATGCAATTGGCCTAGATCTTAATGAAACCATGGTAAAACTTTCAGTTAAACGCGGATTCAAGGCCACTCAAGCAAATGCTATTAGCTATATGGCAGACCAGAAAGCTAAAAGCTTCAGCGCCATAACTGGCTTCCATATTGTCGAACATATTCATTTCAGTGAACTGCTGCAACTCTTCAAAGAATCATACCGAGCCCTTGAGAATGACGGTTTCGTTTTATTTGAAACTCCAAACCCAGAGAATCTCAGCGTAGGAGCTTTTAGCTTTTATTACGATCCTTCACATTTACGACCAATTCCGCCAGAATTCCTAAAATTTTGTCTCACGTATGTCGGATTCAAGAAAGTAAAGATCATTCCACTCCATCCTGCCCTCGAAGTTTCCTACGAAGATGAAGTCATCAATAGTACCGTAAAGAAGCTATTTGGCCCCCAGGATTACGCCGTTATAGGTTATAAATAAACCTTAAAACTATTAATTATTTTTGTGAAATATCAAAATCAAGGTCTATTGCATACGCAACTTGCCTATCACGTCGCACCGTAAAAGGCTGAGCATCTTCCCAAAAATCATGTACTGTTACGCCATCCTCATGCGTAATAACTACGTCAATATTGTATGACCCATCACTGAATACATTCGGGAAAGACCACGTTATAGTGCTCGAATCTCCTTTGTCCAATGATTTTGTCTTGCTTCGCATTATCGTCGTATTGGTTCCAGCAACCTGCTGCCCTGCGCTTGTCTTTATCCTCAAGCCAAGTACATAATTAGAAACAGGCTGTTCTGCTGTAATAGTCTGCTTGATATCGATCGTCTTTTCATTTACGGTAATTGAAACAGTATCGTAATATACCTTACGATCGCCCATCCTCTTGCCGTTATTTTTTACGGTAGCATCTTGTTTCGTGTCTGAGTTGAAAAGTCTAGTGTATGCTATCGCAACTTTTTCTGGCGAGCCACTAAGAATTAATTTGCTCGATTCTATTAGTACGGCCCGATCGCAATACTGTCGTACCGCTTCCATGTCATGGCTCACAAAAATTACCGTCTTTTCATCATGTTTTAATTGTTTAAAATAATCGAAACATTTGCGCTGGAAGTCAGCATCACCGACTGCAAGGACTTCGTCAATAAGCAACACATCAGCCTTAGCTCGTACTGCCATAGAGAACGCAAGACGAACTTGCATACCCGAAGAGTAGTTCTTGAGCTGTTGATCCATGAATTTTCCGAGCTCTGCAAATTCAACGATTTCGTCATATTGCGCTTCGATTTCTTTTCGGCTAAAGCCAAGTAATGCACCATTCAAGTAGACGTTTTCTCTACCGGTAAGTTCTGGGTTGAAGCCAACACCTAACTCGATAAACGGCACAAGCTTACCTGATACATGAATCTTACCAGAGTTTGGCTGATAGATTCCAGCGATCATCTTAAGTAAGGTGCTTTTACCACTTCCATTCCGTCCGACAATCCCAAAAAATTCACCTTTTTTTATATCAAAAGATACGTCAGTGAGCGCGTGCTGAACATCTTTTTTAGCAACTTCGCTGTTCTTAAACGTGCTCGTGAGAAGACTCTTTATTGTTCCAGCACGGCCGCTGGTATAGTGAAAATTCTTTGATACATTCTGGACTCGAATTGCGAAATCATCCATGACTACACCTCCTCCGCAAAGTAACGAGAACGAGCTCTAAAATAAGCAACAGCTATGATAACGCTACCCAAGACGATAGACAATGGCACAAGTCTGATCGACTGAGTACCATACACGGAACTAATAGTTTGGGCTTTATCGGTTACTAAAACGTATCTCATATCTTGGATAATCTGAGCTACGGGGTTTAACATAAGTATTTTTGCTGCGTCTAATGGCACCTTGGATAGTGGGTAGAGTATTGGAGTTGCATAAAATGCCCCTTGCATAACTACGTCCCAGATATAACTTATGTCCCTAAATCGGACGAAAGCCGCACTCAAGAAAAAAGCTAAAGCAAGTGAAAAAATGAATAATTCAACAATAAAAATAGGGAATGTAAGAGCAACCATTCTAACGTCAACTTTATTGAGATACATAAACAAAGCAACGATAATCATATTCAGCGTTAAGTTAATAAGTGCTGAAAATGAATTGGACAGAATAATAACGTATTTCGGGAAGTTTATCTTGCGTATAAGATCGCCTTTTGAAACAATCACGCTCACACTACCTGTTGTGACTTCTACGAAAAAATTCCACAGTATAATACCCAGAAGTAGGTATACCGGGTAGTGTGGAACATCTCTCCCCACATCAAGGAACTTTGTAAAAACTACGTACAAAATGACGAATATCGCCAGTGGGCGAAGGAGTGACCAAATATACCCCAAGAATGAACCTTGGTAACGTAATTTAAAGTCAGTTTTGACTAACTGCTTAAGTAGAATGGTCGAATATCGATACCGTTGTTTCAGATTTTGCACGTATCTATATTTTAGAGTGTTTTATACTGTACGGCAATGATACATTACGCATATACTAGTAGCTATGAGTGAAAAAATTATGGTCGTAGGAGTGAATGGTTTTGTTGGTAAACATCTTGCACGAGAATTGCATGGTCAGAATTTTGAAGTCTACGGTACTGGAATGGATGATGGCATTGCACCTGAAATAGCCGACCACGTGTCAAACTACACAAAGTGTGATCTCACGGTTGTTGGTCAAATAGAGCGCCTGGACTTTGAGGGTGTTACAGCAGTCATAAATCTTGCCGGTCTTGCGAACGTCGGTGCGTCTTTTGGAAATGAAGCACAATACAACGCCGTCAACGTTGCCGTACATACGAATATAGTTGATCGAATCCAGACACTTGGCAGGAACATCAGAGTCTTGGCAATTAGTACAGGCGCCGTATACGACAACCATCAGCCCATGCCTTTATCAGAAGATGGTGCGCTTGCGTCAGAGGCCTCCCCATATGCACTAAGTAAAATCGCAATGGAAGAAGCCTTAGAGGTTATGATCGGAGATGGACAAGATATCATCATTGCGAGACCGTTCAATCATATTGGTCCAGGCCAACTAGGCGGCTTCTTGGTGCCCGACCTTGCGCAACAAATTCATAGTTCTGATGAAGTTACCGTCGGAAATCTTGAGACAGAACGTGACTATACTGACGTGCGAGATGTGGTTCGTGCCTATATCTTACTTGCTACAAAACCAGAGCTAGCCCACCGGATCTATAATGTGTGCTCTGGGAAAAGTGTTAAAGGAACGTCTATCCTGGAACTCATTAAAACAGGCCTTCAAAAGGAAGATATTCCGGTTATCGTCGATCAGTCAAAAATACGACCAAATGATCCCGAAAGAGTAGTCGGCTCTAATGCTCGCATACTTGCCGAGACAGGATGGAAACCAACCTATGAGCTTAGCCAAACGATTTCAGACTACTTAGATTCTGCTTTTAAGTCGTGATCGACCATTAGTTTTACGAGACCCGGGAAGTCCACTTTGCGCTTCCAACCTAAGACTGTTTCGGCCTTAGTTGGGTCACCGAGAAGTAGATCTACCTCTGATGGGCGGAAAAATTCGGGATTGATTGCAATGAGCACTTCGTTGGTTTCGCTATTGAGACCTTTTTCATCGACGCCGCTGCCTGACCATGAAATCGTAATACCAATTTCCTTGAAGGCTAGCTCACAGAATTCACGGATCGTATGCGTCTCTCCGGTAGCGAGCACGTAATCATCAGGCTCGTCCTGTTGGAGCATCCGCCACATTCCTTCCACGTAATCACCCGCATAACCCCAATCTCGCTTAGCGTCGAGGTTGCCGAGTTCGATAGATTCCTGAAGTCCTAGTTTTATTCGAGCAACAGCTTGGCTGATCTTTCGAGTGACGAATTCAGGGCCACGGCGTTCACCTTCGTGATTGAAAAGGATACCCGTGACGTTAAACATGCCGTAGTTTTCTCGATAGTTCTTGGTGATCCAGTGGCCGTATAATTTGGCAACGCCATAAGGGCTACGCGGATGAAAGGCTGCATCTTCTGTGTAGCCGGTTTCTGGCCGATTATATTCGAGTCCGCCAAACATTTCACTCGTTGAAGCCTGGTAAAACCTCGTAGTTTTTTCCAGCCCTGCAAGTCGAATCGCCTCCAGAACGTTGAGGACACCTTTGCCAGTGACATCGGCCGTAAGTACAGGATCTCGAAACGAGTAGCCAACATGACTTATTGCAGCGAGGTTATAGACTTCATCAGGTTTAATTTCTTGCATTGCACGAGTAAGTGCCGAAAGATCAAGCAGATCAGCCATTATGAGGTTCGCATAGGGCATCTCGGTACGAACTTGTTGATACCTCGGGTGGCTGGCTTCTAACTGACCTCGAATAACACCGTAAACTTCATAACCTTTTTCGTGCAAGAGAGCAGCGAGGTGTCCACCGTCTTGTCCGGCGATACCAGTGATAAGTGCTTTCTTAGCCATTACGCTACAGCCTGTTCGTTAACTGGTATAACTAGAGCACCGACCAAAGATAAAACAGGTACGGGTTCACCGGCATGAATCAGATGATAGTTTTCTCCCAGTGCTTCTGTGTAGACTTCCACTGCCTCAGGTGTTGCTGGGTCTAGACCCTCTTTTGAGGTAAAATCGTTAAAACTTCCGGGGCTTGATTCTGACACGTTTGTCTCCTTCGTTTACTGTGACATTATTATACCTAAAAAATAACGCTTAAAGGTTGTAATATTAGCTCTTATGGTTCGATAGGGGCTTTTGTCCGAGAACCAAACCGGCCGTGATCCACCACGTTGCCGCAATCGCCTCATTAGTCCATAGGTGCATAATAAGACAAAGAACGGCGTAGGCCGCTGCACTGGCAAGCAAACTACTTGAGAGCAAACTGGAATTTTTTGATAGTCTGAAAAGTATGTATCCCCAAATAATAAGGAATAGAGCCAGGCCAATTATTCCAACTTCATACCCTATCTGGACAAAGTAATTTTCAGTCAAAACCCCTCCCTTAGGATTTTGTATCGATACAATACCAGCGGTACCTGGGCCATGCCCCTGTGGCCGCTTTACGATGGCCTTTGCGCCGTCAGCAGCCAAGCGAGCATGCAGTTCATTAGAATCTTCGGTAGCCTTGGTTGATTCATCGCTATGAAGGATGATGTTTTGGACGACATATTGATCACGATGAACGTAGCCCAACGTTCCAAAAACTACTACCGCTGCAAAGAATCCGATAGTAAGAGGTTTTGCATACTCCAATAACCAACCGCGGAACCGTAGACCAATAATTGCCGCAATTGCAATAATCGCACCGAGCAGTCCTCCTCTTGAAAATGTGAGAAACAAGGCAAGACTCATAAGCAGCGTTAAGCCACCGAACAACATTCGTCGTTTTTTATTGTTAAAAAATAATCCAATCGAAATACACAGCGGAAGAATGAGGTAGGCAGCCAGCGAGTTTGGGTCGCGCAATGTCGACATTATTCGAGGAAGATCAGCTTTATCATCAATGAAGAAATTAGGTTTTACCCCTCGCTCTATACTGTAGCCAAAATGGCCGAGAATATCTTTTGGAAGAAAATATTGCAAGATTCCAAGCACTGAGACAATACCAGCGACTATAAGTACTAGCTTAATTATCTTGGTATTTGAGATTTCATGAGGAGCAAGCAGTGCCGCGCCAAAGCCTAACACTGCATACGCAATTACTCGAAGGTTATATAGTGTGCCCAAAAGAGCAGTTTTCGTGTAGATATCAGGATTAATTGCCCAGACAATTGCATAGCTCATTACATACAGGGAAAAAAGTCCAACAAGAACGTTAAAGACTTTGTTTTGTTTTCGTAGTGCATATACCAATACAACGGTCACTACACTCAATAAGACTGTGAGTACGTCTTTACCGAGCTTCCACGCATCGAGTCCTCCTGTCAGTAGACTCAGCGACTGTGAAAGAAAAATATGAAAGGGCATATAGGCCAGTAGAAGATAGGAGCCGCGAGCTGGTAGGCGTTTGATAGTTTCCATTCTATAATTGTACGCATAATGACTAAAAACGACCTAGAAAAAAGCCAAGAGATTCATAAAAAGCATATTGTCATTGATGCCCGTATTCGCAGAGCCAGTACCGGACGATATGTGGACAGGCTTGTGGAACACTTGCAAGATATAGATCAGCAGAATCGATATTCAATCTTAATTAATCCGGAGGACACATGGAAGCCTCGTGCAGAGAATTTTGAAGCTGTGCCATGCCCGTATGCTCAGTTCTCGCTTAATCCTGGTGAGCAATTTGGTTTTGCTCGCCAACTTAAAAATCTAAAGGCCGATCTGGTCCACTTCACATTGAATCAACAACCTCTGTTATATCGTGGTAAACGAGTGACATCAACGCTTGACCTCACTATGCTCCGCTTCACGCGTGCCGGCAAAACACCAGTACCAATTTTTTGGATTAAGATGCTTGGCTACCGATTTTTATTTTGGTATAGCAACAAAAAATCTGAAGCAATTATTACCATCAGCAACTACGTCAAAGATGACCTGGCCCGACATTATTCATTTACAAAAGGGAAGACCACGAGCACCTATTGTGCCAGTGAACCCCCCTTGCCTGGCAAGCCTAAGTCTCCACAATATATCGACAGTAAAACCCCGTTTCTATTGTATGTCGGGACCGCTTTCCCTCACAAAAACCTCACAGCCGTTATCGACGCGCTCCCTGCTCTGCAAATCGATCACCCCAAGCTCAAACTAGTGCTCGTAGGTAAAAAGGAGCAATACTACGAAAAGATCGACCAATATATCCAAGATCGGAATTATGAAGATAGCGTAATTACAACTGGGTACATTGAAGATTCTGAACTTAAGTGGCTCTATCAACACTGTGTCGCATATGTCTTCCCGAGTCTCAGTGAAGGATTTGGACTACCAGGACTTGAAGCTATGGTGCATGGCGCTCCAGTTGTCAGTAGCAATGCCACCTGCTTACCTGAGGTTTATGGCGACGCCGCATTGTATTTCAATCCAAAAGATTCTGACGATATCGTTCAAAAGATATCAAGAATACTCACCGATACCGAATTCCGAACACTACTCATAGCCCGAGGTCACAAACAGGCAGCTACATACTCTTGGCGTCGCATGGCCGAGCAAACTCTTGAGGTATATACCAAGGTTTTAAATTCATGACCAAGTCCGTTGTTGCTATCGACTTTTCCCCGCTTGATTCGCTCAATAATAAATCTGGGCTCGATATTAACTTTGCAATACTCTTCATTCTGGGTATTTTTGGGATCATATTTGGAGGTGCCATATTGTCGAGTGTTGCTATTCAGCTCATTGGCTACTTTGGGATACTTGTGGGAATAGGCATCTTTATTTACAAATCAAGCCAGCAAAGTAAAGCCTATAACGCAGCGCTAGCTCAATTTGCGACTGTCAATTCATGGCAATTTCAAACTTTTGGTCGTGATATCGATAAAATTGGAACTATATTTAGCCTCGGTCATGGTAGGCAAATGAATAGCATTTACTCGGGGGTGAATCATGACTTACCGTTTCAATTCTATACCTATAACTACACTATTGGCTACGGAAAGGGTCAGCAGATATTTGACCTGCAGGTTTTCGAACTTACACTGCCCCGTGCGTTGCCCCATATGATCATCGACTCTCTCGTTGAGGACGGCAACCACCAAGCATCAACGCTGCCAATAGATTATGACGAGTCTCAAAAAATTGAACTAGAAGGTGATTTCTCAAAGTATTTTGCACTCTACGCACCTGATAATTACGGCATAACTGCCCTAACCGTTCTAGCGCCAGATGTCATGGAAACACTCATGCAATTTGCTGCATCGTGCGATATAGAAATAATTCAAAATAAAATGTACTTCTATTGGCCCCTGGTGCCAGGCAACAAAAAAGCCTTCCAGGATATGTTTGCATCTGTAGATCAGGTCCTCAATCAGACACTGCGTAAACTAACGTCGAGCGATATATATGCTACTCCTAATCAAGCCACTATCCAAAGCACTGCATCCAATCAAAGTAATATGCTCGTAAAAAGCTGGTGGAATTCTACAACTAAGACAGCTGCATTTGTCATTTTCCTTACGCTTGCTTATGGCAGTGGAGCACTACTTGGCGGAGACGCGGGAGTAGTCGTGAACTTCATTACCTTTGTAGCGCTAATTATTGGAGGTATCGCATATACGCTTTCTTATGTCGTTCGTGGTGCATCACGAGCTCGAAAACGAAACAACCTTAAAGACCGTAGGTATTCCTAAGATTCGACTTCAACGGGTGCTTTGAGGACAATATGGCGGTCTCGGCCAAAACCTTCGGATTCAGTCGTGATGCCATGCTCACCGGCTAGCTTGTGCACGGTCCGTCGATCGGCAGGATTCATAGGCTCCAGGGGCATGTCTTTCTTGGATTCCTTGACGGCGTTAATCCACTCTACAGCGGCCTCACCGAGTCGTTCTGCTCGAGCTTTTTTGTAATCTGCGACATCGACGTTAACACGAGTTATTTCATACCCGTTATTGCGCAGGGCAGTGCTGACCATAAACTGCAATGAACGGACGGTTTCACCGTTCTGCCCGATCAAGAATCCATTGAGATGCGTGGACGGGATATGAAGTTCAATAACCTCATCGTCGCTATTAGTCGCATAAACATCGGTATTCAGTCCAAAAAATGATAATAAATCTTCAAGGTATTTCTTTGCGTAAACAATTGAATCTTCCATGACCTATCTCCTTTTTTTAGATTTTTTACTTCCTTTTTTAGGTAACTTAGTTGTAGTTTTTATTTTAGGAGGAATTACTTCTGCTTCGATAGGTGTACTACTGCCTGCAACACTGGCGGTTGTCATCTCAGTCTGATCTTGGCCGAGTACTCGTGACTGTTGCATAAACGCCACAATACCGCTCACAAGCCAGTACAAGGATAATGCTGAAGCGATGTTGACCGTTACGATAAAGATGAATACAGGGAGCATGTAACGGGTACTGCGGCCAACGGCAGCGTTTATCTCACCTTGGTCGGCCTTTGTGCCATCACCGGCTTCTTTCAGGATCGATCGCAAGGTTCGTTTTTCTTTGTCATCAGGCATGAGCTGTTTTGCCTGGTAATACTGCATCACGGCACTTGCTATTACGATGAGCATTGCTGGCCAGTAAATGCCACCGCCTGTTTTGCCAATAGCAGCCCTGGTGAGATCCACAATTCCAAAGAGCGTACTGTCGAACTTGGTGATATCAGCAGCAATCGTTTGAATCCATGGCAAGTTAGCGATACTAGGATATGCGTAGGTGACGATCGCTTTAGGGTCGAGGACAATACGGTGAAGGCCACTATATAGCCCTATGAATATCGGCAGTTGCACAAGAAGCAGTCCAATAGAAGAGAATGGATTGATCTCTTTCTCTTTATACAGCTCCATCATCAAAGCTGATTCTTTCTGGCGATCTCCTTTTGCTGCAAGCTTTATGCGCTTCAATTCAGGTTGAAGTTCGCGCATAGCCTTGGCCTGATGGAGTTGTTTCTTGACCAGTGGCCACATGAGCAACCGGACAAGAACCGTAAATAGAATAATTGCCAGACCGAAGTTATGACCCGGCAGAACTGCATATATCAACACCAGAAGGTTGAAAATTGGATTGACGATTAATGTGGTAAACATACACTCTCCTAATAAAATACGGCTGATCATTTGGTGATTTCAGAGCGGAATGGGACATTGGTCGTTGTTCCCGCAGCTCAAATCGACTCACCCTATCATATCACGAGGGGTCAGATTACTCGAGACTGCATCAATAATCGCAACACCGTTGCTTCAAGATTGGCATGGTCGGTCGTCAAAATATCATCGCTAAAAACGGTAATGACAATATCGGCGGGGATTTTAATCGTGTCCTGATTTTTGCGAACAATCTCGTACAGTCGTCGCCTCATCCGATTTCGCTTAACGGCAGACTTGCTTATTTTCTTACTAACCACAACCGCACAGCGATATTCAATGCGTCCTGCATTTTCGGCAATTCGAATAGACAAAAGCTGCCCTCGATAGGTTTTTCCGTGGGCATACACAAACCGCAAACTATTGTGGCCATGAAATCGATGCTTATATGCAATCATACGACTATTCTACAGTTGTTAGGTCGCCTCGTACAGGGGCAAGCCGCCTGGACATACTTGACACGAGAGTGAACTTAAGTTAAACTTAAGCATATGAAGACAGTTACCGCAAAAGAACTCCGCAACAACTTAGACTCTATTTTGGAGCGCGTTAATGCCGGCGAGGAAATCATCGTTAAACATCGATTTCGTGATCCTGTGCGTCTCGTACCCAATAATGCAAGCAAGGACACAGGGAAAAAAATGATTGGCCTTGCCGCACTCGACAATGCACCAAGAAAAGAACACTATCTCGACCCTAATAAATCTTACAAAGAGCTCTATCACGAAGCGTTGGACAAAAAGTATGGCCTCTAGGATTTTTCTCGATGCGAATATTATTTTAGAAGTTATCGGCAAGCGAAAATATAAAGAATTATCTAAAAAAATTATCACCGATAACGAAGGTTCAGTCTTCATATCGGCGCTTTCAGCTCATTTGATAGTTTATTTCGGCAGCAAGTTCTATGATCTAGACAGAATTAACGATTTATTACTAGGATTCGAGATACTTCCTCTGACATCCGACGACATAAGCTGGGCTTTTGCCAATCGTCGAGACAGCGATTTCGAAGATGCGATGCAAATTTCAGTGGCCATACGAAATGGTTGCGACCAATTAATTACATTAGATAAAAGCCTGGCACGAAAGTACGCAGGCTTATCTTCGATCAAAGTTGTCCAACTGGCTTAGTGGGTTAAACGAGCGCGGCCTTTGTTGCGGCGTGCGCGAAGAATGTTCTTACCGGCTTTGGTGGCCATGCGCTTCAAAAAGCCGTGCTCTTTTGCGCGGTGGCGTTTTTTGGGTTGAAATGTTCGTTTTGGCATTATCTTACTATATCCTTATTCTTAGATCTTTACCATTAATTTGGACGTGCAAATCACAAGCGATATTTGAGCGATACAAATATTACTACGACTTAGAAGTCAAATTAACAATATTTAACCCACTAATTCTATCAAGTTTTCCACCATTGACCAAGTGTTTTCCACAGATTACTAGAGAGAGGCTTCCTATGTGCACAAAAAGACTCCTGTTTGCAAGCTTTTTATAGGTCTACCCTGGTGCCCATTATTTGCTTGTGGAAAACTCTGCACATTTTGTATAGACTTATATATAGATTTGAAAGTTGGAAAAGCGAGGGTACATGAAAGACAGTCTATGGCAGGCAGTATTAGGAGAAGTTGAACTCTCTGTTTCGCGTGCCAGCTATGTCACCTGGTTCAAAAACACCGTACTTCTCAAAAACAAAGATAATGTACTGGTAGTTGGAGTGCCGACGATATTCGTCAAGAACCAGCTAGAGCGTAAGTTTAATCAACTGATTCTTGATGTTCTCAAAAAGAACGGTGTTGAGCCAGACAAAGTTGAATATAAGATTCATGTCAGTAGTAGTGGGACACTCCACAAACGATCTAAAGAAGAAACGGTCATGGTCTTGCCTGGTTCAAACGCACCTGCGCCATCGACGGTAAAGCCATCAGGCAACAGTAATAGCGTGCGACATTCGTATCGCCAAGGACTCAATGAACGATACACCTTTGATAACTTTATCGTCGGTTCAGGAAACGAACTAGCATATGCCGCTTGTCAAGCTATAGCCAGCGCTCCGGGTGAGCGATACAATCCACTCTTTTTATATGGTGGTGTTGGTATTGGCAAGACACACCTCATTCAGGCAGTCGGCAATGCAATCCTAGCTACTAATCCTAAGGCACATGTGGTCTATATATCTTCAGAACAGTTCGTCCAAGAATTCTTAGATGCTATCAGATACAAGAAGAATACTGATTTTGCCGGGTATTATCGAAGCGCCGACGTACTCATCGTGGACGATATGCAATTTATCGCCGGCAAAGAAAAGACTCAAGAAGAATTCTTCCATACCTTTAATGCACTTCACCAAGCCAATAAGCAGATCATTATTAGTAGCGATAAGCCGCCAAAGGATATTCCAACGCTTGAGGAACGACTCCGATCACGATTCAACTGGGGGATGAGTATTGATATGCAGATCCCAGATTTTGAAACACGGTGTGCCATCGTCCAAACAAAAGCTACGGTTCACGGCATCTCACTCGATCCAGGCGTTGTTGAATACCTCGCCTCACACGTCCAGACCAATATTCGTGAACTTGAAGGGGCGCTCAATCAGCTTCTGGCTTTTTGTGAGATGAGAGGCTTGCAACCTGAAATTCAAATCGCCACCAGTTTACTTGGCGCATCAAAGTCACGACCAAAACATATCAGTCCGAAACAAATCGTCGAACGAACGGCTAAGCACTTCCAAGTTTCAATTGACGACATCCTCGGACCAAAGCGAGACAAAGATATCGTCGTGCCTCGGCAAGTTGCAATGTACATTCTGCGGAGTGAACTTCATTTGAGTTTTCCTAAGATTGCACGGGAACTTGGACGCAAAGATCACACTACGGCAATTCATTCGGTCGAAAAGATCGAAAAAGAGTCGTCACTCGATGCCGATATGCGTAGTGCTATTTCTGCCATAAAGGAGCGTTTGTATGCCTAATCTCACATCATTGCCATTCATAAAAATAGCTGTTTTAGGTACATGGGGACGAGCTGTGCACAACCTGAGTATGGTTAGTAGCATAACGCAGAATGTTGTCCCCTTCCCCGATTTTCGAACACATTTTGTACGCAGCCTGTGGGTAACACGTGCTGCTTATACACCGTTTGTACGTGGGTATTTCCCACAGAATATTTCACTATTTCAATCTGTTAAAGATGAGTTATGCTCATTGTCCACAGACCTTACTATAATGTCTACTTTTTCTAACCAACCTTATTTAATATATAGAAAGGCAATTAAATGAAGCTTCAAGTAACCCAGGAAAATCTATCAAAAGCACTCGGAAACGTCGCACGAGTAGCAAACACGAGAGGCACACTCCCAATACTTGCCAATGTGGTACTTAGGACGGTTGGAACACGTCTAACTATCGCGGCAACGAATCTCGATATTGCCATCACTCACTACATTGGATCAAAAGTAGCAGAAGAAGGAAGCATTACGGTCCCTGCCCGCTTGATGCAGGATTTCGTCAGCAGTCTTCCGAGTGGCGTGATCGAACTAAAACTCGACGATTACAAACTACATATCACCACCGATCAATACAATTCAGTTATTAATGGTATCTCAGCTGATGAGTTCCCTGTCATGCCAGCAATCACCGACGGGACTTCATGGACACTTCCAGCAAAGGCCTTCAAAAAAGGATTACAGCAAGTACTTGTTGCGGCTAGTAGTGACGAAGCTCGACCAGTACTTACCGGGCTGTATATCCACACCGAAGGTGGGAAACTCTATATAGCTGCTACCGATAGCTACCGGTTAGCCGAAAAAGAAATTATGGCCACCAAGGAGGAGATCAATCTTCTCGTCCCTGCAAATGCCATGCAAGAACTACTTAGACTACTGGGCGATCAGGATACTGACATCGAAGTGACCCACGACGATCAACAAGTGCTCTTTAAGGTTGGCGAAGTAGAACTCGTTACACGACTCATTGAAGGAAAATACCCTGACTACCGCAAGCTCGTACCAAGTGAATTTGCTACCACTGCCACGCTTAAGCGCGCTGACTTTGTGAACATCACTAAGGTATCAAGCCTCTTTGCTCGTGAGAGTGCCGGCAGCGTAACGATTCATCTCGATCCTGAGACTAAGCAAGTGAGTATTCGCTCAATTGCATCACAACTTGGGGAAAACACCGCCAGTGCCGATGCGGTCATTACCAACGAGGGTGATATTACGCTCAATTCTCGCTATCTCCTTGATGCACTTGGAACGCTCGGCGGAGCAGATGTGGATATCTGTTTTAACGGTAAGCTCGAGCCGTGTGTGCTTCGCGAAACAAAAGCAAGTGATTACACCCACGTCATTATGCCTCTCAAGAGTTAAAAGGCGCTAAACTATACCTATGATAAGTGATTTACGACTTCAGTCGTTTCGTTCGTATGATAATAGCGCCTTTGAGTTTAGTCCGGGGGTGAATATTATTGTGGGGCCCAACGCCAGTGGTAAGACGAATTTACTGGAAGCCGTTTTGGTGATATCCCGTGGGAGTTCTTACCGGGGTCATGATACTGATTTGATTGCCTATGACAAACCGTGGACTCGTATCGAGAGCGATACACTTGATGGAAAACGAATTGTTACACTAGAGCAAACAGCCACCAAAATAGAAAAGAAGTACACGATTAACGGGGTTGTATATCGGAGGCTTAGTCTTCCGAAGACTGTTCCGGTGGTTGTGTTTGAGCCAGATCATCTTCGGCTGCTTAGCGGGGGTCCTGAGCGAAGGCGCGATTATCTAGATACGCTTCTCGAGCAAACATCCCCTGGATTTGGGGTGTTGCGCCGGGAATATAAACGAACGCTTGCCCAGAGAAACAAACTCCTCAAGAATCCGTATCGATCTCAAGACGAGATGTTTGTGTGGGATATACGACTCAGTGAGCTGGCTGGTAAGATTGTAGGGCACCGGGTGGCCATGATCGCTACGATGCAAGAGCAAATCCAAGAGCTATACCAAGAGTTGTCACGTACGCAAAAAACCGTCACCCTCGAATATGTATCGTTATGTTCTGTGGCTCACTATAGCTCCGATATGCTTCGTAAACTCGAACAAGGCCTCGAGGATGATGTGCTTCGGGGATTTACGACGAATGGTCCACATAGAGATGATTTGGCAGTGATTTTGGACAATCACCCAGCACACACCAGTGCATCCCGTGGAGAAAGCCGTACGTTGCTTCTGGCCCTCAAAATCCTAGAGCTCCAACTACTCGAATCAGCCCGTAATAAAAAACCCATCCTGCTACTCGACGATGTCTTTAGCGAACTTGATGGTGCTCGTCGAAAAGCACTCACCAGCTATCTTAAAAACTACCAGACCTTTATCACGACTACTGATGCCGACATCGTCGTCAAACATTTCATGAACAACTGCCAAATTATACCGATGAGCTAATCACCCGACTCACTACTTTCTTCTGGTTGCTTGAATACGAATGCAATGTCATAATCCGCTGCTTTATAGCCTTGTGTCTGCATCCATTGAAGAGCCTCGTCTTTTGATTCTTCATCAATAAATGTAATGGTGATGCTTGTTTGACCCTTTTCTGTCACGCCATTGTAGTCGATCCTGAAATACTCCCCAGGCCCGACAAACGGAAGGTCTGCGAGTATTGGAATTTTAGAAGCTTTGTCTGATTCGGCGTCGTAGTTTCGGCTTGAAATTTTTTCTGCTAACTTCTGATCGTCGGGGTGTTTGTCAAACCAGTCCTTCGTGTCAGGACTATCTGACTCAAGGACCACTCCCGTATACCCATTGTCACCTTTTTTAAGAGTTACGGTTATTTTTTTAGTCTTAAATCCGTTTTTAGAAATAACAATATCGTACGTTCCGGGCAGTTGTCTTTGTGTTCCCTGTTTTGCTTTAATACCACCTATTAATGCTGATGCACTTTTTGGAGCAAATTCTAGAGTAAGAACCGCAGTTTTATCACGATTAGAAAAGGCCTGAAAGGCGAAAAATCCACCCACTGCGACCATAGATATAACAATAAGTGCAATAATTCTAGTTAAGCGTTGTGTCATTGGTAGTTGCTCCTGTATTTACGGTTTTTAAGCGAGCACGTGTGTAGATATTAAGTTTTTCCCAACCCGACTTTCCGAGATTTGCCGAACGTGTGTCTTGTGAAGCGCTGGCTACATCGTATCCTTTTTCTCCTTGAGGTCCCACGTAAATTAATGTGTGGTGTTGTACGCCGTTATTAACGACTAGAATATCGCCAGGCAAAAGATCTGAGGCGGCTGGTCCTTCTTTTATGTCATATAATTCCGGATGACTTTTTACATAGTTTCGTTGCACTGCTGTTCCGATAGATGGGTATTTAGGATCTGCTCCGCTGGCGTGCATAACGGTCGCTACAAAAACGCCGCAGTCGGCACCGTCAGTCCGCTGACCTTTGTTGAAACGCGCTATTGCTGCTGCGTATTCAGGTTTAGGTGTTCGAGCCGAGCTTCTGTTTCCGTCGTTCATACCAGCATTGGGTTTAAATTTATCGGGCCATGAAAAATTGACGGCTGTTTGGGTGATGTTATTCTTAGAAATTCCGTTGTCGGTTGCCGGTGATGCGCCGACACACGCATCAGTTTCGTCGGTTCCCACAGGAGCACTGACAGTAACCGGATTAGAACCTCTTAGTTCTGATTTGCGCAACGCAGCTGGATTTCTGATTTTTGCGCTATACTCTTTGGCCGCTGTTCCCATGACAGTACTTGCAATGTCGTTATAGTTTTTACGTACTTGGTTTACGAGGCTTAGGCGCTGAGTGTAGTACTGACCGGGGTTGGGTACAGATGCTTCAGCCCATAATTTATTGCCGGCGAACTTATTGTAGTAGGTTAGCGCATACATGAAATCAGTTGCAGTACTTTCTTTATTGACTAATGTGTCTGCGAGGCGAGATTGATTTTTGCCTACCATTGTTCGGGCGGTCCCCTCAATACCTGCATCAAATGATTTGAATGATTGGGTACCGTTCGCCTTTTTCTCGCCCGCAACGAGGTCACTTGATGAAATACCACTGTTGAGTGGGTTGTACAGCCATTTGTTGGCGATATCACCACCTTCTCCAAACATAAAGGCCAGGAGTGCGTCTATATGTTCTTGGGTGACCGTGTTTTCTGCGGGAACACCTCTTTTTTTAGCTACAGCTTTGAGGGTTTCTACCGCAAATTGCTCCATGATGTACGGAGGCTGGATACCGCTATTCCAGATTGAACCATCGCTAGGTATGCCTGAGTTTGTGTCATTCCCACCGAGCGATCCACTGCCTGTTTCTTTGCAGCTATCAATTCTACCTGCTTGGTAATATGGATAGTTTGAGAAAAGTGGTTTAGCAAATACAGGAGCGGCAAAACTCACACAGTAAACGATTGCTACAATACCGCTTGAAATACTGAGTAGTAATTTTGGTCTCGTGTGAAATATTCGTGGTATTTTCATAATTTTTAGCCTCCCGTCGTTGACCAATGCCATGCCTCGGACGGAAGTTGATAGAACTTAAAGTTTTGGGCATTTTTCCTGAGCCATTCCCAGCGCGCATTTCCAGGGCAAGAAGGCACCGTGCCTTTTGCGTAACACATCGTGCCGAAGTCAACTGCATTACCCTTCTCGTGATTGGATGTACCCGGTTTAGCGGTAGGAGGTTTACAGGCGCTTGATGGTGAGTTCTGCCAATCTGGACAGTTCTTTTTACGAAGCGCGATTTGTTGCTGTGGATCACGCCAACCGCTACTGATCGGAAGTAGATTTATGCCGTCTTTTTGAGCGGCGGCAACCATAGCATTAAATGCGGCAAGGTTTTCGGTCGCAATTCGAATTCCTCCTGCACCAGGGATTTCAGAGGTCTTGTCTATAGTTATGGTGCCCGTTGAGCCTGTAGGAGGCGTTGGCACAGATGGAGTTGGAGCTTCGGTAACATATTGAGCTGGGTCTTCCTTTGATCCTACGTTAGACGGCTGAGTAGGGTCTTCGTTTGCACCATCTACCATTGGTTTGTCGAGGATTGTCTTTTGAACAGTCGGGATCTTTTTCTACTTCCGATTCGGTGCGAGAAGGGTCAAAACATTTCCCTATTTGTTCATCGATTTTGGCGATTTTGGCCTCGCCAAGTATGGACGCATTATTGTAGAAATTATAGCTTTCGTCATTTCTCATTTTGTTTAATTCATCTTTTGAGTACCCTCTCTGAACCACATCTCCATAGGGGTTGTAATCGGCATTTTCGGCATCAGCAAATGCAGTTTTAAATATAGGGATCGAGCTAAACACATTCCCAAATATACTTTTACCCATGGTACCAAAGTTCATGAGAGATGTTTGCGTAAAACTGGAAACTGCCCCGGTATTTACTCCCGGCGATGCAGCGCTCATTTTACCGAGGAGAGAATACGGATTCTGAACGGAGAGGTATCGTGCAAAAACATTTCCACTCATTTTTTGACGCATAGCAATGTCTTGGTACGAACGATCAAGCACCGCTACGGCCGCATTATCCTGCTTCACTCCACCGAGAGACCTAACTTGCCTACTTTGGGCAAGTGATGTTCCAGCGTGTCCTCGTTCGTATGCCCCTGCGCCACTTTCTGCACCCGAGAAAGTGGTCCCTGACAACATTGTTACGACATACTGTAGTCCGAGGCCATAGAGTCCAACTGCACCAAGTGTTCCAACACTTTTTAGCGATACAATCCCCTTGGCGCTGTTAAAAACGGCTTCGCCAAGTGAGCGAACGACCAATTCGGCTGTTGCACGCGCACCACCTTCGGTAGCAACAGTTCCTCCACCGGCTGTGAAGAATGCAACTACAGCTTGTACTAAAACTTCTGCCGTTGCCCCAACGATGGCCCCCTGAGGGCTTAGAAGTTGGCCACAGAATTCTTTATCGATTTCGTCTGAAGTGCCAGGGGCTATAAATCCGAGACCAGGTATAGCGAGAGACGACGGACTACTTATTCGTTTGACCAACTCTAGTACGGTTGGGTTGACGGAGGGTTTAATATTTGGTTGGCTTGTCGTGCTGGTAACTTTTTGTCCTGAATCGTATTGATATGCAGCCGACTGATCCATGCCATCATATCTTTTTGCGGTTGCCCCTTGTGCGATAGTCGTCACGTCGCCGGCTTTCGTTTGATCTCGGGCAGCAAGCATATCATAGGCTATTTTTGTTGCTTGCTTTTCATTTTGGACTGCAATGTTTTCTACATTTCGAGCAGCATCATTGGTCATACAGGCAAGGCTGAGGAGTAGGACGATGGTACCAACTTTTGTGGCTACTTCTTGGACTTTTGTGGCATTTGCGATATCGGTTTCGAAGCTAGCTGCAAACTTCTCTTCATTAAAAATACCATCATTTTTTTCTAAAAAGCCTTTAACTTTTTCTGCTGCCCTCGCCTTCTTAATATTCTCTTTTACTGGCTCGGTAACGTTTTCACTGATTGTATCATCACCCACTTTGAGTGTTTCTTGCTGTTCGTTTACTGCATCTTCGATCGCAGCATCGCGAACATTTTTAGAAATAAACTCTCGTCCTTTTTGTCTCCATCTTCCAAATTTGAAGCCAACATTATCGGCGATATATGAAAAAGTCCTACTTCGTACATAGCGCGGTTCGAGTTCGAGGGCGGAGCCAACGCTTGCCTGGGTTTTTTGGGTGAATTCATAACGAACTGCAGCACGAGCACGAGCACTCTCGATTGGCTTCAAGGTTCGAGCTTTTGTGCTATTGATTTCTGCCCATGTACCACCAGCTTCGCTATTAAGGTTTTTTGTTATGCCGTCGAGGGTGATAGTCTCCCCTTTTTCAGGCAGTCTAACGCCCGTTAATCTATCTCCCTCAACCTCAAATTTAATCACTCCTTCGTTTCCGAGTTTTGCAATTTGGAGATCGACATTTCGAAATTTAACTCTGTCGAGCATGGATTTTCCAAAGGTGTCTATCTGTCCATTGCCTTCTACGACGGATGCATCGAATATATTTTGGGTGGTTCTTTCTTGCATTATTCCGTTAAAGCGAGCATAGCCTGCTGTTGCGAGAACTTCACCGAAGTGAACTACTTTCAAGGTGCTTAATAAAAATAGCATCATTAATATCAGGGCTATTATCACTGCAAATCCTGAGGCAAATGCTACCTTTGTTCGGGTAGATATTACTCGCTTTACAGCCTTAGTGTTTTTCAAGGCTTCCTTTAATAGGCCAGCCTCGCCTTCAGCTGCATTCGTAGCACCTTCAACGGCTTTTTTAACACCTTCCCCTACAGAACTTTCCGATGAACCGCCATCAGAATCGGAATTTTCACCTGATTGATCATCGGGACTTTCTTCTGCATCCTTCAATTCATCGGGCTTAAGACTAAGGGGACTTCTTCCCCGACCTCCGCCACCACCACCGCCTCCCGAAGAGTCATCGCTCGATCCGCCACCACTTGACTCGTCGCCGCTTAGTTTGAGGCTATTTAACCATGATCCGCTCGACTCCTCGTTGTCGTAGACGCCACCTTCTGGTTTTTCGCCAAGCAATACTCCCATATTATGATCCAGGCGTTAATCGGTTTGATAGGTCAATGGTTCCCTGACCTTGGCTAAAATCGCCTTGCTCCTCGATTTGCTTTACTTGATTTGGTTCAGTAGTAATTAGATTCATTTCGGTTGGACTTGCGGTGATTTGAATGTGGACATGACTTTGGCCCGCAAAGAATAAGCCCTGCCCGACAGGGAACTGACTGAGGCGCTTCCTTTCTTCACTAGTCAATTTGAATACCTCTGCAAGCATATCTACTGCAGATGACGACTGCTTAAGAAGTATTTGCATACTGGCATTGGCAATAATTGCTCGTCCCATGCGACTTCCCATAAAGTCTTCTACGTCTTGACTGATGGTGGTGATGCCGAGGTTGTATTTACGTGCGCGCTTGGCAAGGCTAAACATGAAGTTTGCAGAGTCTTCATATTTCATGAGTTGCCATGCTTCATCAATGATAAGGATCCGTCGTCGACGATCACTCTTGGTTTTGTTCCATATATAGTTGAGGACGATATACATCGCAACAGGACGAAGTTCGTCTTCTAGGTCTCGAATATTAAACACAACCATCGGGTTGTTGATATTGGTGTTTGATTGCTGGCTAAAGATGCCGGCGAAAGTACCGGTGGTATATTTACGAAGTCGCTGAGCAAGTTGCGGGCCGGTGCCACCCATATGAAGCAGTGTGTCATACAGGTCAACGATGGTTGGAGGAATGCCCGTGTGGGTGAGTGGGTCGTTAGTGATGCCTGCTTTGGCATATGTTTCGATGAGGGCAGCATCCAAATCCCCTTCTTCAACGGGGTCGAGCGCTGGCATTGAGACTCCACCGCCTGCATTCATCTGAGATTGAGCGCCGCCCATCATGAGTCGGAGTAGACCGTGCAGTGTGATGATATTGCTTCTAAGGGCGTTGTCGGCTTCTTCGGCATCTACAACCTGCGGGAGGTCAAATGGGTTGATTCGAGTGGCCGAATTGAGGCTCAGGCGCACATACGATCCACCAACTGCTTCACACATCCGTTGGTATTCGTTTTCTGGGTCGATAATAAATATTTCGGTACCGAACATAAGGCTTCGTAGAGCTTCGAGCTTAACGGTAAACGATTTACCGGCACCTGACTTAGCGAAGATTACTGAGTTACCATTCTCTAAGCTGAATCGATCAAAGATAACCAATCCTGAGTTGTGCATGTTGATACCGTACAAAATACCGCTATCTTGGCTGAGATCGGCGCTGGTGAATGGGAAGCTGGTACTGATAGCACCAGTGTTCATGTTGCGACGTATCTGGAGCTGGTCCATAAACTGCGGGATGGTGCTATTGAATCCTTGTTCTTGCTGAGACGTTGCCGCTTTGGAATAGACAAGCTGTTGCCCCAGAACTGACTCAATTTTGTGAGTTACAAACTCCAGCTCATCCATGCTGGTGGCGTAGATCGTGAAGTACAATCCAAAACGGAAGAATCGCTCCTCACCCACCTGGAGTTTATCGCGCATTTCCTCGGCGTCAGCGATGGCAACCTGTTTACCTGGATCGCGGATTTTGCCTTTTTCGGCATCGATCTGGAGCCCTGCTTCGAGTTGAGTCACCTTCTTGCGAAGGTTATCGAGCACTACTTTACTCTCGACGGGATAGACGTAAATTGATAGGTCCATGACCTCATCCATGTTCACCATGCTACTCAACCATCCGGTGAAAATTTGCCGAGGATATCCATAGACATAGAATGTTCGCGCGAAGCGTGTACCGATGTGGAAGTAGCTATTTTCATACACGAGTGAGCTTGGAGCTACGAAGTCGCGGAGCGCGGTGACGCCTTTTTGGAAAGCTGCAGTAACTTCTTGTTCTTCTCGTTGTTTCTGAGCCTGAGCGACTGCTACAGGGTCGACAGGTGCTTGTTTTTTGCCAAATGCCATTACTGCATCTCTCTTTCTAGTTCTGGCTGTCTGGCCATGCCCTCGCCTTTAGTTACAACTGGTGCAGTCATGTCACTAAAGTTTTTAAGTTCTTGGCGGGTAGCAGTGTCGGGGTTGTAGCTGTCGTAATACAATTCGATGAGTTCTTGGGTGTCGAGTGGCAGGCCTTGAATGCCGCACTGCATCAGACCACCCAAAACGGCCTGCACTCGATTACGAAGCTCATCCTTTGCTTTTGCAAGATCTGCTTCGTTGATCGTGATTTGTTGCTGCGGTTTCTTGCTGAAGAGCGCAGACACTCCTTTTAGAAGGCCTTTGCTGGCGTCAAGTGTTCGCTGCATGTCGGCAATTGGGAAGTACGGGATAACCACATAGAATTTCTTATCCATGATGTTTGTCTGCAGACTTAGTTGATCCATGTAGTTTATGTAGTCTTCCATGAGAAGCGCGAGGAGCATATTGTCGTGTTCGGTGCGAATTTTATCAAGCTTTTCAATATACGGACCAAGATCTACTTTTTGTGATCGCACCGTTATTTGTATTGGGAAGTACAAGGAGTTAAGGAACCCTTGATAGCTATGCTCAACTGCTTCTCGCTCTTGAGGGCTCATCAGGTCGAAGTTAATCGACTTGACCATGATTATTGAGCGAAAGCTGCCGTCGTTCATAATGACGATTCCGTCGCGAACTTCTGCTATTTGAAGTGAATTTTGGGTACTATTGGGGTTTGATTTTGGAGCAAGTGTCGATGGAGTCTGGACCATACCTGGTTGTGACGCACCTGCCCTTTCTTGAGGTTGATAGATATTGCTTGGAGGCGCGACGGCTGCTACGGCGCCGGGCATAGCATATGGCTGACTTCCTATTCCACCCGATGGTGCCGGTTGCGCGGGCATTGGCTGAGGCAATCCACCAGATTGCGGGTATGCTGAACCAGCCATTGAATTACCTGGTTGCGGCTGATTATAAGAAGGATCCATAAATGTGTTTGTGCCCACGCCCACTATGCTAATGAAGTGAAATTACGACTTCGCTATCTTCTCCTGAACGGTGAATTTGATTCGATTCACGGGCCAGGCTCGATACGACGCGGTCGTTATTTCTTGCAAGTTCAATTGTAGCAGGATCAGGGGCCGCTGTCACTGATTGTGGTCGGGGATTTGCGCCTTCTGGTTGAACGGATCGATGATTTCTGAACACTTGTTTGGACCGATCGTTCTTGCTGTGTAATTCGTTTAAGATCGCAGTATCATCGGGATCTACCGCCACTGGTTGACTGGAGAATCTCGATGAAAGAACCGGGTCTTGTGCAACTGGCTGGCTCATTTGAGTGCCAAATGTTGCCATACCATTTGTGGCGGGTGCTGGTTCATTCATGAACCAAAAATCTGCAGGTGCGTCTTCGGTGTTAAGGCCACTCGTAGCATTTTGATTCATGACGTCTTTCATGTGATCAACCGCGTTCGTTTTATGTCGATCGCTCGTCTGCTGTAATTGAGACTGTATTTGGTTGGCTCTGGCATCGCCAAAAATATCATCACTCGCCTGCTCCTCAAATGGAGAAACGGTTTGCGGTAGCTGGCTTGCTTCGACGAGTCGATCTGAAATATGCTGCGTATCCATCGATTGCAGGGCGGTAGCGTAATCAGAATTTTTAACAGCCCACCCACGACTATCAATAGTCTCGGCTAATGCCTTTAGTCGACTTTTGACCTCTGTTTGAGATAAGTTATCGCTCAGTTGTTGCTCAATCTTTACGGGAGCCGTAATCTTCACGAGCTCCTGCAATCCTGATTGATTCCAGATCCGTTTTCGAGGTTTGAAGTAGAATCGAATTTTGGCAAGTAGCCAGACCTCGGTTGTTTGATCTTTGCCCCACGGAAATGCCAGAAATCCAGAAACTATAATGACAGGGATAAACGGAAATACCATCACCCAGATACCTTTAGTAAGCAGCAAGAAGCAGAAGTACATACTGAGTACCGCTATGCCGGCAAAGATAAACTGCTTGAGTGTGAGTGGCCCAAGGAATTTATCCTCTGCTTCGATATCCTGAATTACTTTATATTGCGCCATATTCCTAAATATTCCTCATTAACTTCGAGTCTAGTACGTGGAACTTCCAGAGTCACCAGCTCCTTCAGGCAGATCGTTTACGAAACTAGCACTAGACCTTTCTCGGAGATCCTTGATTGCTTCATACGCTTGATTAGCTACACTCTCTGCCGTACCTGCGGCTCCGACGGCAAATACTGGTGCATATTGCTGTTGCTGAGCTCCGGCCTGAGCATTAGGGTTAGGGCTCACACCCGCGCCCGGAGTAGGTAGAGACGAACCACCTCGTTCAAGCGCAGATATACCTGCGTTGTAGTACTGCAGTCGTTTCTTTTCTTCTCCGTTGAGCCCAGGCCCTCCACCCGGCTTCAATGAAGCTTCGTGCTTAGTTGATAATCCAATAATATCATCGCGAATCGCACCCCAGGTACGGTCACTTTGACCAGTTTGCTCGTAGCCCTTGGATTTGCCACCGAACTGCTTGGAGAGGGAATTCATGTCAGCAGCCTTATCAACCCGCTGTATTTTACCTGTTTTAGGATTAATAACATCTTGATAGCCAGAGTATTTCTCGACGAGATGGGTTCCTTGCTGTCGATATCCAACTACTTTCCAGATTCCTGATGCTTCGTCTGCCGACATTCCCATATCTGAGGTTAGTCTAGCATAGCGCGAACGTAGTTTTCCGAGGTCATTGTTTTCTGCAGCCTTCTCCATCTCATAATTAAGATTCTCTTGGAAGGCGCCTGGATTGCTCATAGCATTGGCACGGGCAACGTCTACGGCAGATTTAGACACGACTGCAGATGAGTTTATGCCCATAGAGCTTCGAGCGACAGCATTACCCGCTGCATCGGTATATCCGTCGGTTGTGTTACCTGTGTATCGCCCGACAGCACCCTTATTTGCCTCAAACTTATTTTTAGCACTATTCCATGTTAGATCACTCTTATCATAATACAATCCATCTGCATCTTGTTCATATAGACCACTTGCCCTAATTGGATTCCACCAAGTACCTGTCTCTTCATCAAATTCTGCCCAAGCGTCGCGCATAGAGTTGTCTGGACCGGTTGCTTTTTGTTTCTGGAGTCTTTCTGACTCAGCCGCTTGGTGTGCCGACACACGGGCTTCATTGCTTGCTCCAGAAACCATCTTAGAACTTGTATTGTATAAGCCAGCTGCGAGTCGACCACGTCTTCGACCTCCTACCCCAGCTGCTACACGAGTATCCGCAGCCGCGGCACGACCACGAAGTGCTCTACCGATCTTATACTTACCATATTCTCTGTCTGTATCGACATCCCGTTTGAGGCGGTTGCGTCGACTGTTCATATCGTTTGGATTACCTTTGTAGGCTTCAAGACCGCGTTTGCCAAGCCCTGTGAGTTGACCATGCAAGTTACCAATAGCTCCACCTGCAAGCTTAAAGGCGTATGGTATTAGAACGAGCGGCAGGAACTGCGCTACGAAGACAATAATTCCTGCCAAGGCAGACGGTACTGCTTGGTATAACGCCGGGGTTGTATCACTAAATCCATTGGCTTTTTGTAACGTGACAGTCATGATATCTGCGACAGCAAATATGACGATAATAATCGGATACACCATTAAGGTGGTGAATAATAATTCCCACCATTTTTTGAAGTATTTATCGGTATTTGGCAAACAGTACAGGGCAAACGCTACAGGACTGACAAGTATGAGGAATAGTATGAGGCCTTGTCGTACAACAAGCGTAATGAAAGCCGCTAGTAGCCCGAGTACAGCTGGTAATAGCACGAAAAGTGCAATTGCTGGCGCAGCAGTTCCGATTGCTGCTGCAGCACTACCTGCACCGGCAACAAACGACACACCCGATACAAATGCACCAATAGCCCCAATCGCTCCACCACCAGCGATGATCGCAGATGATCCACCATCTAGTGAGAATTGGAATAACGACGCCTCTTTGAATGGGGCAATCATGAGCGTACCGAGTCCGCCCCCAAGGATGTTTGTGACATCTACCATGAGTGCAACTATATAGATCGAGAGGTTGACCAGTATCGCCGCCACGAGTATTCGAGGCATCATCTTTTTCGCAGTATATGCATCAATGAGTCCACCTCCAATCGCTTGGCCAAATACAATAAGTAGCATCGATATAACTAAAATAATATTTCCGTATAATCGGAAGCTATCCCATACTCTAAAAATTCCTGCGTTAGGACTTGTCTCTACGGGCTGTACACGGAGTAACGGTTCTACAAGGTTGCGGAACATGAAGTCACAAAAATCAGCAACACCATTAAATATCGGACACATAACCCACGAAAGCGGGTTGCTAAACGTCGTTTCACAGGTTGCATTCTGGTCTCCACCGCCACCGGTCCCATCTACGCCAGCTGACGGAACCGCATTCGTGCCTGCAGCAGCTCCGAGAACTTTATTATAATTATCCTGCCCTTTGCCAATTTTTTCACCAATTTGCTTACAGTTTGCGACTCCTGAGCCACCAGCAGCATATTTCCCATGTCCAATTGCTACTTCACCCGCATCATCTTTAACATAGTAGGTTTTACCGTTAAGTTCGACTTTATCTCCAGGGTCATTCTTATCGACTACTTTCGCGCCACAGCCTAATGTAAAGGCTCGGTAGTAGATATATGTCTGGAGGGCATTCTTTTCTTCATCGGTATAGTCTTTTAAGAGCTCGGTTATTTTCTTGTCGATTTGATCAAAAACTTTGTTCTTCGCGGCACCACCTTCAAGTGCCTTCGTGGCGTCGGCATTTGTAACGAAGTACAGCTGGTCATTGTCATCGTTCGGTATGTCTTTGAGGTTGCCATTTTTACTTGCCTTATAGTCGCTATACCCCGAATAGCCAAGAAGTTTAAACCATGTATTTTCCCTGTTTCCACTATCTGAGGCACAGTCGTAACGGCCGTCAGCACCATCCACATGGTGTCCAACTGCTACGTCAGCAGCTCCTATCGAATTACCTCCTGGGAAAAAGTCTAGATTGAATGGCCCATCTTCTTTGTCGATTCCATCGGTCGTAAGATATTTATCAACACATAATCGAAATGCATTAAGCATTGTGTACGTCTTAGCGTCCTTGGCGAAGTCAGACTCTTTTTTTGCTGCAAAGGCTGTCGTAGGGGTGACGAGTATTTGGGCCACTAAGAAAAAAGCAGCACTAAATGCAATGACTTTATGTTTTATATTCACAGCCAAATTATAGCCCATAGGGTACTAAACAACAACGCTCTAAGCTGTTTTTCAAGGAGTTTTGTCGTTTATGTATAAAATATTATGATCAGTATCCTCATATGAGTTGCCCGTATGCTTTAAACCATAGTATAATATGCTTATTCTGTATGAAAAATTATAAAAACAAAGATTCACGGTTGCGACTACATACTTCAAAGATAGTAATTATGGGGATTTTTGTCGCCGTATCTTTGGTCTTTGCAAAAAGCTCAGTTGCCTCGGCCATGCCGGTTGTTCCCCGGGCGGCCATTGTTGCCAAGACTGATGTCCCTTTAGGTGGAATCACTGATCCGGATATAGAAACAGGCGGGTATTGTGGAGGTATGTCGTCGGATGGTGAAACCAATAACCGCATTAGAACTGCTATAAATATAGGTTGTAAGGGCAAAGGAAACCCGATACTTGACGCATTGTTTGCTGTTGTGAGGTTTTTAACTCTCGGGGTTGGCCTTGTACTGATTGCATCCACTATTGTTGCAGGTATACAATATACAACTTCCCGAGGCGATCCTCAGGCAACAGCAAAAGCACTGGGTAGAATTACGAGCACCGTCGGGGCTTTGCTATTCTTCATCTTTATTTATGCAATCTTGAACTGGGTTGTACCGAACGGAATATTAAAATGATTTCAATAATCACATCCCATTTCGCAGCTGCATCATCTGCATGTCAGCCAAAGGGCAGCCTCTTTGGTCTTCCAACTTGGTATAAATACTTAGAAGGCTTTAAACCCGAAGATGAACCCACGCAGTGTATTATTCGCCTTCGGGCACTCAGCGATGTATGGCTGATCCTATCGGCAGTGATAGAAATTCTACTTCGTGTCGCTGCATTAGGTGCAATCGTCATGATTGTATACGCGGGCATATCGTTTATTACAAGTGAGGGTCAACCTGACAAAGTTAAGAAAGCAATAAGCATGGCTATAAGTGCTTCTATTGGACTAGCGATTTCAATTGGTGCTGCAGCTACGGTATCATTCATTGCAGGGAGATTTAATTAAATGTTTGCAATCACATATATATCCAACTTTCTATTTTTAGCTAAAGCCCAAGTTCAAGGTTGCGTTGAGGATCTTTGCGAAACCGGCTTGCCCGCTGTCAATGCTGGTAATGACCAGCTTACAAAAATTCTACAAATTGTCTTTGGTATCGTCGGTGCTGTCGCCGTAATATATATCATTATTGCTGGCTTCGGTTTAATAACGTCACTCGGTAACCCGGAGGCATTAGCAAAAGCACGCCAGGCATTAATTTTTGCTGGTGTTGGTCTGGCGATCGCCCTAAGCGCAGAATTAATCGTGACGTTTGTGATTAATCGAATATGAAACAAAAACTCACTCTATTTATAGCCTCGCTCTGCATGATTCTTGGTACTTTTATGGTGACTGCTCCTGCTGTTCATGCTGTAGAAATACTGCCCAACAAACAAGGTGTTTGCAGTGACAAGACAGCCACCGGTGATAAGCCTGACATATGTAAAGACAACTTATCTACTGCAGACGACAGTTCTAATCCAATTCTTGGAAAGGATGGGATACTTACTACCGGAATTAAGATATTTATCCTAATTCTCGGCGTTGTAACTATCTTTGTCTTAATGATTAATGGTGTTCGAATGATGACTGCCGCTGGTGACCCAAATAGTATTAACAGCGCACGAAACGGTATAATTTATGCACTGATCGGCCTCGTGATTGCTGTTTCTGCTCAAATGCTGGTAACGTTTGTATTGAATAAGTTATAGGAGAAATATGAAAAGAATTTTACTTGCAATCATCACACTTTCAGTAATAGTCCCCGTTTATTTCGGTGGCGTTGCGCATGCTGAGCTATTCGAAGGTGCGAAAGGATCGGCCTGTGGTGGCGTAGCATTGAGCGCTGATTCCACTAAGTGTGACCCTAACGCAGAAAAGAAGGCTAATTCCCTGCTCGCTACTGCGTTGAATATATTCAGTATAGTTGTAGGGATTATCGCCGTAGTCATGATCATGGTCGGTGGATTAAAATACATTACATCTGGTGGTGATGCCGCACAGACCAATACTGCAAAAGACACGGTAATGTACGCGGCTATTGGACTTGTGATTGTCGCCATGTCCCAGGTGATCGTCAAGTTTGTATTAAATAGATTTACGAAGTAACAGAGATGGGTCTATAATTTAGACTTGAATATAGATAGATGTTTATGGTATAAATCAGGGTAAGAATAACGAAAGGTTCGAAAAAAAATGATTAAGAAAATTAAACAACTGTTCGTAACTGCTCTCGCAACATCAATGCTACTTGCACCACTTGCTATGGTCCCTCTTGCTCACGCGGAGACATCTGACCTCCAAGGTTCACTCTGTAGTGGTACTAATATCAATCTCACTAAGACCGACTCATCATGTCTTACTGACACTACGGCTGATACTCAAGTGAATGATACTGTTAAGCTAGCTCTCAACCTCTTCTCCGCTATCGTCGGTATCATCGCAGTCGTTATGATCATCGTCGGTGGTATCAAGTACATTACTTCAGGTGGTGACTCTGGTAACGTGACTGCAGCAAAGAACACGATTCTCTACGCAGTTATCGGTCTTGTTGTTGTGGCTCTTGCTCAAATCATCGTCAAGTTCGTACTCGGACGATTTGTCGGCAACGGCGCTTAGTATATACTTTGCTTAATCAAAGAGCTTCCTCGGGAAACCAGGGAGCTCTTTTTTATTGCTACCCTGCCAACAGTTCGAAACAGTATATATTTTCTATACCGTATAAGCTGAGTATAAAAAACGACACCGTTGCAGGTGCCGTTTTTAGTAGATGAAATACGGATTTCTAGAGGACTTGGATCTTCTTGACCGTATCTTGTTTGAGCTTGGTGAAGCTGATTGTTAGAACGCCATCTTTGAGGACTGCTTCAATCTCTTCTTCTTTGACAGGTACAGGGAGTGTGATGCTTCGAGAGAATTCACCCCAGTAACATTCTTGGACGAAGTAGTTTTCGACATCTTCTTCGTTGCCGGCAGAAAGTGTACCACGGATGCTGAGCGTGTTGTCGGCAATGCTGACATCGAGCTCGCTCTTATTGACGCCTGCTGTACGTGCTTTGACGACTAATTTTTCTTTGGTTTCATATACGTCAACAGCGAGTTGACCAGGAACGGTTTCTTCTTCGTCCCATTCTTCTGCTACTGCTACTGTTGCTTGTTGTGCTTGCGCACTTTGAGTTGGAACGTCATCTTCGCCCAAAAATGCTGCGGTGAGTTCGTCTTCCATCAATAAATCTTCGTCTCGATTGCGTCTGGCCATAGTTTCGTGTTACCCTCCACATCAGTAAATTATTTAAGAGTCGTATACATTTTTGTGTTAAATATAGTATAGCTGAGCAAAATACACCTATCAACCATTATGGGTATATTTACAACACAAAATGAACAACGGGATGGGTCCATGAACATACTTGAGTCACTTATATCGGTCGTTGCTCCGCATGATTGTATCGGGTGCGGGCACCAAAGTACGCTATTGTGCTCGCGTTGCCTGTCATTGTTCAGTATCGCCTCTCCGGAACGCTGCGGTCTCTGCGGAGGACAAAGTGACGAAAATAAAACGTGTTCAGTATGTACGAGATCTTCATATTGCCACAGGATTAGTATTCACAGGCCGTATGCCGGCATAGCCAAAAAACTCGTGAAGAGGCTCAAGTATCGTAATGCGAGAGCGGCAGCTAAAGTGATAGCAGAACAGATGAAACTGTTTCCAAGTCAAATACACGGACATACTGTTATCGTTCCCGTCCCTACCGCCACGTCTCGTGTTCGCCAGCGAGGGTATGATCAGTCGGTACTGATCGCTCGACATTTGGGCAAGCGCTACGACCTGAAAGTGTCAGAATTACTTGTTCGACATGGACAATCACGACAAGTAGGATCCAAAAGAGACCAAAGAGTTGTTCAACTAGCTGAAGCCTATACTGTCCGAAATCAAATCCACGTAGTAGGATCGCATATAATTCTGGTGGATGATGTTATGACCACGGGGACCACAATAGAGGCTGCCGCTCGTGTTCTCAAGAAAGCCGGTGCCCGAACGGTAGACGCCTGCGTCTTTGCTCGAGCTGAATAATTTGAAACACTTCCAGATAAATGCTATAATCACCCCTGTTATGGAGAGGTGCCCGAGTGGTCGAAGGGAACGGTCTTGAAAACCGTCGTGCCGGCAACGGTACCGTGGGTTCGAATCCCACCCTCTCCGCCAGATAAAGAAATAACCATGTCCAAAGCAACTCTTCCCAATAGCAAGTCACGTAGGCAATTTGCAGTCTATCTTCTGACGGCCTACTTTATTACGTACTTTATAGAACGATCGGCCGCAAATAAAGGCGATAGTAAGCTCTTTCAGGCATCTAACTGGCCGATACGATTTCTCCTTTGGTACGGCTTTTTGTTTACCATTATGTATCTGGTTTTCAGATATAGATCGCTCAAAACCATACTTCTCTGGGGCATACTCATCGGCATAGTTATTGAATTGGTATTGTTTAGAGGATTTTTCTTAGTAAGCGACATTGGCTATGGGTTAATGTTTGTCGTCCCTTTCTGGGTCGCACGAAAGTTCGTGAAGTATAAGAGTTAGTGGTGGGAGACAAGATAACCTCACGACTACTCCCATACTCAAAATAAGTTGCTGCGCTTGGGCTTGTATATCAAACCTTACGGTTCTCGCATTCTTGCAGAATGCTACCAAGTAAAAGGCCCCAGCTATGCTGAGGCCTCTTACTTGGTGTACCCGACAGGATGCGCTTCGCTTGCACGGACTTCACTTTTCGGTGCAAGCACCTGCACGTTCAGTCCTGTACGAACCTACGACTATCATATTTTGCTAAAGCAAAATCTGCGTCGTAAGTTCAGAACCGTGCACATGTACCAATAAAAAAATCCCAGTTTGCACTGAGATTGTTTTATTGGTGTACCCGACAGGATTCGAACCTACGACCTTTGGCTCCGCAAGCCAACGCTCTATCCAGCTGAGCTACGGGTACATATTTGCTATAAATATGCTTACAACAGGGGTAATTCTAGCATGAAATAGTTGAAATTGCTAGATCCTTAATGCTAGAAGCGGATTCGGTGCATGAGTCGATCGATGTTGTCGAGTTGTTTTTCTTCGTATGGTAAAAATTCACCCAAGAAATCAACGATTTGTTGGCCTTCTTGTGGGGAGAAGTAAATGCTAAGTCCAGGCATGAATCGTTGCATGGGCATGAACCAAATTGATTCTATTCCCTCTTCTTGAACGATCGAAAATGATTTGAAGCTAGCGAAATTGTACATTTTTTTATCGACTTGAACTCCTTGTTCATCGATTCGGTACGGTAATTCACGTGGCTTCCTGGAGCCCATAATGCCAAAAAGTAAGGCGACGATGACAATCATGACGGTTGTGACAATATCGGTTAGGAAGAAAGCCGCAACGGCTATAACGGCCGTAATCCCGATTAACATAAAATACCAGCCCGTAGTTTTACTGTGAGCGATAAATTCAGATGCCGTCCAGGCAATTGAATCATCATCTTCTTGTGCTTCCACTTGAGCAGGTTCACTTCGAGGGGCGGGCGTAGGCGTTGGAGTGGGCGCAGGAACCGGGGCTTGTGGCACGGGACTTGTCGGAGGCGTCTGTTGAGGAGCCTGACCTGGCTGGAAAACGACTGGTTGTGGAACTTGACCCTCTTGCATAAGCATATTGTACCGAAAGGTTGGATTGCTTTCTAGTGTAAAGTCGAAAGCGATTCTAGGATATATTACGAAAACCATGACGATCTGGGCATTTAATGATATAATTGACCTCTGTTGAAGTGGTTGTAGGAATACCTCGACGAACATCGACAATGCGGAGGGGTACCCAAGTGGCTTAAGGGGACGGTTTGCTAAATCGTTAGTGGGGCGCAAGTTCCAGCGAGGGTTCGAATCCCTCCTCCTCCGCCAAATAAACAATCCAGGTTATCACCTGGATTTTTTATTTGGCCTCGTCGAATGGGATTTGAACCCGAGCATCCAAGCGAAGCTTGGATTAAGCGAGGGTTCGGTCGTCAAGCCAGGGCGCAAGAATTTATTCTGAGCACTGGTGCAGACGTGAGACTTCCCTCCTCGTCTCAAGAGTGAGCGGTTCGACCTTGCGTTCCGTATCTGTTAGAATGCTATTATCATGGAAGGGTGTCCGAGTGGTTGAAGGAGCTGCTCTCGAAAAGCAGTATGCCGGCAACGGTATCGAGGGTTCGAATCCCTCCTCTTCCGCCAAATTAAAAACCCAGGCAACTGCCTGGTTTTTTTAATTTGGCTGCATCGGAGGATACGAACCCGAAGGGTTCGGCGCATGAGGAGCGCAGAACAAATAGGTTCTTGAATCTATTTGTCGAGCACCGTAAGGAGGATGAAAATACGTTAGTATTTTCAGATATCCCCCCCTCTTCCGAACGTGCAGGAGCTTGCTCCGATTAAGTGAAATCCGTGCAAGCGAAGCTCATCCCTCCTTCAAACAAAAATCATACTATTTGTATTCAGAGTCTTGGGTAGGTTTTATTATGGTGGTGTCTTTTATGTTTACGAGTTGAGGTTTGGGCGGTTGTTTTATGGTTGGCGCAGTTTTTGGCTCTGGAGATTTAATTGGTTTTGCTTCGGGCTTTGGTGTTGGTGCTGGTTCGGGTTTTGGCTTTGGTACTTCATGTATTTTCTTGGGTTCATGCAATTTTCTATTGATGAATAGAACAATTACGACAATAAACCCAATGACTATAGGGATAAGAGCATACGAAATGCCTGTTCGGAGTAGGTCATCCCTTACCGTCATATGAAGTTCATGGATACTGTTACGAGCGGTAAGATTTGTGATTGATTCATAGATTTTGTCTTCAGCCTGTACGAGTAAAAGAGTGCAGAGCCAAAGGATACTGATGGTAAATAAACCTGTTGAGACCAGTAACCGACCTAATTTTGAAGTACCATTCTTTTTCGACTCTGACGTTAGAATTACCCCTGCACCGGCGATCAAAACAAGAATGCTAAAAGCAATCGGAATGAGACGAACAGAGCGATAAGCTTTAGGTATTGTTGAATCGGCATTCTTAACTACAACGATTGAGCCGTCCTTTATGTTTTCGGAGGTAAATATACCGCTGTCGTCAATTACCTGGTCGATATAATTTTTAAGCGCTTCATGGGTTGGTAGCGCGCCCACCTTGCAGTTGATTGTAAGAAGATCAGAGCTGGACGGTAACGTTCTAGGGGCGCACGCCGGAAGTGCCTCGTACCGTGTATATATCAAATCTTCTAAATGCTGAGTAAAATCCTTGCGGATTGGCTCAACAGGAATTACGAGTCGTAGATCTTTAGTCATACCATTGAGCCAATTAAATCCTGAATCTATGAGACTTTCGGAGGTACTGCTCAGAAATTTTGGCGAGAGAGTCTTGAGGGTAGCCTGCTTAACGAGCGGGCTATTAATGGGGTCGCTCGACTGACTGCTTTTCGTTTCTTTACTGATTTTGTCAGTGATTAGCTCGGGAGCAGAAGTGTATGCGCCACTGCCGGACAGCCAATGCTTAAGATGTGATGAAGTGATAAGAGCACAGACTGTCGCCATAAGGATAGCCAGCACCAACGCCGTTATAATCACAAATTGACTGACAGCTGAACCAAATTTTTTAAACATATGCCTATTGTAGTATGCCGAGAGTGATTGCGCACCTACTTCGGCGTATACTAATACTCATGAACGAAACCAAAGAAGATTCAATATTCACAAAAATAATCCATGGCGACATCCCCTGCCATAAAATTTATGAGGATGAACGGACGATAGCCTTCCTCGATATTTACCCTGTTCAAGAGGGCCAGGTGGTTATCGCCACAAAAGTTCAGGTGGCAAACTTCCTCGATCTTGAACCAGAAGATTCAGCCGCTTTGTGGCATGCGATCAATCTGGTCGGAGCGAAACTCCGCGCTGAATTCCCTTCCAAGAAACGTATTGGCCTGATGATCGAAGGGCTTGATGTAGATCATGCTCATGCCAAGCTCTTTCCCATAGATACCGGAGATGAGTTTCGGGCAGAGCCGCCAACATCTGAACCAGACCATGAGGCACTTGCAGTTTTGGCCAAAAAACTCATGTTATACTAAAGCTCATGAGCAACTTTCTTCTTTCTTTGTTATTCAGCCTAGGTGTCGGCGCTTGGGTATACGGAAAATCACAGCGTCGTAATGGTGGCCTCACGCAGCAGTCGCTCGTGGCGGCCGGCATCGTTGGCTTTATGGCTTTCATCGTCTTTTTTACGGTCGTAGTTACCATACTCTAGCCACTTAATACTATTTTCTAGTAAAAATCGTTAAAAATTAGTATCATTAGGCTATGAATCAATCGGGTGGTGTCGGACTTGAGAAGTCCTTAGGGTTAACGTTGCAACGAGCACGGCAAAAAGCGGGGCTTACTCAGCAGGCGATGTGCCAACGTGCCGGACTTAGCTACTCGACGCTGGCCAAAATTGAGCGAGGCGCCATCAAATCACCTTCCATTTTCACCATTAAACAGATAGCGGAAGTATTAGGCTCATCACTCGATGACCTCGTCGGTAGCGTTAACGGACGGGCAGATACTAAGAAGACCACCAAAAGCGGCGTGCGCTTTGTATATTTTGACATCAACGGTTGTTTGGTGCGCTTTTTTCACCGAGCTTTTACCGCCATGGCCGCCGATACAGGCGTCTCACCCGACACTATCGAAACAGCATTCTGGCAGTATAACGATGCAATATGTACTGGTGAGATGACCACACAAGAATTTAATCGAAAACTCGCTAAAGATCTCGGCATTGAGTCACTCGACTGGGAGAAATACTATCTCGACGCCGTAGACCCGATCCCTGAAATGCATGATTTGGTACGATGGGCCGCCGAAAACTATTCGATTGGCTTACTGAGCAATATTGGTAGTGGATTTATCGACATTATGATCAAGGCCGGCCTATTGCCTGACGTCGCCTATGACGCCATTGTCGATTCGTCAAAAGTGGGCGTTATAAAACCAAGTCCGAAGATTTACGAGATTGCCGAAGCAATGGCCGGCGTGCCAGGCAATGAGATACTCCTGATAGACGATACGAGAGCCAACCTGATCCCCGCAGGGCACGCTGGTTGGCATGTAATGTGGTTTAACGACTACGATTCCGAAGAATCTACTAAACGCGTTCGTACGGCCTTAGAACCAGCCTAGTATTAGCGAAAATCTTTCAACTTATCAGCGAGATCGGAATTCAGTATCTTAGCTATGGCTCTTTTTTGGATTTGACGAATACCAAACTCCGAACGTCCTAGTTCAGTAGCTGCCTGACTGACCGTTACACTAAACTCCCCAAGATAACGGAGCTGTAAAACACGCTGCTCAATTTTTGATAATGGTGACGACTCATCGCTGAGTACGGCAATGATTTGATCGACTGTAACTTCTTGGATGCTATGATTATGCGAAGAGTCATCCGCGACATCAAGAGGGCTCGTCATATTCATTTGATCTGTCTGATCAGATCCGTCATTAGTGGCGGGCACATCGATCGAAGTAAGGGCCATAACCCGACCTACGTTAGTTCTATTACGAGCTACTTTTTCGGCGGTTATACCGAGGGCGTGGGCGACGCTGTCGTCGCTTGGCAAGGTGCCCGTCTCTTCACGTAATTCCTGAACGGTATCGGCAATGAGCGCTGATCGATCGAGGGCACTATCGGGAAGATATATGGTCGACCCTTTATTGCTGATATATCTTCGGACATAGCCTCGCATGTTTTTATAGGCAAGTGGAAAGAACCGGTCATTTCTATTTTTGTCCCAAACCAACGCACTATAGAAAAGTCCAAAATGAGCTTCCTGCATCAAATCCGACGGATCAATATTGGGCATATTTTTGACAAAATTGGCGTATCGTCCAGTTATCGATTCTGCTCCAGCGATGTTTGCTCTCCAAAGATTCTCTAAAGCATCGGTTGCATCTGGCGTGAGGCTACCATCGATGGGGCTGACGTTGTCGTCTTCATTTGGAGTGAACCCGGCCTGAACCCGATCAGTCATGGCGATATCAAATTCTCGCTGATCTGCGTCGGCTATTTCGTACTTATGAAGACGCTCCAAAGGGCTTTGCATCATATAATTATATAATAAATTAGAGAACAATGCAAATATGCAACTCAGCTACGCTATGTTTGACGCGCTAACTCAGTCTTTTGAGTTCATCTTCTAAAGTTTCGAGTACAGCTTTTGCATCGCTCAATGACTGTTTCGTGTCGTCGACAATCTTTTGTGGCGCATGATCGACGTAACTCTTATTGGACAATCGAGCTTCAAAGTTAGCGATAAGCTTGATTTGTTCTTGTTGTCTCTCTACTAGTTTTTTCGAGTACGAGGTAAGCACTTCGTCGGGGATATCGAGCCAGACATGTTGCTTGGCAGAGGTTAATTTTAGTCCCCTCCCCTGGTCTGTTAGCGCGATGCTCCCTGTTCGGGCTAGGTTGGTGATCAGGTCGGCATTGTCTTCGATAGTTGCTGACTGATGAATGATATTTGGCTTCGATAGATTCATTGCTTTCGATAGCTGGCGAATTTCGGTAATGATATACGTCAGATCTTCGAATTTCTTGGCTTTTGGCTTCGAGGCATCAGGGATGGTTGGCCAAGGAGAGATGATAAGCAGTTCATCGCTCCAGGCGAGTTCTTGCCAGATAGCTTCGGTGATGAACGGCGCAAACGGATGACACAGTTTGAGGATACTCGATAAGCTGAATTTGAGGATACTGAGGTTGGGGCTAATCTTGGAAGCTTCGAGGTACCAACTGGCAAAGTCATCCCAAACAAAGTGATACAGTGTATCGTAGGCTTCACTGAGTCGCATATTATCTAAATCTTTAGTCACCACCTCTGTTGTATGTTGTAGCTTAGACAACAGCCAGTGATCGGCGTCGCTGATGGGGTTTGGTTCGCTGGACGCGAGATCATCTTCGATTTTTTCTTGGACGAAGCGAGCAATATTCCATAATTTGTTGCAGAAGTTTCGAGCCCCAACTACTTTTGATTCATCATATGGTCGGTTATTCCCGGCTGATTCTCCGGAGATAATTCCCATCCGGAAGGCATCAGAACCAAATTTGAGCACTTTGTCGATCGGGTTTACCACGTTGCCCTTACTCTTACTCATTTTCTGGCCATGTTCATCTTGAATGAGGCCATGAAGGTAGACGGTTTCAAACGGAATTGCCCCAGTGTTGTACAGGCCTAACATGATCATTCGACTCACCCACGGATACAGGATATCGGCTCCGGTCTCCATGACGCTCACCGGGTAGAATGTGGCGAAATCTTTGCCATCAGGGTAATCAAGCGTGGCATACGGCCATGAGCTGCTACTAAACCAGGTGTCAAACACATCGGGGTCGCGATGATAGACGACGCCATCCACGGTGATTGATTCTTTGGTGACACGTTCATCAAAAATCCACTTGGAAGCATCTTGGCTACTCTGAAATGCAGGGATTGGTATGCCCCAGGCGATCTGACGACTAATGTTCCAATCGCGCAGCCCCTCCAGGTAGGTGATCAGCTGCTTTTTCTTGACCGTCGGATGGAAAGAAATTTCATTGGTTTTAAGCGTTTTAATAGCTTCTTTAGCGAGTGGCGTCGTGTCGATAAACCACTGTTCACGAAGCAATGGTTCGATGACGGTACCGCACTTATAGCAGTGGCCGACGTTATGGACGATCTCTTCCCTTCTCTCGAGTAGATTTTGAGCGATGAGGACATTCACGACCTTTTCACGAGCGGATACGACATCAAGCCCGATGAACTCTTCGGGAGCTTCGTGGGTGATGAGCCCGTCATGGCCGATTATGCTGATTCGCGGGAGATCATGACGCTCAGACATATCATAGTCGTTCTGATCGTGAGCAGGGGTGATCTTGACGGCACCGGTACCGAATTTCATATCCACAAAGTCATCAGCGATAATCGGAATATCTCGATTTGACAGAGGTAGACGAACCGTTTTACCTACAAATGTAGCGTAGCGTTTGTCTTTTGGATGAACCGCCACTGCCACATCGCCGAGCATCGTTTCAGGGCGGGTTGTAGCTACTACCACTTCCCCGCTGCCATCACTGAGTGGATAGCGAATGTGCCATAAATGGCCCTTCGACTCCTTATGAGACACCTCAATATCAGCAAAACCGGTACCGTGATAGGTACAAAAGTTAACTAGTTTCTGCGCACGGTAAATGAGTCCATCATCCCACATCTTTTTGAAGCTGGAATAGGCTTGTTTGACGATCTTTTTATCGAGCGTGTAGGTGTAACGGGTCCAATCGACACTGGCCCCAAGTTGTCGGAATTGCGTCTCATAGTTATCTTTATTTTGCGCTACAAAATCCCAAATTTGGGAATATAACTCTTCTCGTGTGAAGTCGAACCTACTCTTCCCTTGCGCGGCCAAGTGTTTTTCGTACACTACCCAGGTCTCGAAACCAGCATGATCGGCGCCTGGAAGCAGAAGCGACGCCTCCCCTTTCATGCGGTGGTATCGGACGGCGATGTCTTCGACAGCAAAGCCTAGACCATGACCAATATGGAGGTTGCCATTGGCATTCGGAGGAGGAATGACGATGCTAAAAGATTTTTTACTACCCCTGTTTTTGGGAGTAAATGTATGATTATTCTCCCACAGTTCGTAGATCTTAGTTTCATGGTCCGATGGAGTATATGTCTTGGATAGATTCATGTTGCCTAGGTACACCTGTCTTGTTTTATCAATTTATGTGACGCCAACTCATTACAAATACATAGTATCACCTCTGTTGGGTAACGCGCAATACGATGTTATTCCACGTGGAAAACATGAGCAATATAAACCAGCACTTTGTTCGCAAAGTGTTCGTACATGGTGCCCAAATGGTGTTAGTAGGATTGTGTGTAGTCTCACTGGTTTTGCAAGACTACACAAATGTTTGTTTTCAGATCTACCATACACCCATACAAACATAAGCGTCAATATTGACAATTAAATAACTATATATCAAAAGAATTGGCGGATTTTTAACATTGCTAGGGAAATACTAAAAGTGGTTACATCGAAAGGTTAGGGTTGATGTCGAGCGTGTATGGGTCGGCCGTGGGCTGGTCATGCTTCATTTTATAGCAGCCAAGTGTGGCGATCATGGCGCCATTGTCGGTGCAGAGCTTTGGATCGGCGTATTTGATGTCGATGGGAAGGCGATCGCTGAGTTGGCGGCGTAATTCTGGGCTTGCCGCCACGCCGCCTCCAATAACCACCGAAGCAGGGGAGAACTCTTCAAAAGCTCTGACGGTTTTATCAACGACAGTTTCTATGGCTACACGCTGGAAACTAGCAGCCACATCGGCCTTCTGGGCTTCACTCAATAGCTCTGCAAGCTTAAAGGAAGGGAAGTCGTGACTTTTCCCGCAAAGTTGCTGAACGGTGCGCAGAACGGCTGTTTTGGGGCCAGAGAATGAGTAGTTATATGGATCTTTGAGCTTGGCTTTGGGAAATTCAAATGCATGAGGATCTCCACGCTTAGCCATGTTGGCAATACTGGGGCCACCAGGGTAGGGGAGACCAAGAACTTTGGCGACTTTGTCGAATGCTTCACCAATAGCATCATCAAGTGTTTGCCCGAGCAGTGTATAGTCGAAATGATCGCGAAATAGTACCAATTGACTATGACCACCGCTGACAATTAAGGCTAAAAGCGGGAATTTCGGCTCGTTGGCGGGGAATTTCAAGCTCGCTGTAATTGCTGGGGAACCGGAAGTAATAAAGTTGGCATAGACATGCCCTTCGACGTGGTTGATGGCATAGAGGGGTTTGCTGCGACTGATGGCCAACGTTCTTGCAGTCGTTACGCCCACCAACAGGCAGCCACCTAATCCGGCACCGTACGTAACGGCAATTCCATCGATATCTTCCCAGAGTTCATCCATACTTGGTTTAATAGAAGTTCCTGCATATGCATCCAACAGTGCTTGTTCGATAACCGGCATGATTGATTCTATATGACTCCGGGCGGCAATTTCTGGCACCACGCCACCATATTGGACATGGATATCCATGCTTGAAGCCACGACATTAGAGAGAAGTCGCGGGCCATGCGTGTCGGTTATTTCGACGACGGCGGCAGCGGTTTCGTCGCAGCTCGATTCGATACCAAGAATTTTCATGTGCTTATCATACCTTGATCAACGCCGATGTGCACATTTACCACTGTTAAATAGTCGAATATATGTAAGCACTAGCAAAAACAAATGAAAGCATAATAATATTGACAAAAGTCAAACAATTTGCTAGTATATGGTTATTGCGAACTAAACAACTTCGCTAGCAAAAACAAAAAGTCAAAATAATTTTATAAAAGGAATTACAAAACAATGAGTGAACAACTACCAACACAACCACAATTCGACCCACTAGCGGAAGCACGTTCTCGTGCTGATGTTGGACGACAAATTTATGACCAGATGATGGAAGAAAACCTCGATCCAAGTATGTCTGTACAGGATCGTGCTCAAGGTCACGCCGATATGGCTGACTATCTAGAAAAACGACCGACACGTGCTCCAAAGCATATGAAAGACGGTAAGGGCTTCGACGTAGCTCATTATAACGACACTCTAGACGAGACGAGTCTCGAAACACAGTCACTCAACGAACTTGTTACCTCATGGGCTGAGTCAGAAGATGCTAACGACCGAACAAAAGCAATGGATGTTCAGGACGAAATCGAACGACGACTTCTAAAAGAAGAAAACATGAGTGATGACCTCAAACTATCTATGATTGATCGTTTGAGTAACCAAAAAGATGCTCTTCGCACAAAAAACAGTTCTAGCGCTGTTTCTGATACTGAATCAAGTCTCGATGAAGATCTAGACGAATCTGAAATTCTAGACACTGAAGAAGAAATAGTACCTTTAGAAGAGGATGATGAAAACATCACTGATGAGGATTTTCTTGAAGAAGATCCGACCATAGAGAACGACCTTGTTGAAGAGGATACCGACGGAGATCATGAAGAAGCAGTGATCTCAACAAAGCGACGCACAAAGGTGTGGAACAGAGTTAAGAAAGCTGGTAGAACGGTAACTCCAACTGCAATTCTTGTTCGCGGTAAGAACGCTATCGCAGACCGTGATAGCAAAGAACCAATGACACGAAACAAGAAAATTGGAATAGCTGTAGGAATTCTAGCTGCCGGTGCAGCGGGTACATATGCGGCTATAAAATACGGCACACCTACGCCTAAACATAATGAATTTACAAAGGAAGCAGTCGAGCGAGTTACTAAATCAGCTCAACGGACAAATGGTACACTCACTGGCAAGTCTTCACTTACTGAGAGTATTGCACAAAATGCATCAGAAGCCGGAAGATCAGCTGATACAAGCGTGTCTATTCCAGTACTACGTGGCGAAGGATTCGCTCGTACGCTTGAGAGTTCAGGACTTGTAGCCCCAGGAAAAGGAGCTAAAGTAGTAGAAGCACTTGATCGTGCTGGATACCTTGAAGGGGACAAAATCGCAGGAGTAGGTAAGCGCGGCGGTAAGATTGTTAACTACTTCCGTGGTAATGGAACCGGTAACTACAGCATTAGTGCTGAAGCTCGAAAAATAATTGAAGAAGCGCAAGCCTAAGACTCCATCAATTGATTAGGCATAAAAATGCTACAACCAGCCCTTCGGGGCTGGTTTTCGGTATATACTGTAATTAACTAAGTAAAAAAAGGCTTATATTTTGGGTATTCGAGAGATTGTAAAGAAGGTTGTGCCAACTAATGTGTTCTTTGCCATTGAACCAACGGGACATTGGGTGGAGGCCATATTGGCTCAGGCCCGTTATGGTTTCCCGGCTCGAGGCATGAAGGTAGTAGGCGTTACAGGGACAGATGGAAAAACAACTACCTGTACGCTAATTGCCCAAATGCTCCGCCAGAGCGGTCTCAAGGTGGCGGTAATTACGACTATCTCGGTGGACTATGGTGACGGCAAGGGTGAACAGCCCAATCCTACCCGGATGACCACCATGGGTGCAGCTAGTTTGGTCCGAATGCTTAAGAAAATAAAAGCTAATGACGTCGATTGGCTGGTGCTCGAAACTACCAGTCATGCGTTGGCTCAACATCGGGTATGGGGCATCCCCTATAGCGTATCGGCTATGACCAATGTTGGTCATGAACATCTGGACTATCACCGAACGTTCGAACGATACCGTGATGCCAAAAAACGACTTTTTACGCAGACATCTCAGAACTCCGGCGGACTACAAACAGGCATTGCCAACGCCGATGACCCGAGCGGACAATTATTCGCCGACGCAGTTGCCAATCCAGTACTCTACGGCATTAAAAAAGGTGATTTAAAGGCAACGAACATCAAATCAACCCCTGCGGGCAACACATTCACCGCAACAATCGACGATGAATCATACAAAATCGTCTGTCATCTACCCGGTAGCTTCAACGTATACAACGCACTTGCCACTGTAGGAGTCGGCAGGGCGATTGGACTCACCAAAGACCAAATAGAGCAGGGAATTGCTAGTTTGGCGAGTGTCGAGGGCCGTATGACCCGCGTCGATGAGGGTCAGGATTTCGACGTAATCGTCGATTACGCCCACACGCCTGAAAGCTTCGAAAAACTCTTCGCTGAGATCAAGCCGCTTACCAAAGGCAAACTTATTTCTGTATTCGGGAGTGCCGGCAGGCGCGACGAAGCCAAACGGGGAGAGCAGGGACGGATCGCTGGAGAGTACTGTGATATTGTTATCGCCACCGAAGAAGACGATCGTGATTGTGATGGCCAGGAAATACTCGAAATGATAGCAGAAGGTGCGATTAGATCAGGCAAATCAAAAGACAAAGATCTATTCTTGGTACCAAAACGTGAAGATGCCGTCGAAAAAGCAATCAAAATGGCTCAAAAAGACGATGTTATTCTGTTGCTCGGTAAAGGGCACGAAAAATCAATTCTGACCAACGGCCCCGATGCCGCCAAGCACCGAAATGAACTCCAAAACGACAATGACCCAACACGTGTCATCAAACGTGATTATGACGAAGTGAGTGTCGCCCGCACCGCAATCCAAAACAAGCAATAGCTATAATCAGCAATATCCCTAAAATAGCACTTTCGTGTGTAGCTCTATTCTTGTTCTTCGAGTGCAGCAGCTGCATCGGTGTAAAAAGATAAAATGTAATCAAATTGGCGCTTTGGTATCTCAGGGTGTTGATGACGAAGCTTGGCATATGATGCAGGAGATAACTTGGCTGCAACATGCTGGGAATTAGCTAATCTGTAACCGGTTTCAGCTATGTTGGTCATTATTTTTTTGGCGGAGTCTTCTTTGTCTATGTCTTTGACAGTTTTAGTTTTGACTACAGTACCTTCATCAAAATTATGCTCAGTTTTTATGGTAGTTTTCTTGACTCCTACGCCATCAACACCAAAGCGAAGGGCGTTGAGTGTCAGGAAATCACCTAAAAGTACCGATGCTGCTTTAATTCTACTGTCGCCATCGAGATCGGCATAGCTCGGCACGTTATAGCCATCACGATTAAGTCTGTTCGTGATAATGCCAAAGCCTACCATCAACTTAGAATATTCTGCTCGGAAATCTTCCCATGTAAAGCCTACCAATGAAACATCTGTTTCATAAAATTCAGGTAATGCGGATTCTGGGCCGGTATAGCCACCAATGGACATTATTCCATTCATTACACCATCTATAATCATACGAGACTCATCTGCCGTAACTTCTGCGATGAGCTGCTGTTCTTCGTTGCGTCGGCCTTTGTAGGCGGCGTGATCGTTGCGATAGTGTCTTCGCACTACTTCTACATAGTGTGAAGCGTCTTCCATCTCCATGAAGGGTGTTTGTATTGTACTCATTTATGATATTGTATCATATATTATAAAAAAGTACAATAGTTACGAAACGTGTAAGTACTCAGATAAAAATACCCAGAAGGTCACTTTAGTTCTAATGTTAGACATTTGACGCCGCCACCAGATTTCTGGAATTCAGAGATCGGGCAGGTGATGACATTCATGCCATTTGCTTTGTAAGCGGCTATGAGATCGTGAGCGTTTTCGGGAATGACGATATTTGTCCCATCGCTCATGGCATTCAGTCCATAGGCCACGGCATCGGCATCAGTTGCTTCGATGACATGGGGCACAATGGCCCTTACTTGTTTGAGAGATTCTTCGCTAAAGGCTTTGGGATAGAGGGCTACCGTATCGCTGCTCACGATGGTCAGCGCTGTGTCGAGGTGGTAGAAACGGGGGTCAATTAGTTGCAGACTTATCGTTTTAATACCAAGAAAGTCGGCTACTTCGGCATGAGCCGGTTTATCGGTGCGCCAAGGGTATCCAGCAAATAAAATATCGTTCCAAATGAGGGCATCGCCTTCGCCCTCGAAGTCATATTTTGGCAAAAAGAGTTCAGTGTAGCCGGCTTCTCGAAACCAAGTTTCGAATTTAGGGGTTTCTGGCTGTCGATCCGGCTGCCGGAACAGAGGTAGTGCCACCTTACCCTTGTAGAGCAGGGCGCCATTAGCCGTGAAGACCATATCGGGTAAATGTTCTACAGGGTCGATGAGTTGGACGTCCCAGCCTAACTGCTCGCTGTAGATTGCGTACAGTTTTTGCCACTGCTTAGCGGCTTTGTCAGGCTGGACAGGGTTGTTGGTGTCCATCCAGGGGTTTATTTCGTATTCGATGTCAAAAAACTTGGGAGCGCACATAAGTATGGATTTGGTCATTAATCTATTGTAACACTTGAAAATAGGACATTAATATTGTAAAATATCGCATTATATAACTAGTTTCTGTAACCTAACGGTAAAACAGTGGGAACCAACACATGTCTGAACAAGAGCCAATTAATCATCTAAGCGCCGAACGTTACCTGCATGACACATTGTATAGTTTGAATGCGCTTCGTGAATTATCAATGAAGTCCCCTGAGTTAGCTATCGCCGGCGATCAAATTTTGGAAGATTGTTCAGTTTTTAAAGATTTGAAGACTGGTGACAGAATCACCGTGAGTGCTTTGCCTGCCGACGAAGCTGAATTTACTGGAGCTATGGTAGCCATTACTCGGATGTTTGATGTCGATGACAAAAACCCTGATCAGACGCCAAAACAACCACAAGAGCGACTATTTACGGTAACGAGTAGATACGATGTTTTTGAAAAAATATCAGATCAAGAATGGATGCCGTTTTCACCATATGATCTGGCCTATTTGCTCGACGTTCCCCAGACCAAGCCCGTTGCGGTGTCTGAGTATGATCCACGAGACACACCACCTATTTTAATTGGAGAAATTCCAACTGATTTAAATCCTGAAGAATTGTATACCTATTTCAATAGACAGTTGAATGCTGATTTTTTGACTATGCCCGAAGAAGCTCTCTATACCCACTGTAGCGGAGTGCTTGACGCACTTTTGAGTCAAGATGAGGCCCCAGGGTTTGGGAATGTAACGTTAGAGGGTGTTATCCAAACGTTCAAGAGTCAGCTTTTCAGTCTTGAAATTAACGAAATGCCGACCGAAGAAAGTCTAGACGGTTACGTCGGATTCGATCGCATTTTTAATCTTACATACACTGTTCTTAATGGGCCGACTGCCATGGGCGCGATAAAGCTCGGCGAATCGACCAATGTAATTTTGGTAAAAGGTACTGAGTTCGACTTCAAGCTCACCCGAGGAGGCATGGTTATGTATGCCAATGATAATGGAAGAAAAGTTAATCTCGTTCCCGTAGATCATACTATTTATATGCTCTTTCTCGCTGCGATAGTGGGGGAATAGACACTGTTCTTGACGTCGTTTTGGCACTCGGCTATAGTGAGTGCTGATACGTTAGCACTCGCATATGTACAGTGCTAACGGTTATATTGATTAACTGAGGAGTAACAATGAATATACAGCCAATGGCCGAATACGTGGTCGTCCAAGCCGAGACCGCTACCAATAAAACCGCAAGTGGTCTTTACTTGCCAGGTGGTTCACAAGAAAAACCGAAAACAGCCAAAGTGATATCAGTTGGCGAAGGTGTCTCGATGGTCAAAAAAGGCGATCGAGTGATTTATAAAAATGAATATGAAGCCACTAACGTCAAAGTTGGCAAAGATGAGTTTACCCTCGTATTCTCAAAAAATATTATTGCGATTGTTAAATAGGTAGAAAAGGGGATTATATATGGCTAAAAAAGTATTTTATGATGATGACGCTCGCCGCCGGGTATTGGGTGGAGCACAGATTTTATATGACGCAGTGAAGACAACCATGGGACCAAAAGGCCGCAATGTGGTTATCAGCAAAAGTTATGGTGGCGTCACGGTTACTCATGATGGCGTAACCGTTGCCAAGGGCGTCGATATCGCCGATGTCGACGATGAAACATTGGGCTACAAAGTAGGTGCTGAACTTATCAAACAAGCAGCCAACAAGATGAACGATGTTGCTGGCGATGGTACAACTACGGTCACGGTATTGACCTATCACATCTTGAACGAAGCCAACAAGCTGATCGCTGCGGGACACAACCCAATGGAGCTCCGAAAAGGTCTCGAGGCTGCAGCAAGCGACGTCATCAAAAAGCTCAGTGGTCTTAGTGAAGACATTAAAGGCAAGAAATCTCGCGTAGCAGAAGTCGCAACTATCAGTGCTGGAGATGCCGAAATCGGTAATCTGATCGCTGATATCATCGACAAAGTCGGAAAAGACGGCGTGGTTACCGTAGAAGAAGGTCAAGGCCTCAAGCTTGAAAGTGAAGTAGTTGAAGGGTTCACTATGGACCGCGGTTTCGTCAGTGCCTACATGGTAACCGACACAACTCGCATGGAAGCTGTCTATAACAAACCAGCTATCCTCATCACCGACAAAAAGATTAGCTCGGTCCAAGAATTTTTGCCTATTCTCGAAAAGCTCGCCCAAGCAGGTAAAAAAGATCTCGTTATCATCGCAGAGGATGTAGAAGGGGAAGCACTTGGCACCTTGATCCTCAACAAGCTCAAGGGGGTATTCAACACAGTCGCTATCAAGGCTCCAAGCTTTGGTGATAAGCGAGCTGACCGATTGCAAGATATTGCCGTCCTTACCGGCGGTATCGTCATCTCAGAAGATCAAGGCACCAGCTTTGAAGATGTTGAACTCAACATGCTCGGTAGCGCTCGAAAAGTAATCGTTACTAAAGACGAAACGACTATCATCGAAGGTGGTGGCACTACGGCTGCCGTAAAAGCACGCATTACTCAGATCAATGCCCAGATCAAAGACACAACCAGCGAATACGACCGCGAAGACCGAGAACGCCGCCGAGCGAGCTTGGAAGGTAAAGTTGCAGTTATCAAAGTTGGCGGTGCTACTGAAACCGAAATCGAAGAGAAGAAATTCCGCGTCGACGACGCCGTTGCTGCCACTAAAGCAGCGCTCGAGGAAGGTATTGTCCCTGGTGGTGGTGTCACGTTGATTAACCTCGCGGCTAACATCAAAGTTGTTGGCCATGACTCTGTATCTGCTGGCGCTACCTTGCTCCAGAATGCGCTTGAACAGCCATTTAGGATCCTACTCACCAACGCTGGCGTAAACCCAGATGAGTGGTTGCCACAGGTCAAGAAGTCTAAGGCTGGTCAAGGAGTGAACGTCAATAATCCGACAAAACTTGTTGATCTCAAATCTTCAGGTGTAGTCGACCCGGCTCGCGTTACTAAAGAAGCGATCCAAAACGCGGTGTCTATTGCTGGAACCAGCATGACTATGGGTGCACTGGTCGTTGACGTCCCAGAAGCTAATCCTGTCGATGCCGGTGGCGGTATGGGCGGTGGCATGATGGGCATGTAGCCAAGTAAATATTCTGGTTCTCATACAAAAGCCCGGTACATACCGGGCTTTTTGGTTCAATAGATACGTGAGCGTAATCTAACTAGAATACCGTAGTTGCGAAAAGGTCCAATATGTACTATGATACCATTATAGATTCACGTTGACGGGAGTAGACAATGAAATTATTCAAGCGAAAAACACCAATAACCAATCCATACATGCCACCAGAAGTGCAGGCGTATGCTGCCTCTGAGCATCGTGAACGTATGGGTATGGCATGGATCGTAGGTATTGTGTCCTTGATTGTCAGCACTATTCTGCTCGTGTCACTCTTTTTTGGTGGGCGATGGGTCTACCGTAAAATTGCCGGTACTAACACAAACAAGCCAACTCCAACTGTTTCAGAGCCTAAAGAACTTCCTTCTAGTGACACTTCTGAGGCGCCTGCAGTTACTCCAAAACCTACTACTCCAGCTCCAACACCTACAACAACTCTTCCGGCTCCATCTACTCCTGCAACCGACCCAAGTCTGACTCGAACTGGCCCAGATCTCGACCTCTAAACAAAGTCTGTATTTCTTAGTACGGGCATCGGAAAAATCCGAAGCAGGCTGGAACGTTCAAAGGGAACGAAGTCGAGGACTGTTTGAGCGAAGCGAGTTCCGCAGACTTCTTCTTTTTGAAGTTACAAGCTTGTGCTCGATATTTTTCTGGCCCTGATGGTTCCCCGATACTTTTGCCAAAACAAAAGTATGAAAGAAGACTTGACTGCAAAAATATCGAAAGAAGTCTTCTAAAAATATTAGAAACTATGTTAAGCGTAAATTATGCTGCTACAGCAGGCTTCTGCTGTGTAAAGTAGTTGATCTCATTGACGATATCAAGCAAAGCTTGGGCACGGATTTTCTCATCTTCGATGTCTTTCGCAGCTGCATAGGCAGTCTGCACAAGACTCTGATCATCGGACGCTTGGATAAGCATCATTGTAGTACGGAATTTTTCTTCAGCAGATTGATCTAACTGACTAAGTAATGGGGATAGTTGTTGAAGGGCATCTTTTTTGATGCTCATGAGATCATCTGAGGCAGCGGGGACAGACGCTGCAGGAATATCACTCACCATTGGCTCAGAGGCAGGCTCTGTGACGGCCATTTGTGGGGTGCTATCAAAACTTGGGGTAGATTCGGCCATCATCGCTGCTACTGGTTCTGGACTAGGTGATTGCATTGGTGCTGTCACTGCAGGTGCAGTCATGGAGCTGTCTGTCATAGGCTCTGCCGCTACAGCTGGTACCGTCGTGTCGACAGCCGGTGTTTGCTGTGATGTATCCGCTACAGGCTCGGGCATTACTGATGTGTTTTGTGCTTGTTGATTTTGATCATTCGAATCGAACATGTCCCACCCCCATTAAAATATTTATGTTTAATAGTAGTTTAGCATAAGTACTTATTGCCGTACATATCGTATACTTACAGTACATAACTGGAGGAGTAGTACATGCTTGATGATCTAAAATATATTCATGAAAAAGATGTTCAGGATGCACTCGGCATCGCCAGTAAACAGCCTGAACAGTTATTGAAGGATTTTGACGTATCGGGTTGGAAGGGCAAAAAACAGCATTTCGATAACATTATCTATGCTGGAATGGGCGGTTCTGCTCTGGCCGCTATCTTAAGTGCAACGTGGCCAGGCTACACGGTACCTTTTGAAGTATCCAGACAATATGCGATCCCCGATTACGTTTCACCAAAAACGCTCTTTATTGCGTCAAGCTACTCTGGTAACACCGAAGAAACGCTCTCAGCACTGGCAGCTGCGGAGAAGAAGAAAGCAGTCATAGTAGTCATTGCTGGTGGTGGAAAACTCCAAGAAATTGCCAAGCAAAAAGGGTATATGTTCTTGCAGTTACCAAAAGCCGAACAACCTCGGTTTGCGGTTTTTTATAATCTCAAAGCAGTGGTTCAACTCTTGGTAAAAACAGACTTATTCATCGACAAAAAAGCTGAGTCCGACCTCGCAGCAATTGTCCCCGCTCTCGAAAAATCGATCACCGCTTTGTTGCCCACAGTACCGACCGCAAAAAACCCGGCTAAAAAGCTAGCACTAGAGCTCATGGGCAAAAGTGTCGTTATCTATGCTGGCCCACTATTAGCGCCAGCAGCCTACAAGTGGAAGATTAGTTGTAACGAAAACGCCAAAAATGTCGCATGGCAGGGGACGCTTCCTGAATTCAACCATAATGAATTTATTGGCTGGAGTTCGCACCCTACCCATAAGCCATATGCAGTCGTAGACCTCCGGACCAGTTTCGACCATCCTCAAATTCAGAAACGATTTGAGATTAGCGCCAGACTTCTCTCAGGTATGCGTCCAGCAGTCCATAGCGTTCAGGCAGAAGGCAAGACCATCATCGAACAACTGCTTTGGACGGTGATCTTAGGCGATTTCGTGACGCTGTACCTAGGAATTTTGAATGGACTCAACCCGACCCCAGTTGAACTCGTAGAAAAGCTTAAAAAAGAACTAGCCTAACGGTAGGCTTCGATCTTTAGATTGGTTGTTCTTTGATCCCCATCTTAAAACTAATGTAACTGATGAGAATATGTAGGCTGAAATACGTCACCACCATCACAGCATATTGGGCGATTGAAAAACGAACAAACGGCAAACTAAAAAGTATTGCACCGACAATGTAGTCTAGTTGATCGAAAAATAACCAGCTCGAACCAGAAGGCTTACCCAATTGACGTTTAAAGAAGCTTTCAACAGAATCGCCGAGTAGCGCACCGGCGCCGAGCAAAAAGCCAATTACAAAAAATGACTCTGGACTGACGTTCAATATTGTTGAATTCCTGGATACAAGAAATGGATAGAGCAGAAGTGCAGCGAAGCCGCCACCGATTGAACCGAGCAGTAGCCCACGCCACGTTTTGTTTTGTCCAAGCATTCGTTTACCACGGACTTCCATTCCAAGATCAATGGGGGTTTTCCACTCACGCAAGAATGGTATTTTCTTTGCTACCGGCGGAATTGAATTTGATATGCCAGCCGGTACGAAGAAGAGAATAACGAATAGAAATTGATTCATTTGTGCTTAAGTTTACCACGAATTCGATGATATTTTGGATAGAGTAGGCTTAGTAAGGGTGCTTTTTTGGTGGATACATGCGCTTTTTGGAGTAGGTCTACAAGATTATTTTTGGTAGGTGGTTTGGTAATTACTGAATAAGCACCGCCAATGCCCAAGCGACCATGGGCATCACTGCTCGAAGCCATGACTTTGTTATGTAGGCGTGCCCAGGTGACGGCTTCGGGGCCTTTGTTTTGAAATACGGCCCGTCCATTATGAACTTCGACGATATCTACAAAATCAGAAATGTTGTCGAGAGATTTCCGCGAAAGACCACTTCGAACTGTTTCGAAAGGATGGGGTACATATACCAGTCCTTTTTGGCCTTTTACGGCAGCAACTGCGTCTAAAAGTGACATTCCTGGCTTGATTGCCTTCGTCAGGTATAGGCCAATGATTTCACCTTCTTTAGTGGTAATTTCTTGACCTACAATGATTCGCTCACCAAGTTTGCCCTGGACTTCTTGGGCGGTTGAAATGAGATCGTGATCTGTTATTGCAATATAGTCAAGATCTCCCTGTTCGAGTACCGTTCGATATTCATCAATTGATATACCACCGTCTGCTGATCCCGATGAATGTGTATGGAGGTCGATTTTTATCATAGTTTTTGCATGACTGAACGCATTCGTCCTAACGCAGTTATGGTGCTTGCAACCGCCAAAATGATTATCACAGCGAGGAGTTGATTGGCAAGTAGCCCGAGCACCATGACGGTCATGCGAATTTCGAAAGTCATCATGCCGCTTCGGAAAGATTTGTTGGTAGTGTGGTCGGTCGATTTGCTCGATCCAATCACAACTTCGCCCCAGGCGTTTACATAGCTTACGAGGAGAGAAGCTCCGCAAGCAGCTACTACCCAGACGACATATCGCGCTGAATGAGTATTGGATAGCGCATACGCCGCTCCCATAAACAAAAATACTTCTTTCATTCTATCGGTGATTGAATCGAGCAACATGCCCTTTGGTCCGTCGGTTTTCTGGAGCCGGGCTAGTGCACCATCGAGAGCATCGAATAAGCCAAATACAATGAGTAATATGCCGGCCCAGATATTTTGCTGAATGGCGATTAGCCACGCAATCACGATATGTAGACTGAATCCGAGTAGAGTAATGCTGGTTGGCGAGATTCTGCCCCCGGAAACTTTGTTCAAAAGAATGGCGATTTCAACAACGAAACGTTTAATAGGGATTTTAAAAAAATCGATAATTACCGTTAGAATCTTCATGTATCTACAGTATACCTTAGCGCCGTCGCCCTGTCTCGGACACAATGACGTATACTAGAACAATGAATAAACATGTTCAAAGAGCGATTCAGTCACTAACTATGGCAAGTCTGGGACTATTTTTGATCAGACTCTTGGTAAACAGAAATATCGATTACTGGTATCTTGTGTGGAATCTATTGCTGGCTTTTGTGCCGCTCGTTCTCATCATCTACATAGTAAAATGGCTAAAAAATCATCGATTATCGCACCCTGGAACAATTGCGCTACTGTTTGCTTGGCTGAGCTTTCTGCCGAATAGTTTTTATATCATTACCGACTATATCCATCTTCTCGACACCAAAACTACTTCGCTGATGCTTGATATCGTCATGGTTTTTATGTTCTCTCTCACGGGTTTGATTGCTGGATTTGCTAGCGTCTATATCTTTGAAAAACTACTCGCCAAACGGTATTCGCACAAGTCAGTCCAGGCGGTAAGTATGTCGATTTTTCTGGTCTGTAGTTTTGCCATATATCTTGGACGATATTTACGGTGGAACTCATGGGATTTGGTCCTAAACCCCATCGGTATTGTGTTTGATGTGTCTGATCGTCTCATTAACCCAACGGCATACGGTGTGACGTTTTCAACTACCGCCATATTCTTCTTATTCATCAGCAGTCTTTACTTTGCTGGTATCTATACGCTCAAAGCTGATAAAAAGTAGTCAGTCGCCTCTGTTCAGGGTAGAATAGAGGCAATGGAAACAATACAAACGGCATTGCAGAAACTAATTTCGTCACTTTTTGATGGCGATGAGGTGGTTGAACTCACCCGAACTGAACCCGAGTTCGGAGATTTTTCGACCAATATTGCCATGAAGATGAGCAAACGATTGGGCCAAAACCCTCGTACTATTGCCGAAAAATTAATCCCCGAAATTCAAAAAATACCCGGGGTAAAAGAAGTCACGGTTGCTGGACCGGGGTTCATTAATCTACGGTTGAATGACGATGTTATAGCTGCGATGCTCGTGTCAGCAACAAGTACCCCGCAATCTTTAGCCGGCAAAGTGATTGTGGCTGAGTATTCCGACCCAAACCCTTTCAAGATCTTGCATGCAGGCCATCTTTATACAAGTGTCGTGGGTGACGCCATTGCAAATATTATGCAAGATGCCGGCGGGGAAGTTCATAGAGTGAACTTCGGTGGTGATGTTGGACTACATGTTGGAAAGACCATGTGGGCTATGATCAAAACTTTGGGCAGCGACAACCCCTCAACGTTGAATGCTTTTAAGACGGTAGAACAACGAACGACATTATTGGCCGATAGCTATATTGCAGGCACTGCTGCATACGAAGATGACGACCATGCCAAAGAGGAAATAATCACTTTAAATAAAGCAGTCTACCAAGTGCATACGCAAAAAGATCACGAATCAAACTTGGCCAAAATATACTGGACAACTAGGACATGGAGCTATGATTATTTTGATAATTTTTATGACAGAATTGGAACAACATTCGAAAAATATTATCCAGAGAGTGAAGTCGCCGACTTAGGCCTCAAAGTAGTCAAAGACCACATGCAGCCAGGTATCTTTGAAGAGTCGGATGGAGCAATCGTTTTCAAAGGAGAACCATTTGGTCTGCACACGAGGGTCTTCATCAACCAACAAGGGCTCCCCACCTATGAAGCAAAAGATGTGGGGTTAATTTTCACCAAAAAGCATGAATATAACTTTGATATATCGGTGGTTATTACTGGCAACGAACAAGAACAATATATGAAAGTGGTGCTGAAGGCCATTGAACAGTTTGACCCTGAAATCGTGAGCCAGACGAAACATCTGACGCATGGGCTTGTGAAGCTTAAAGGCGGCGTAAAGATGAGCAGTCGTAAAGGTAATATCCTGCGAGCAACCGACATCCTAGATGAAGCGAATGCTGCCAACGTAAAAGTATCTGGAAAAACAGACGAACGCGTCACTCTAGGTGCAGTAAAGTATTCGTTTCTCAAAATACGAACCGGCGGTGATATCATCTACGATCCTGCTGAATCGGTAGCAACCGAAGGCAACAGCGGCCCCTATCTGCAATACGCACACGCTCGGGCACGGAGTATTGTCGCGAAATCTACCTCTGATATTGAAAAATCTATTTCTGAGCTTGAGCCTGGTGAGCGAACATTGGCGGTAAAATTGACCGAGTTTGGTGAAGTAGTCGGGCAAGCGGCAGAGAGTCTCACCCCGCATTTAGTGTGCACCTATTTGTATGAATTATCACAAGAATTCAATCGATTTTATGAACACAACCGAGTGATCGACGACCCTCGCGAAGCAGAACGATTATACCTTGTGAACGTCTATGCATCGATACTCAAAAAAGGTCTTGAACTCCTCGGGATACACGCACCAGAAACTATGTAATGGGTGTGATAGCTGCATACAAAAGCAGTTGCGCAGCCATTCATATCATGAGCGAGCCATTCATTCGCTCGGATATCTTATCCTTAACGACCCGATTCGGGCTGTCTATTTAGCCAAAAAGATATAGAATAAAAGCATAATAAGTACATATACAAAGGAGTTTTTATGAAAATTAATTATCCAGCACTTTATATCATCGCCTTAGCGGTTTTTGTAGCGTTCGACGGCATATGGCTTGGTTTGATAGCCAAGAATCTCTATGCCACTGAACTTAAAGGGCTTATGACAGATCAGGTAAAATGGGGCGCAGCGGTGCTGTTCTATTTGTTGTTTATTGGCTTTTTGATCTATTTTGCCATCGATCCTGCATTGCAAAGTCAGTCTGTTGCACTCGCAATGCAAAAAGGAGCGTTATTTGGCTTCGCTACTTACGCTACCTATGACCTAACGAACTATGCAACGCTCAAAGGCTTTCCACTTAAGATCGTTATTATAGATCTCATCTGGGGCACCGTGCTGAGCGCAAGCGTTACCTCTGTAGCATATTTGGCGTATACAAAGTTTATATAAAAATATAATCGGAGTAGAGCATGAGCAAACAACTTAAAGGGTTTATGGATTTTGTGCGTGAGCAAGGTGTTGTTGGCTTGGCCGTTGGTCTTGCCATTGGAGCATCAGCGGGCGCTGCCGTGAAAGCAATTGTGGATGGCTTTATTAGCCCACTTGTTGGTTTTATTTTAGGTGGGACTAATTTGTCAGCTACAAAGTGGGATACGGGGCTTAGTCGTGGTGGGCACGAACTCGTTTTCGCTTGGGGCGCTATCTTGAATGCCATTATCGTACTGCTCGCAACCGCTGCAGTAATCTACTATATTATTCATGGTTTGAAACTTGATAAAATCGATAAAACCAAGGTATAACCTTTTTCAAACGCTAAGAACGGCCATTGGATATATCTGACTGTTTTTTACATACATTCAAAGAAACTAGGTATGCACCATGTACTTTTAGGTATATTTTGGAAAAACATAGGCAACCTCGTATGATGAAGGTATGAAAACAAATCCAAAACTTACCCCAGAACAAGTCAAAGTTCTCCAAGAAAAAGCGACGGAAGCACCGTTTACGGGTAAGTATCTTCATAACGAAAAAGACGGTATGTATACATGCGCCAACTGTGGAGCCGAACTTTTCGCCAGCGGCACTAAGTTTGACAGTGGCAGCGGATGGCCAAGTTTCTATGACGTGGCCAAATCTGGCGCGGTTAAACTGATTGATGATGTATCTATGGGGATGACTCGCACTGAAGCAGTCTGTGCAAATTGTGGCGGTCACCTGGGGCATGTCTTTGACGACGCCTATGATCAGCCAACGGGGCAGCGGTATTGCATTAATTCGCTCAGTCTAGACTTTAAAGAAACCAAGAAATAACGTTCTTTACAGGGAGTAGTATTTCTCGCCCCACACGGCCAACTGTTGAAGGGCAGGGATGAAGTCATTTCCTTTGGAGGTAATGGTATATTCAACGCGCGGAGGAGTCTCGGCAAAAGATTTCTTAGTAATTATGCCTAGTCGTTCCAGGTCATCAAGTCGTTGAGACAGTGTCCGGGGGCTAATGCCAGTAAGCGATCGCTCGAGTACACTAAATCTTTTGGGTCCTGTGGTTAGATCTCGGAGTATGAGGGCAGACCACTTATTGCCCAATACGCTCAAGGCCGATGCCAGGCAGCCGTCTTTGGATTCAATATTTGAGCAATCATTATGTTTCATACTTTACATTGTATAGTTTTAAGATTATAGTTCCTACTATACAAAGTATAGCACAATCAAAAAGGAGATATGTATGAATGACACAATAATCAAAGCCCTCAACTGGCGCTATGCCGTCCAAAAGTTTGATACGACTAAAAAGCTAGCTCAAAAAGATCTCGACACCATACTCGAATCAGGGCGCATGGCTCCAAGTTCATTTGGTATTGAACCATGGCATTTCGTGGTGGTAGAAAACAAAGAATTACGTCAGCAGCTTCATGATCAGGCGAGTCCTCAGCCAAAAGTAATTGATGCGCCAGTATTCGTTGTCGTTGCAAAGCGCACCGACGTTCGAGAAGTAATGGCCGATGAACGAGTAGCCCGAACAGCTAAAGTCACCCATATGGACGAAAGTAACTTCAAAGGTCTTGGCGACATGATCAGTGGAGTGGTGGCTTCACGTGACGACGTTGCACTTAACACCTGGATTACATCACAAGCTTACATACCACTTGGCATGATGCTTGAAACGGCGGCTCTACTCGGCATAGACGCCGGGCCAATGGAAGGCTTTGACCATGCCAAGTTCGATGAATTACTCGGTCTAACCGAGAAGAATCTGGCTAGTGTTTACGCAGTAGCGTTTGGCTATAGGGGTGATGATCCCGCTGCAGCCCGACCAAAGGTTCGCCGAGCTGCAGAAGAAGTGACTACAGTTCTTAAGTAGTTGTTAGCACAGTAATTGGACAAATAGCCCTAAATTGTTATAAAATTATGACACGATATAGATAGTTTTGAACTGGGGAGCATAATGTCAGAAATTGGTAATGATTATTTTAGTGAAGCAGTAATTTTTGTAGAAGATACGGAATCTCGACGCGTTCTTCTAAAAGTCTTAGAAAATCCGTCTGCCACAACTGAATCAGGCTTACTTGGTATAGACGGAGAAGGTCACCCCATAGCTAACCTTCATGACTATACAGGGAGCTCTCTCACCGACACGGCTGCAGCCTTGTTGGCTCGAGGAATATATGAGACTGTCCGTAGCGACGAGATAATTTTGGCCCCAGAATCGGATTTTGATCATGGTCCAGACAATCGTATGGTAAATCCTTTTAAATATCTACGAGACATCAACGCGCAGCCACAACAGCAACAATTGACTACCCAACCTCAGGAAGCCGCACCTGAGCTACCCCAACCAGTCAGCACCAAGCATTCTGCATGGGGTCGGATCGTTACTTACTTAGCAGCAAGGAAGTCATCCTGAGCCAATCACCGGCTTATAGCTGTTTGGAATGTGTAGTTTTACTGCCAAATATGTATACAAAGAGAATGAAATTGCCAATAAGTAAACAACACCAAAGGATAATACTGGTACAATAACTCCAATGAAAGACAAAAATAGTATTCCAACTAAGCTATTCTGGGTAGATCTAGAGATGACTGGACTCGACGCCAACAACGATGTGATACTCGAAATTGCCGCCGAAGTAACCGATTTTAATTTTCGAACTATCGCCAGCTACGAAGCTCGTATCAAACATCCTCGTGAGCTCGTCGCCAGTCGTATGCAGCTCAATAACTGGTGGCAGTCATACCCTCACAACAGAGATGAATTTTTAAAGAAATTGGATAAGGGTAAAAAACTGAGCGTCGTCCAAGATGAGCTCGTAGCGCTTCTTGATGATCAATTCGGCAAAGAGCCAGCAGTGCTGGCAGGGAATTCAATCCATAGCGATCGTGCGTTCATTAAATCATATTGGCCAGAGCTTGATCTCAAATTACATTATCGAATGCTAGACGTCAGCAGTTTCAAAATTCTGATGCAGGGCAAGTACGGTCACGTGTTCGACAAAGACTCAAATCATCGGGCATTTGACGACATCCAAGCATCCATTGCTGAATTGCAAGACTACATTAAGTGGTTTAATCATGAATCATAAACAAGTCGAAGAATATCTACTTAGTTTTCCCAATACCCGGCTCGACTATCCTTTTGGTAAAGACACGGCGGTCTACAAAGTGAAGACTGCCGATGACGCCGAAGGTGACGATAAAATGTATGCACTTATTGCCGAAGGTTCAGATCCGCTCCGATTAAGTCTAAAATGTGATCCTCAGCTTGCCAAATTACTTCGAGAGAAGTACATCACGGTCATGGAAGGCTATCATCTCAACAAAAAGCACTGGAACACCATTATCTTAAGTGGTGAAATCGAATGGGAAGAGATTCAAGGCTTTATTCATCATAGTTATGATCTTGTCATTGGGGCCGAAAACGCGATCCCAAAAATAGGTTAGTTGCCAATATCTTTAAGCATTAGAGAAACGCCATTTTCGGCATTCTGGAGTATGAGTTTGTTTTGAGGATTTGAAGTACTAGCTCTAACTGATTTCAACTCTGCTTGGTACTTTAGGAGCTCGGCTTTCATATAATTCTTGAATGCTGCGTCGTAGCCATTATTTCGAGCAGCAGTTGCAAGTGCTGCATCGGTTTTAGGGTTCTTTTTGAGATTAAGTACTTTTTCGCTCAGTTTTTGGCTCTTTTTTGGGAGCATCTTCGTCACTTGCACTTGAGTAGTCTTCACACTGAGCGAAATGTTGCTAGCCACGACCACTGTTTTAGTATCACGAACCGATTTTTCGGTTTGTGAAGCATTGGCTACGCGGATGATTTCGGCTTGTTCTTGGATGAGGCCAGTTAGTTTAGTGACGTTAGAGCTACTCCCGCTACCGAGAATTGAGGCTAAGATAAAACCTGCAACAATAAGTACGAATAGTCCGCCAGCTATAATCATCACACGTGTTTTAGTGGAATTACCTGAAGGCAACGAAAATGCGCTTTTAGGCGCTGGCGCAGGACCAGAGTTCATGAAGAAATCATACTGATTGGGAGCCCCTGTGGGTGCCGGGGTGGGGGCTGGTGGTGTCTGAGGCGTATTCGGGTCTTGTGGCTGCATAAGCACTATTTTAACAGTCCACGTCCAGTAGTCCAAAGCATAGCTGTAATCTGCTTATACTTTCTACTTTACTGATTTCACTCTAAACTAAAAGCATGGACGCGGTAGAAGAGATTAAAAGCAGGTTGAGTATAGACGACGTGGTGTCGCAGTATCTTGAATTGAAACGATCGGGCCGAAATTTCAAAGGCCTGAGTCCGTTTAGCCAAGAACGCACCCCCAGCCTTATGGTTAGTCCTGAAAAACAGATCTGGCATGACTTTAGTAGTGGCAAAGGTGGAGATATGTTCAGTTTCGTCATGGAACTGGAAGGAATAGATTTCAAGGCGGCACTTGATTTACTTGCTCGCCAGGCTGGCGTCGATCTCACGAAATTTCAGCGAGCAGGCAGTGGTGAAGCAGCTAAGCAAAAAGAATCGTTATATACCGTTCTCGAATTGGCCGCTAAATTTTATCAAGTGCACCTTGCTCGGAGTAAGAGTACGCTGCAGTATGTGGTAACGCAGCGAGAATTCAGTAAGCAAACGGCCACGACCTATCGTCTGGGTTACTCACCAAATCAAGACGACGCACTCATCAAATTTTTACGGAGTAAAGGTTTTACGGACGATATCATCAAAAAAGCCGGGCTTGGCACAAAACGATATCGTGGCTTTGGTGATATGTTCCGTAATCGACTGATGGTGCCGCTGCAGGACAGTACCGGGCGGGTTATTGGCTTTACGGCGCGACAACTCGACGCTAACCCCGATGCCCCCAAGTATATCAACACACCAGCAAGCCCGGTGTACGATAAAAGTCGCCACGTCTTTGGACTGCATCTGGCAAAAGATGCCATTCGTAAACAAAACTACGCGGTCGTGGTTGAGGGTAACCTGGATGTTATTGCCAGTCATCAGGCAGGCGTCGAGAATGTTGTTGCAACTGCGGGGACGGCCCTCACCGATGCCCATTTGAAGGCTCTCAGTAGATTCACCGCCGACATCCGTTTAGCATTCGACCAAGACGAAGCCGGTCTTCGGGCAACCGAACGGGCCATCCCGATTGCCAGCAGTGTTGGGGTCAGTTTGAGTATTGTCAGTGTGCCAGAAGGCAAAGATCCCGATGAGTTGTGCAAAAAAGATCCCGAAGCGTGGAGGCAGGTGGTCACGAAACCACAATACGCAATTGATTGGATCATGGACCGCTATGCAAGCATTCTTGATCTTTCTACCTCGCAAGGGAAGCGAACGTTTAGCGACCGCGTTCTAGCAGTAATCGACGATCTCAGCGATAGCGTCGAAAAAGACCACTATCTCTCGAAAACAGCCGACATGCTGGGGGTGAGCGTTGAAGCACTCCGACTCAAATCAGCCAAAGTTGTTCGCAAGGCGCCCGTGCAGGAGGTCAAGAAATTACCCGAAATGCCATTGGTTGATGGCGGCACAGCCGATCAATTAAAGGCTCAGAATAAAATCATGGCTCTGACCCTTTTCTTGCCAAGTCTTCGCAGCTATCTCGACCCACTCACGCCCGATATGTTCCTCAAGCCGGAGGCCCAATCTCTACTTAATTTCTTAAAATCAGCACCAGAATACAGCTATGAGAATGAGAGGGAAGGCACCTCTGACATCCATCTGTTGCCCGAAATCGTAGAATATGGTAAAATTCTGTCATTATTATATGAAGAACTCTATCAGAATCTCGAGGTTATAGAGCTTCGTTATGAAGCCACTCGATTGCAGATTCGTCAGATAGAAACGTACGTAAAAACGAAAAAAAGCCAGCTCGCACGTGCCATGCAAACGGCTAATGAGCAAGAGACAGATCAACTGCTCGAGGCGGCAAAAAAGCTCGATGTTCTATTAAAGTCAGCCAAGGAGACCCACAAATAATATGGTAAAAAAACAAGCCCCTAAAAAAGACCAGACACCACCAACCCGCGAAGAATCAAAAGCAGAATTAGTCGCCAAGGCAAAGCTAACTGGTGAAATTGCTCAGCGTGATATTACGGCCATTTTCCCCGACACCCCAGACAACGTTGATTTGCTTGATCATCTCTATACCGAACTTGCCGACAACAATATTAAAATTACCACCGCAGCTGATGCCAATGGCCCAGAATTTAGCGAAGATTGGGTAGCTGAAGATAACGAAGAAATTGTTATTACCGACAAGCTATATCTCGATGACGTAGCCGACGACTCAGTTCGTTTGTATCTTCGTGAAATTGGTAAAATCCCGCTTCTCAAGGCCGACGAAGAGTTGGCACTTGCCCAACGGGTAGTCGCTGGCGATAAAGATGCCAAAGACCAAATGGCCGAAGCCAACATGCGACTTGTCGTCAGTATTGCTAAGCGTTACGTTGGTCGTGGTCTTGATCTGCTCGATCTTATCCAAGAAGGTAATACTGGGTTACTGCGCGCTGTCGAAAAATTCGATCCAGACAAAGGATTCAAATTTAGTACCTATGCAACATGGTGGATTCGTCAGGCTATTACGCGTGCTATTGCCGACCAAGCCCGAACCATTCGTATCCCGGTACACATGGTAGAAACCATCAACAAATTGCTTCGTACGCAACGTCGCCTAACCCAAGAACTCAACCGTGAACCTTCAAACGAAGAGATCGCCAAAGAGATGGAAATCGACGTCGAAAAAGTCGAACACATTATGAAGATCAAACAGGACATTAGTTCACTCGACGCTTCAGTACGTGACGACGAAGAAGACTCTGTTCTTGGTGATTTCATCGAAGATGAAGATACCGTTAGCCCTGAAGAATCAGCCACTGGCCAGCTACTCAAAGAACATGTCAAAGACATGCTCGGCGCACTCACCGAACGTGAACAAAAAATTCTTAAACTCCGTTTCGGCCTTGAAGACGGCAAAAGTCACACACTTGAAGAAGTAGGGCAGGAGTTTAACGTTACCCGTGAACGTATCCGGCAGATTGAGGCTAAGGCACTCGCCAAGCTTCGCAAACACAAAGACGCCAAGAAACTCCACGACTACATCTCATAGAAAGGTAGAGCCATGAAAATTATAGGATTATCCGGAACGAATGGATCGGGCAAGGATACCGTAGGCCATTTACTTGAAGAAAAGCACGGATATTTGTTTGCCGACGCTACAGCAATGCTGGGAGCAGAGCTCGACAAACGTGGATTGACTCATGAACGGGTCAATAAAGCTGCCTTGAGCGCCGAATGGCGCCGTGAGAGCGGTATGGGCGTGATTATTGATAAAGCTCTTGAAATGTTTAATGCTGGTGATTACAAAGGTTTGATCGTCGGTAGTTTGCGGCATCCAGGAGAAGCAGATCGTGTCCATGAGATTGGCGGGATGGTGCTTTGGGTAGATGCTGATCCTCAAATCCGGTACGACCGAATTAGTGCCAATAACCGGGGCAGAGTTGAAGACCAGAAGACGTTTGAACAATTTCTTGCCGAGGAAGCATCCGAAATGTCTCCTTCTGGAGATGCTGCCACGCTCAACATGGGAGCGGTCAAGGAACAGGCCGATTACGTTATCCAAAACAACGGCAACGACATCGAACAATTCAAAGTAGATGCCGAAAAAACACTCGCTAGTTATTTGTAGTAGCGGATGTTTTAGCAGTGAGGGATTTGTGGTACTCAGATGTCCGAAGATTGGCGTCGATAAGAGACCATAACTGTTTGAATGCAATGGCAATTAACGGGTCAATGATTAAGACTGCCTGGGGGGTGGTGGCATAGGAAACGATTAGTAGTGAAGAGTCAGTGACGCTCCATTCAATAGGTTGACTATATTTATCGTTTTCAATCCACGTTATATCTAGATTATTCCGCTGGTGCTGATCATAATTTAGCGCACTATTTAATTGGTGCGCCATAATTCCTTTTCGCGTGTTACCATGGCGAGCAGGAGTAACCCTAATTTCATGCATTACATCAAAACCCATACTTGGTACGTCTGCCTTGGTGTGAATAAAATGTATATCTTCGTGCAGATTAACTTGCTTGCGATAAGCAACTGCCACCTCATCTCGGCCAGAAAATACCTCTACCCCGGTTTTTTAGTGTGTTTACTGTAGGTCTCTAGTAAATCGTGCATGATACTATTGACCTTCTCCTCGCGGCTGACTGCCTCGGCTCTATATTTCGCTGTAAGTGTAGCTAAGGCCAGAGGATTGTCTGGTTTATAGGAGAGTGTTTTACCGTCAGCTTCTTTGATGATTATGTTTAGTTCGACGAGTGAATCTAAAATTTTATAGGCATTTGTCCTTGTTAGCCGTAGATGTTGCGCCAGTAGAGAAGGCTTAGTAGACCCGTTTTTTATTAAGTAGGCGTATGCCTCAGCCTGCTGGGGGCTTAAGCCAATTGCTTCGAGTTCTGAAATATCCATGCGTAAACAGTAGCACATAAATTATGTTTTGTGAAGTAAAAATTCACAAAAAGGTATCTAAAATATAAAAAATATACCATAAAAACGTATAATGTGAACTAATACTTGACAATATATATACTTCATGCTATACTTCCGAACATTCTTATGTAAAAGGAGAACGTATGACTAATAATTCTGATTGTAGGGATTTATGCCCACAATATGAGATATGTGAACAGATGCGACTTAAAGGTTTCGAGGCAGTTAGTTCTGCGGGAACTGATTTTGTCTATGACTCGATGATTGAGTACCAGACAGAGGATGGTCGCTTTGTGAATGGTGAGGAATTTTTTGGTACACCCGAGCCAAATTTAGCTGCCGAGAAATTGAGACAGGCTGGATATCAGTTACAGAATGCTAGCGCTGGTCTGAAAGACAAGCTACTAAAGGGCTGCAAAAACGGTCCAGTCAGAATGGGAGCAAGATTTATTTGCTCATCAAGCGTTGATATAGGTATTACGATGGCTGACTTAGGTCTGGATCAAGATAGTTCTGTTGATGGTGCTATAGTAAACGTAGACATTAACGAGGGCAATCAAATGGAAGCAGGTCAAGAACCAAGCAGTAACGAAGTTAATAATCGCTCAACGGCCGAGTTTGTAGAAGAAAGACTAGGCTGGCTTAGAGAAGCTGCAGAACTATATCACGGGCCAGAGATCGAAGGCGATATTATTGGCTTACTCCCTGAACCAACTGAGCCTCGTGCTGACGCCGAAGGCTGGGATCTAGATGACGCAAAAGAAGCCAAACTTCGGGAGATTGCTGGTAGGTTCGGTATTGGAGGCGAACAGGATGTTCTAGCCGAATCAGAGATACACTTGCTCGAAGGTGGAAAACCTTGGAAAGTCGCATCTGAAATGGCCATATCTAGTGGATCAAATACTGTAATATTAGCTGGATCACCAAATAGGAAAATAGGTGATGATGAGCATAAATACATGACTACAAAACACCAAACTATGATAGAAAATGAAACAGAATACGATATGGTGCGGAGAATAGCTGAAGGTGCTGAAGGATTTGTTCCACTTGAGGAAGATGTTATTTTGCCATTCGGTTATGACATTAAGGCAGGTCATCAATTAGTCGAAGAACCTACAGGACAATTTGTCGAAATCGGAACTATCAATGGTGCCCAAGTCGTGATTCTACGAGTCGACCGCGAAAATATGCTAGACGGTACGTATCAGAATCAGCCCGGTGCTCTAGATCTCCTAAAGGTAGTGGCGGACGCAAGAACTGCAGCTGGTGACCAGACATCAACAATTGGATTTCTTACGAGCAATACCTATGCTTCCAGAGCAATAAGTGTCGTAGAAGCCGGTTTTGATTCAAATCGTGAATTTTCCGTTGGTATGTATGGTCGAAATACGCTTGCAAATGTACAGGGTAACCCTGTTGCAGAACCGACCGCTATCAATCAGATTCCGAGCGAATTAAACGTTATGGCTAAAGCAGTCATACACCTACAAAATAAAATCGACCAACGTTAAAAATATAGTAATATACAAAATTGACAAATAAGCATAAGGATGCTAGTAAGGTGGTAAGTTTATAAAAACAAAAAGGATCAAATACATGTCGCTATTCCACCGAAATGACACTGCAGTAACATCTGAAAAAGAGCCAGTTCGTAATGTGCGCAAAATCGGAGCTTCGGCTTTAGTCTTAGCCGCTGCGCTCGCAATGGGTATCGGCGCCTCTCATAAATCAGAGGTTCCAACTTCAGTGCCTCAGGCTGTATCAACAACTTCAGAAATGCCACAACTGAGCGTGCCAGACAACGGTGCATTTAGCGTTGATCAACAGGGTAGCATTATTCCTGAGACCAGAGCTACGACTCTTGAAGTTGATGGCACAAAAGTTGCTGGCATCATTTCATCTGCTGAGATTACAAAAGACGCTGGTGCTTCTACTGACAGCGTACAAGCTGCCGTAGTAGGTGGTGATCCAACACCAGTTACAAATGCTATACCAGTACAAATCGATGGCGGCGCCGATGTATCAATTGAGCGTCTTCCAGTATACCCTGCCGGCAAATAAACCGGTTTAATTTGAAGGTATGAGCGATCTCTTTTTTACGATTCGCTGAGCTTCGCGGATGACTACGAAAATAGCGGCTGCACCGAGGGCGTATGCCCAATCGGTTATTCCAAGTGGTCCGGCACCAAAGTAGCTGTTAATCGGTGAGTAAATAATGAGCATGACACAGCTTATAGAGAGCACCATTGCTGCCCACAAATGTTTATTATGCAGTTGATAGCGAGTGAATAATCCGTCAGAGCTACGACGCTGCAAAATGTTGAATAATTGGCAAAGAACGATCACGAGGTAGGTCATGGCAGTAGCTTTGAGGTGCACAGAGCTTCCACTGATGGCGTTTTCGGCCACCACACCATGACGGCTAAAGAAAAGTAAGTAATTTCCGAAGGCCAGGCCTCCGATGAGTAGCCCGCACCAGACTAAATCGGTGATTGAAACTCGGTTGAGAATATGATGCGTTGGTGACCGGGGAGGTTCATCCATCAGTTCTCGGTCTGCCTCGTCCCAGCCGAGGGCTGCGATAGGGAAGAGTTCTGCCACCAGGTCGATGGCTAGAATCTGCATGACGCTAAGGGCTAGTGGTATACCAAATAAGCTGGCAGCTGCCAAGCTGAGTAAATTCACGATCAGTTCCGCTCCGTTGCTCGTGAAACAGCTGAGAGTGCCTTTTTTGATATTCTGAAATACTACCCGTCCTTCCTGGACGGCTCCAATCAGCGTATGGAAACTGTCATCCAAGAGTACGATGTCAGCCGATTGTTTTGCGACATCTGTCCCGGTGACGCCCATGGCTACGCCGATATCTGCTCGTTTAAGAGCAGGGGCGTCGTTGATCCCATCTCCCGTCACGGCGACCACGCAACCACTATCTTTTATAAGGCCCACAATACGAAGCTTATCTTCAGGGCTTACCCGTGAAAAAATAACACTCCCTTTTGATGTCATATCAATAATTTTGCCGTCACTCAATTTTTCTACTTCATCTCCCATGACGAGGGTGATGGCATCTTTACTTTTGGCCAGTCCTGCTCGAAGGGCAATGGCTTGAGCAGTCGACGCATAATCTCCAGTAATGATTGAAACCGAAATGTGCGCTCGATGGGCATCTTCCATGGCAGCTGGTACTTCTTCCCTGAGCGGGTCGATCATAGAGACCATGCCCAGGTAGGTGAGTCCAGACTCGACTGATTCCATGGTTAGGGTCTCAATAGTGGTCTTGGGCGGTAGAATCTTGTAGGCAAAACTAAGATTGCGAAGTGCATCTTGAGCCAAGGTCTCGTTAGCATCCAGAATTGTCGCAATAGTTTTTTTATCTAATTTTCGGGTGTGTCCGTGGTCCCATATGTCATCACATTTTTCGAGTACATTTTCGGGTGCACCTTTTACGAACACGTACGTGTTTTTACCATCACCCCAAGTACGAATCGAGCTCATACGTTTGCGAGCAGAATCAAAACTGAATTCTTTGAGTTCTGGATATTTTTTCTCTAATGCTTGCGGATCGAGTCCTGATTTTCGACCCACTGTGATAAGTGCCGCTTCAGTTGGATCTCCGATGGCATACCAATCGGCATGCTCGGCATCGGGCCCATCCACACGAGCGTTACTCGCAAATATACCTGCTGCAAAAAAGAGTTCAAGCTCTGATTGTTCGGCAGGAGACAAGGCAGTGGTTGATCCCATTTTTGAAATACGGCCGTTCGCTTCATAACCAACACCACTGACAGAATAGGTCTGAGAGCCGATTATAAACTGTTGAACGGTCATTTGATTCTTGGTGAGGGTGCCCGTTTTATCAGTACAAATGATGCTTGTTGCACCCAGTGATTCAACCGCCGATAATTTTTTGACCAGTGCTCGGGCATGAGCAAGTTTTTTAGCAGCTTGGGCAAGGGTGGTGTTGATCTCGGCCGGTAATCCTTGAGGGATGATCGAGCTGGCAATCCCTATGGCAAAAAGAAACGCTGCCTTCACCCCAAGATTAGCTTGCAATGCAATTGGCACCAATACGGCGCAGAGAACCACCGTACCTTGGGTCACGTGCTTTGCAATATTATTCATTTCTCGTTGCAGTGGGCTCAGGTCTTGCCCGGTGTCTTGACTGAGGTTAGCGATTCGGCCTAGCTCGGTATTCATACCGGTGGCAATAACAACTCCATAACCATGTCCGGTGGCAACCGTTGTTCCCATATACGTTAAGTTATGACGATCACCGATGGGGACCTCGCCATCTATAATATGAGTAAACTTACGGCTCGGGTTACTCTCCCCGGTGAGTGCAAAATCATTCGTCGCAAGTTCGGATTCTTCAACGATGCGCAGATCAGCCGGGATAGAGTCCCCTTCTTCTATATAGATAACATCACCGACAACAATTTCGGTGCTAGCAATGATGACCAATTTGTCATCTCGCTTAACCTTGGCTTCTGGCACCACAAGCCGCACCAGGCTTTCCATGATCCGCTCCGCTTTGTACTCTTGGGTGAAGCCGATCAAGGTATTAAAGATAACGAGCGCAAACAGCACAAAACCTGTTCGACTATCGCCAAGGAACAATGAAATTACACCACTTACCGTGAGCAAGACGATCATCAAATCTTTAAACTGTTCCAGATATCGAACGAACCAACTTTTATGATGTGTTTCAGTCAGAACGTTCTGCCCATGCTGATCAAGCCTCGTTTTTGCTGTGCTGGCAGGCAAGCCTTGCAAGCTTGTATTGAGTCGATCAAATATTTGCTCTGTACCCACTTGATAGGCGGGTACGTCGCGCAAGTTATTATCCATATACGTAAGTATAGCGTAAGCGATATAAACGAGAATAGCAGTACATCATTCAGCCCCTATTTATTTGAATGTATGAGGAAAAATACTATAATAATCTAATGTTAACAGAGAAAAATCTTTCATTAGAGCAAATATCATCCCAGGTATTGTCAGAATTACAGACTGAACACATGCCTACAATGCGCTTAGGTACAGTTGCAGTTCATACAGAATTTCAACTATCGGAAGAACCTCAATCATGCCCCATTCATATCGCATCTGATCAAATACCTGCTACTGCTGCAGAAAGCGATCCTGCTAAACGTCGTCAACTTGATACGAGACCAAGCTTACATATAAACGCTGATGGCGATTCGACATCTGCATATCTGCGTGAGATTGGTAGAATCCCACTCTTGACTAGTAAAGATGAGACAGAATTAGCACTGACAATCAGATCAGGCAAAGAGGCGGCCGCCCATTTAGCAGAGTTACAGGCAACTGACACGATCCAATCCGTAAGTCCTCGACAACTGGCAGATTTAAAAAGACGTATCAGTGCTGCCGATATAGCGAGAGAAAAGTTCATTAATGCAAACCAAAGACTCGTTGTCTCAATTGCCAAAAAGTATCAGTATTCACACTTGTCACTACTTGATTTGATACAAGAAGGAAACATCGGTATGATGCGTGCTGTCGAAAAATTCGATCCAGACAAAGGGTTCAAATTTAGCACCTATGCAATGTGGTGGATAAAACAGAGTATCATCCGTGGTATCGATAATACGGGTAAAGCCATTAGAATCCCATCTCATGCCATTAATGCCCAGCATGCCGTAAAGACAAGTATACGACGACTTGAGGAAGATCTAGGCCGCAAGCCGACTATCCCAGAAATTGCCATTGACTCATCGTACGAAGAAGCTGATATACGAAGAATTTTACAGTTTCCCAGTGACCCCATATCACTTTCTACTCCAGTAGGCGAAGATAGCACAACCGAATTCGGCGAAAGCATTGGCGACACAAACGCCATAGAAACCATTGAAGAATCAATTGATATGCTGGGGATGAGACTTGCATTGAAAACGGCTTTAGATAAATTAAGTCCTCGAGAACGTGAAATTATAATTTTGCGCAAAGGCTTGATCGACGGGAATGAAACAACGTTTGAGGCTATTGGGCATAGCATGGGGCTTACGCGCGAGCGTATACGTCAGATTGAAGCCAAGGCAATGAAAAAATTAGCTGAAAAAAGCTTCGGCCTCAGCCCCGAGCTCTATAGGTAGACAAATAGTTGTGAAAATTATGACCTCATAGTTGTAGTGGCCGTACTAACGTATACTGATAGATATGGCAGAGTCAGAGATTGCTCACAAGAGAAAACGGTTGGTTATAATAGATGGTAAATCGGTATTTTATCGTGGCTATTATGGCATGCCAAATCTGACCACCAAAGACGGCACTCCAACAGGTGGCGTCTATGGTTTTGCGGTCATGGCTCTGGAGGTAATAAAGCGTCTTAAACCCGATTATGTCTGCGTGGCATGGGATAAACCTAAGACTAATATTCGTAAACGCCTTGCGATTTACCCCAAATACAAGGCTGGGCGCAAACCGCCACCAGCTGATTTTTATACCCAGATCCCACTCCTTCATGAGCTACTTAAGGCTTTCGGATGGCCATTGTATGAACTTGATGATTATGAGGCCGACGATATCATGGGAACACTGGCAGTTCAGGCTACCGCTCAAGATATCGAAACCATGCTTATTACCAGCGACATGGATATGCTGCAGTTGGTCGATTTACACGTCAGTGTCTATGCACTCAAAAAAGGTCTCAGCAGTATTGAGCTTTTTCACCCTGAGAGTTTTATCGAAAAATATGGCATTTTGCCAACGCAATTTCTAGACCTAAAAGCACTGAAGGGCGATAGCTCAGATAATATCCCTGGCGTACCGGGTATAGGCGAGAAGGGTGCTCTTGAACTACTCAATACCTATGGCACACTTGATGCAATTTATGACAATACAGCCCTCATAAAAGCCAGCCTTAGCAAAAAGCTTATCGAAGGTAAGGAGTCGGCTTATATGAGCAAACAACTGGCCTCGATCTGGTTTGATGCACCGCTCAAGCTCGATCTCAAAAATCTCGATGCTCAGGCTTGCGAACCAGAAACTATTCGGACTGCGTTGGAAAAGCTGGAATTTAAAACCTTAGCCCGGCAATTACCGGAATATATGAACATCAAAGATAGTCATATCAAACCAGTCGAACGTCATAATATGAAAGTTGGAAAGCTGGTGGTTATTGATAGTGACACGGCGCTCAAGACTATCGATATTCCTCAAAGCAAACACGTAGTGCTCAATGCTCTGTGCAGCAAGGATCGAGATAGAACTCCAGAACACATTATTCTTGGTTTTGACAACAGTACATATGATCTCGACATCGCCAAGCTCGATACGCAAGCCGTACTGAATTTTCTGCAATCAACCTTCGTAATGTACGATACGGTGATCGGCTATGACGTCAAAGCTTCCCTTAGAGCAGTCAAGGCTCTAGGGCTTGCCATGCCCACCGTTGGCCATGATGTCCTCGTCGGTGCATTTTTGCTAAACTCACTCATCCGTGAGCAATCTTTGAGTGATATCGCTGCCGATACACTAGATATCCATCTCGACGAAGCAGTTTCTAGCCATGCTGACGTAACGGCAGTGATCATAGCCCTTTATAAGAGTCAGTCGAGTGCATTAAAGAAATATCCTTCGCTAGAAAAATTGGCCCACGACATTGAGTGGCCAATCATATCTGTTTTGGCAGATATGGAGTCGAACGGTATTCAGCTTGATACGCACTATCTCGGCCTCATGTCGAGCCAAGTAGATGATCTTATTTCTGATCTTGAACAACAAATTTATGGTTTTGCAGAGACGGAATTCAACATCAGTTCGCCATCTCAGCTCGCAGACATTTTGTTTGAGAAATTACAATTGAGCACAACAGGGATAAAGAAAGGTAAAACTGCCTATTCTACTGCGGCAAGCGAGCTTGATAAACTCCGCGGTTCTCACCCAATTATCGATATGATCACTCAATTCAGGGAAGTATCGAAACTCAAAAATACCTACATCGATACGCTACCAAAACTCGTCGATGAGTCGTCTCGAATTCATACCACATTCAATCTCACTATCGCTCAAACAGGTCGTTTGAGTAGTACCGACCCCAACTTGCAAAATATTCCGGTTCGAACCGAGCTCGGCAAGCGTATTCGGACGGCATTCGTAGCCAGTCCGGGAAAGTGTTTTGTGGGTGCCGACTACAGCCAATTCGAGCTACGCCTGAAGATACCGAAATGATCGACGCCTTCAATAGGGGCGCTGATATACATACTGTTACCGCGGCTCAAGTGTATGGTCGAGACCCTGAAGAAGTCACCAAAAGCATGCGTCGTGAGGCTAAGGTTGTAAACTTCGGCATCATGTATGGTCTAAGTACTCATGGTCTCGTGGCGGCTACAGGAATGAGCTATGACCAAGCAAAGGAATTTATTGAAAAATATTTCTTGGCTCGGCCAAAGCTCAAAGCCTACATGGACCATATCAAAAAACAGGCGACTGAGGACGGCTATGTAGAGACACTATTTGGTCGTCGACGACCAACGCCAGATATTAAATCAAGTAACTTTATGGTTCGCGAAGGTGCACTCCGAGCCGCTGTAAACATGCCGTTCCAGGGAAGTGCAGCCGATATCATGAAAAAAGCAATGATCGATATACATCACAAACTTGTCGACTGGCCAGAGACCAAAATGTTACTTCAAATCCATGACAGCATCATGGTGGAATGCCCTAAATCTGATGCAGCCGATATCGCCAAACTCCTGAAGGAAACCATGGAAAATACCATCACCTTACCGGTGAAACTGACCGTCGACACCGAAATAGGCGAAAATTGGGGCGAATTGTAAAAATTACTGGTAAAAATAGTAATTGCATGATATAATACTGTTTGTAATAAGGAAGTTGTATGTCCCCACGTAAGCGTTTTGTTATCTTTTTGACCGCTGTTGTAGGTTTTATCCTCATTCTTTTTCTGATCTTTGGAAAAGGCTCATCAAACACACCGAAAAAAACTGATACCAAAAAAACAAACAACACTCCGTCATCTCTTGTTGATTATATCGATCGCGATTCAAAAGTGATCTTGACCGTATCAGGACGTATCAACGGAGACGATGTCCATCGTCAGATTCGCATCACGGTCAGCCCAACAGATCGCGTCGCTGAAGTTATCCAGGGCTACCAAAACAATGTCATTAAAACACAAAACATAACCAATAATCGTCAGGCATACGATCAGTTTATGCGTGCTTTAGCTCGTACAGGATTTTCAAAAGAACGTAAATCAAGCCTTAAGGATGAGCGCGGTATTTGCCCAACAGGTCAACGATACGTCTATGAAATCATCGATAATAACGATCAAGTTTCTCGCACCTGGGCAGGACAGTGTAACGCTGGTAATTCCCTGGGCAACGCGCCATTGATTCTTCAACTTTTCCGAAACCAGATCACCGACTACGGTAAGTTCGTCAACGGCGTAAACCTTTAAGACCGCTTGGGTCTTATTTTGTTAGAGATCTTTAGGCGCATTAACAAGAAGTCACGTATCATATAGACATGATACGTGCCATTATTTTTGATTGTTTTGGGGTACTCACCGGAGATATCTGGAGTGAATATGTGGCTCGTTTGCCGCAGGGCCAGCAAGAACCTGCTCGGGCGCTCAACCGGGCTCATGATGCCGGAATTATTACTTTCAAAGAATTTCTGTACGAAATTCGTGAACTCTCAGACATTGAGCCAAAAGTCGTTGAGGGTATCATCGGCAATGACATGCAGAAAAATATTCCGCTTTTCGAATTTATCGAGCAATTGAAGCTGTCATACAAGATCGGACTACTAAGTAATATCGGATCAAATTGGATTCGCGAATCATTTCTCAATGAAGATGAGCAAGCGCTCTTCGATGATATCGCGTTATCGTATGAACTTGGTTTCATAAAACCTAATCCCAAGGTTTTTCAACTCGCGGCGAATAGGCTCGGGTGTGAACCGTCGGAATGCGTTATGGTGGATGATGGTCCTGGTAATGTTGCTGCAGCAAGAGAAGTGGGCATGCAAGCTATCGAGTATAGATCGTTTGCTCAATTCAAACATGACCTCGAAAATCTCATCAGCCAATCCGAATAATGAGTTTTGTTTTTGGACCGAGTATTTTCCTGAGTTCCACCGTGTGCATCCGCAGTGATCCGGCAAGTGCAGCGTTGCTCGCCGTTATCACTACTTGATTGCGCGCCACCGCTACTGCAACCTGTACATTAAATCGATCCAACACGAATTTTTTAATTTTGGCGATTTCGGGCGGTTCAGGGTCACTCCGCCGCGTTAATATGTCTTTCAACGATTCACTCATAGGTGGTAGTATAGCGAATAACAGATTACAATACCTAGTACGTAATCAGAATGTAAGAGGATTTTGTGCCCGAACTTCCCGAAGTTGAGACAATTCGAATTGGACTACAAACGCTCCTGCCAGGCAGCCCAGTCTTGAGCGTGGATTTTGACTGGCCAAAATCCTTTCCGAATGCAGAAGCCGATGCACGTCAATTTCTCGTAGGTAGCCGTGTTGTAGCGGTTTCTCGGCGGGCTAAAGTTCTCATAATTGGTCTCGATTCTGGGTATAGTCTGGTGATTCATCTCAAGATGACCGGTCAGTTGGTCTACGTTCCAGGCGCAGCCAAAAATCCGTCCAAAGAGCGTTTTGGGGCAGGGCATCCGAGCGACTCACTAGTTGGTTCATTGCCCGACAAATCAACCCGCGTGACCATAACTTTTCAAGACAAAGCAGTCCTCTATTTTAACGATCAACGAAAATTTGGTTGGGTCCGATTATTACCGTCAGTCGAGGTCCCGCATATTGATTTCATGAAACGATTTGGCCCCGAGCCTCTCGAAGATACGTTTACACAAAAAGCGTTCACCACCCAGCTTACCCGCAGGGCGAGAAGTAGGATAAAAGCGGCACTGCTAGACCAGACAATTATTGCAGGGATTGGAAACATCTATGCTGATGAAAGTTTGTGGGCCGCCAAAATACATCCCGAGACACGGGTGAAAGACATTTCTCCTGCTCGGCTCAAAGTGCTTCGAACTGCTATAATCGATGTTCTATCGTTATCAATTGCCAAAGGCGGTTCAACGAACAAAAATTATGTGAATGCCGAAGGAAAAAAGGGAAGTTATATGGATTTTGCACATGTATATAATAGGACCGGCCAACCATGTGATCGCTGCGGCAATCCAATCCAAAAGATTCGTTCTGCAGGTCGTGGCACCCATATATGCCTAACATGCCAGAGAGAACCATCATGATCACGACCCAATCCGGAGCTAATAGTTTAATGCTGACGCGTACTGTTCGTGAGCAGATCGATGCGTTTATAAAAAGTATTGGAGATTTTGGCTTGGAAAGACTCAACGCCGCAGACACCGCGTACGCGCAGATCTACGAAGCGGTTCAGGCAATGCCTTTTTTGAGCGATCGACGCATGGTCGTGATCGATAACCCCGCCAGCAATAAAGAACTCGCCGAAAATATTCAAAAATTACTTGATGCGGTGCAAGACACCACCGACGTAATCTTCGTCGAGGCCAAATTTGATAAACGGAGCGTACTCTACAAAACACTCAAGAAGAAAACTGAATTTGTAGAGCATGCCGAACTCGACGAACAAAGCCTCATCCGCTGGGTTGCACTATTCGCAAAAGAGCAGGGGGGCGAACTCGGCGCAAGCGATGCTCGACTTCTTGTGCAACGTATTGGCATGAATCAATTGAAGATTTCGCACGAAGTAGAAAAACTACTCAGTTACAGCAGTCATGTTACGCGTGAAAGTATTCTGCTCCTTACTGAACCTACACCACAAAGCACCGTTTTTGATTTACTCGATGCTGCTCTCTCTGGCCAGACTGCCAAGGCTGAATCTCTCTACCGTGAACAGCGACGACTCAAAGTTGAACCGCATGCGATTCTGGCGTTACTAGGATGGCAGCTCCACATTTTGGCTGTCGTCAAAGCCGGTACCGGCAAAAGCCCTGACGATATTGCTCGTGCGGCTAAGCTCAACCCGTTTGTTGTTCGTAAATCGGCAGGACTCGCCAAATCTATTAGCGCCACGAGCTTGAAAGAATTAATCGCCCGCACCCTAGCTCTGGATATTCAGCTCAAAAGCCAAACCATCGATGCCGACGAGGCAATGCAGGTACTTATCTCCACTATCTAGAGGTTTCTCCTCTAACAGATGTGAAAAATGTGAATTTACCTATACTTTGTGAATAAAATAAAAATCCCCACGTATGAGTGGGGATTACTGACAGGGTGTAGAAATACCTATTTCTTAGTAGCTGTCTTTTTTGCAGGAGCCTTTTTCGCGACTGCTTTTTTAACTGCAGGCTTTGCAGTAGGTTTCTTAGTAACTGCTTTTTTTGCAGGAACTTTAGTGCCAGCTACTTTTGACGCAGCAGCGAGTTGTCGCTTTTTGCGTGCAGCTTTGTTCTTGTGGATGACACCTTTTTTCACCGCGATATCGATAGCGCTTTGTGCACTGTTAGCATTATCGCCAGTAATTGCAGCGTGGAAGCTTTTGATTGCTGATCGGAGTGTTCGTTTAGTTTTGCTATTGCGGGTTGCAGCTTTGCTAGCAACGCGAACTCGTTTTTTTGCAGATTTGATGATTGGCATGAACGTTGTAATCCTTAAATTATAAATAGTATTGATGTGTTCAGGAGATGATTATAACAGATGAGGGGCAGAGTAACAAGACCTGCAAATCTAAGGCAACTATTGAAATTCTAGACAAGCGTAAGCTTATATGGTACTCTCGGCGTAGAGTAATCTAAAAAATAAAAACGAGCATCATGGATCCAGCGACACCTCTCCAACCATACGTACCGGCAGCCCCAGCTGCAAACCCCATACCGGCAGCACCTATGCCGGCCTATCCCGGTGCTCCGATGCCTCAAATGCCTGTAATGAATTCAAACCCAGTACCACCGAATCCATACCAACCAATGGCACCGCCAATGCCGTATGCTCCTCTTGCGTCAAACCCAATGGGTGCTATGCCTCAGCCGGAACAACCAAGTGATCCACGGCTAGAACTTATTGAAAAATTGCGTTCTTCTAATAACATCCTTATAACGGTAAATAGCAACCCAACGGTCGACCAACTCTCGGCAGCTATTGGTCTTACATTAGTACTCAACAAATTAGATAAGCATGCCACAGCGGTATTTAGTGGAGCTACGCCGTCAACGATAGAATTCTTACAGCCAGAAAAAACTATCGAGAAAAACACTGACAGTTTGCGCGATTTCATTATTGCGCTCGATAAAGCTAAAGCAGATAAGCTTCGCTACAAGGTAGAAGATACGTTTGTTAAGATTTTTATCACCCCGTATCATACGAGTTTGTCAGAGAAAGACCTTGAATTCAGTCAGGGCGACTTCAATGTCGATGTCGTTGTGGCACTCGGAGTTCACCAAAAGGAAGAGCTCGACCAAGCCATTACTGCCCATGGTCGAATACTTCACGATGCAGTCACCGTAAGTGTTAATAATAAACAAACTGCCGAGCTTGGCGCCGTTAACTGGTTTCAGTCAGACGCGAGTAGTTTGTGCGAAATGGTTGTCGGGCTTATCGAACCGCTTCAAGGCGATAAAGTACTCCTCGATACTCAAATCGCCACTGCATTCTTGACCGGAATTGTTGCCGAGACCGAACGCTTTAGTAACACCAAGACGACTCCTCACACGATGAATACGTCAGCTATATTGATGAAAGCCGGCGCAAATCAACAACTTGTGGCTAGCAAGCTCGAAGAACCAAAGCCGATTAAGCATGACGACCCCGAAGATGCTAAAAAGTTGGATGAAATCGCCCATGAGGGTCTAGTTCCAAGTGCAACAAAAGATGGTTCGCTCGAAGTTTCTCATAAAAAGGTAGATGTTCCGACGGTCAAAGCAAAAACAATGCAAGAAATCGAGAAAGAGAATCGTGCTAGTGACACGTCAAATTCCGAAGGTGACTCAGACCTTGCGAAAATACACATCGATGATGATGGCAAATTTGTATCTTCCGAAGATATGGCTGCAGCAAAAGCAGCTGCACCAGCCGCTCCGCCTGCACAACCATCGAATATGATTCTGACACCTCCAACTATTGGCGGTGATATGAGTGCCACCATGCGCGCCGACGATGCCCTCGAGCCACCCAAAGAATCGCATGACCAGCCAACAACATCTGAGCATCACAAAACAATTAATCCACTTAGTGCAGACGAAAAAGAACAAACACTAGAGCAGATTGAAAAAGCAGTCGACAGTAAACACTTACAAGAAACGGTATCTGCCGAAGACACCGCACGCGCTGCGGTTGAATCGGTTACGAATACCATGCCTGGTAAGTTAGAGCCTACGGCTGCGCTTAATGCTCAACCTGTTGATCTCCAAAAAGAAGCTGATCCTAATGAAACAATTTCCGAGAATGTTTTTCCACCGCAATTGATTGGTCCAGATACGGGTCCGGGGCCTGATCCGACGGCTGGGGCGAGCGATCCAACTGCTCCGCCACTAGTTCCTCCTCCTTTGATGCCGCCTAGTGCCTAGCTTCCCATGCCTGTATTATCTTTTTGATTACTCAAGTATACTAGTGGCTCATGGACAAAGTATTACTTATTGATAAGCCGCGAGAATGGACCAGTTTTGATGTCGTGGCCAAAGTGCGTTCGATTCTTCGTGGTGCAGAGCAGGGGCCTCGTCCCAAAGGTTCGCCTAAGGTCCGCGTAGGACACGCTGGTACTCTTGATCCTCTGGCCACCGGCCTGTTAGTGGTTTTGGTCGGCAAAGCCACCAAACAGCAAGATGCCTATATGAAACAAGACAAAATCTATGAGGTAGAACTCACACTTGGTCAAACCAGCACTACTGCCGATGAAGAAGGAGAAAAGACCCTCGTTTCAAGTATCGAACCTAGCAAATCGGACGTTGAAAAAGCGGTGCTTTCTTTTGTGGGCGAAATAAGCCAAATCCCGCCGGCATTTTCAGCCATAAAAGTCGATGGTCAGCGAGCGTATAAGCTTGCTCGAGCGGGTAAACCCGTCGAAATGCGACCGCGAAAAGTCACAATTTATTCAATCGAACAGATTGAGTATGAATATCCTAAGGTCACTTTCACGACAAAAGTATCCAGCGGTACCTACATTCGTACCCTCGCAACTGACGTTGGCGATAAACTTAATACTGGTGCCTATATGAGTAATCTTAGGCGGACACAAATCGGCGAATTCAGCATTACCGATGCGCTCCCGGTTGACGATATCCCAGCAGCTTTAGCTACCCCTGTAGAATAAGTAGTCCATATCTGTTAGAATAGACAGATTATGGTTATTAGCCTCGACATTGCCGAAAAGTCTTTCGGAGATAAAATATTGTATCAAGACTTGCAGCTTGAGATTCAAGACGGCGAAAAAATAGGGCTCGTTGGTCGGAATGGGACAGGCAAGACCACGCTTTTACACATTATGACCGGTGAAGACAAAGACTATGACGGTAATGTACGGCTCAAACGCGGTGCAATCCTGATTGGATCTCGGCAGGAGCACCATGGATTCGAGCATATGCATGTTCTTGAATACATTTTAGGCGATTTACCTGAATACGCCCAGCTCAAGCACATACTCGATACGTACCCTGCATCTATGGGTGAGAATACTCGAAAATTACAGACCTATTCAGATACGCTCGAGCGATTTAGCCAGCTTGGCTATTTTGAAGTAGAAGCGGAAATCATCGAAGCTCTCAACGCCTATCAGGTGTCGGAAGAGAAGTCGATGGGCATGCTCAAAAATCTGAGTGGTGGCCAGAAGCGAATGGTGGAACTGGTCAAAGTACAACGGGCACGAGCCCACTTGGCACTGATCGACGAACCGACAAACCACATGGACTTTGTAGCTAAAAAAGCATTTTTGAAGTGGTTCAAATCTGCCCGCGAGGCAGTGTTGGTGATTACGCATGACCGTGACGTACTGCAGGCAGTCGATCGCATCATTGAAGTTCGCGACGAACGAGCTTTCAGCTACCCAGGCAACTACGATGATTACTTGCGGGTCAATGCCGTCAAGATTACCTCTGAGGTAAACCAATATAGTATGGTGCAGCGGCGTATTTCAAATCTCAAGGAAAACGTCATTCGTTTTCGTCGCCTTAAGGAGAAATCACGTGATCCTGGCACTATTCAGCGCTTTAAGTCGCTTGAACAAAAGGCGAGTGCCGAGCTTGTTAAGCTCGAGAAGACCGAAATGCCAACATTCTGGATCGATCGAGACTCAGTGGAAGAACTTAACGACAAAATGGGCGCAGCCTATCAGAAACACAAAGCCAAGAACATCAAGGTAGATGCGAAATCTATCGAGGCAGAGACCAACCGCTTACTTGTTGAAGTGCAGAAGGTAAGCCTCGGCTACGACACACCGTTATTCGAAAATATCAACTTTGCACTCCGCGAAGGCGACCGCATTCGACTCCACGGCCGAAACGGTGCCGGTAAATCAACACTGGTAAAAGCCATTATTGCTCGAGTCAACGACATCCCGATCGAATCAACCCTCTACGCCGGTACTATCTTGAGTGAGCGAGAGCTCAACATCGGTGTCTACGAGCAAGAAATTGATCCGAAATACCTCAAAATGACACTCGCTACAGCCATTGAGACCGCCTATATGGCCAAAGACGTCCCGATCAGCGACCAGAAGGTCAAGCAACTACTCGGTGATTACCTATTTAACCCAGCCACCGATGGTGATGTGCCTCTTACACGCTTAAGCGGTGGCCAGAAAGCCCGTTTCCAACTCATGAACATGCTGGCAGGTGATCCGCACATCTTAGTACTCGATGAGCCAACCAACCACCTCGACCTCCCAAGTATTGAAGAACTCGAAAACGCTCTCGACAGCTACCACGGGGCAGTTATCTACATCTCTCACGATAGCTACTTCGCCCGCAATGTCGGCGGCACAACCATCGACATCGCTTAATTAAGTATTGACTTAATTAAGACATTGCTGTATTATGCTGGTATGGATAAATTTTATGCATTAGCAACACCCATCAGGCGCGAGATACTGGCGATACTTTCCGGGCAAAAACAGCTCACAGCAACTGCAATTGCGGAGCAGTTTCAGGTGAGTCCGTCGGCCATTTCTCAACACCTAAAGATCCTTCTCAATAGCGATCTTGTTCTAATGCATAAACAAGCACAACAGCGTATTTACGAGCTAAATACCGATGCTATGCAAGAACTTGAAGAGTGGGCACATCTCATGTCGAGTCAAATTGCTGCAATTCACCCACAGACACCTAAAGACGCCACCAAGACATAAACCGGCGTCTGTTTGAATAAGATTTAGGAGAAATATCATGGCATATGAACTAGCTGGTGCTGGTCTGTTTGTTGGCGCCATTGCTGGCGGCGTTTTAGGCCTCGGAGCAGGCGCAGTATACGAAGAATTTAGTAACCCAGAGCCTGCAGCCGTTCTGCAGGCCGAAGCAAAGTATCAAGACGCATTGAGCGATAGAACAATAGCGCTTAAGGATGGTAGGCGTGTTGAGGTACTCCTCGGCGCTGATTGTATGCGCTTAATTAGGGCTCATGAGGATGAAACACCCGATGAACGACTTAGTTATGTAGTTGAAAAAGGGGATGGGGCATGTGGCGATGGAGTTGCAAAAGTTAAGGACGCCATCGACGCGTACACAGGAGCGGAAGCGGATATTGAAGCAGCAAAAGGTGCTGTCGGCAAAGCCACCGCAGAAAAGGCTCTTCTTGTAGATGACGATACCTCAGAAATATTGCTCAAATGTGCTATCGCAGGAGCTTTAGTTGGTGGTATCGGCCTTGGTGGTTTCGGATATGAAATGGAGGATGGATTCGGTGGATAATTCAGCAAAGGGAATACTATTTTGGAACACACTGTATAGAGCTTCCCCAGCCGAGCAGTACAAACATATTCGAACAATGGAACAATCCATGACTGCTCAGGGTATCGGTAAGATTCTGCTGTGTCTGTCGGAGGCAACATCAGGTGTCGATGGCCTAGTAGAGTTATTGGATCGGAATGGATACGACACCGCATATCGTCCAACAAGCACCCTCAATAATGGACTGACGGAGGGGCTGTGTATTGCTTCCCGTGATCAGGTAGATAAACCGGTCGCTTTTCATGATCTTGGGACTCGACGGGCTATCGCCAATACCAAGACCCGGTGGTTGGCGGAGGTGGAATTTGAAGGAGTATCCGTACTTTCAACCCACGCCTCATATCCAACGCCCGGGAAACAGGAACGAGCAGTAATATCACAGCGACTTGACCAGTTACAGTCGGAAAAATCAAGTGGCATTGTTATCGGTGGTGACTTTAACACGCTCATAGCAAAGCGGTCGTTTATTGACACTGTCGAAGCATCAGGCGTTACCAAAATCGGGGATGGTGTATCCACGTTCCCGTTAGTAGGGCGTTTTGGATTGGAAATAGATCACGTTTTTGTTAGTCCTGATCTTTTGCAGGCCTCTACTCTCGAAGTCGCAAACGCCGGGCCGTCAAATCATCGACCGTTAACCCTATCAGTAAAGTGATTCTTTGGAATATTGACAAATTAGCTTAAGCGTGATAATATATACTTGTAATTTTAAAAACAAATATGTCTCAATCACCTCAAATCAACGAAGAAATACCTGTTAGCCATGCGGTGCCTCAACTAGAGAATACAATCGAAGGTGAGGCTGTTGTGATGCCCCAAGACACCGTAGAGTCATTTATGACCTCTAAGGGCTCCGTCTACACCTATGATAGTGAAGGCCATACAACAAGACTCAAAGCTGCTACAGGTGAACTTCAGCCCGAACAAGGCATAACGGTATTTGTTGAAGCAGGGGTGAAAGATGTGCCTCGTGTAGCGGCAGCATATCTCCTAAGAAGTTCAACAAATAACACTCGGATAGAAGTTGTTGAGACCCAAGAAGACGAGACAATTAAAATTATAAACGATGTTACAGAAGTAAGTTCACCTGATCGACTACTCGTAGCAACGCTTAGTGACGGTAAAGTTGTTAAAAGTAGACCCGCAAGCCTGTTCCCGGTTATCGGTACATACCCGTTTGATTCCCGTACGTTTGAAGAGGATGGTGAAGTCAAGACAGAACGTCATATTGGTCACCGAGTCACATCGATACAGCACAAAACCACCGACGCCAAATAAGTAGATGTGTCAGAAAGTTATTTCTGGCTCATCTGTTGCAATAATGTATTCAATCTGTTAATATGTAGCTAACGCCATCAATCTTATTAACCAAGTATCTATCAGAATTAAAGGAAACGAATGATTACAACCGACAAGAAGCAAGCGATTATCACTGATCTACAAAAAGCTAAGAACGACAACGGCAGCAGCGCTGTTCAAGTTGGAATCTTAACTGCTCGTATCAAGGAACTTACCGAACACCTTAAGATCAACAAAAAAGACTTCATGGCTCGCCGTGGACTCTTGCAGATGGTAGGGAACCGAAAACGACACCTTAAGTACATCGCCGACCACAATAGCCAAGAATATTTGGAACTTATCCAGAAGCTTGGAATTCGTCAGTCAAAAGGCAACTAATTTGCTCAAACTATACTGTCCTCACCTGAGGACAGGAGCTTGTGCACATTAAAACATAAAACTCTTTCGTCGTAGAGACACAGATATACCATCACAACGTCGCCTCGCACAAGCATAGGGCTACAGAAGTGTATATTTGCACCCTGCGACGAACAGAAAGGACATTCTCTTGGGAACAACAGTAAACCCGTTCGGAAAAGACATCGTAAAAGTAGAGACCCAGTTTTGTGGTCGAACTCTCAGTCTCGAGGTTAACCGCATTGGATTCCGAACCAGTGCCAGCGTGCTTGTTCTTTATGGCGACACCGTCGTTATGGGAACAGCAATGGTCGGCCAAAAGCCAGTGCCAATGGATTATTTCCCGCTCAGCATCGATTACGAAGAAAAAATGTACGCTGCTGGTAAGATCAGTGGTTCACGCTTCATCAAGCGAGAAGGTCGCCCAAGTGAAGACGCGATTTTGATCGGCCGTCTCATCGACCGCCCAATTCGTCCATTATGGCCAAAAGGCTACCGTCACGAAGTACAGTGCGTCTCTACAGTTCTCAGCATGGACCCAGATTTCCGTCCTGATATGATTGCTATGATCGCCGCTAGTACGGCGCTTATGCTTACCGGTGCGCCATTCGAAGGTCCTGTAGCCGGCGTGCGTGTTGGGATTGTCGACGATAAGCTTAAAGCTTTTGCTACTGCAGCTGAGCTCGATGGAGGTCTGCTTGACCTCGTGGCTGCTGGTAACGAAAACGCCATCATGATGGTAGAAGCCGGAGCTAGTGAAGTCAGTGAAGAAAAGGTCATCGAAGCATTGGCATTTGCCCAAGAAGCAATTCAGCCTGCTATCCAGCTCCAAAAAGAACTCGTCAAAAAAGTCGGCGTTAAACCTCAAGAATACGTCCTGAGTCTTCCAAGCGAAGATATCCAAAAACAAGTAGATGACTATCTCAAAGATAAAATGGGCAAGAATATTCGCACCAATTATCCTGATCGTCACGAAAAAATGCATGCAATTCGCGAAGAAATGCTAGCTCATTTTGAAGACAAAGTCAGTGATGCCTGGGAAGGCGCAAAACGAGATTATGAAGAAGCTTTTGCCAGCGCCGCCAACAAAGATGTCCGAAAAGGCATTCTTGAAGATGGTTCTCGACCAGACGGCCGTGAATTCACTGAAGTTCGAACTATTAGCCACGAAGTTGGTTTCTTGCCTCGAGCCCACGGTTCAGCTTTGTTTACTCGAGGCATGACGCAGGGTATGAACATCGTCACCCTCGCACCACTTAGCTACGCGCAGATGATCGACACTATGGAGCGAGAGGGCGAGAAGCGCTACATGCACCACTTTAATGCTCCTGGTTACACAGTGGGCGAAATCAAGCGTCTTGGATCTCCAGGCCGCCGAGAAATCGGTCACAGTGCACTCGCCGAGCGAGCACTGGCTGCCGTTATCCCATCCGATTCAGACTTCCCATACACCATTCGTGCTGTTACCGAAATCATGAGCCAACACGGAAGCACCAGTATGGCTGCTACCTGTAGCTCCACACTAGCTCTACTCGACGCCGGTGTGCCACTTATTCGACCAGTCAGCGGTATCGCTATGGGACTCGTTATGGGTGACGACGGTAAAGTTGTTATCCTGACAGATATCGCTGATGCCGAAGATTTCGCTGGTGACATGGACTTTAAGGTCACGGGAACTACTAAGGGGATCACTGCACTCCAAATGGATATGAAGGTCCACGGACTAGATATCAAGATCTTGGCTCAAGCGCTTGAGCAAGGGAAGACTGGCCGAGCATTCATCTTAGAGAGCATGATGCAGACTATCTCTAAGGCACGACCAGAACTCAGTCCATACGCACCACGCGTTGAATCAATCAAGATCAACCCCGATAAAATCCGCGAAGTTATCGGTAAGGGTGGCGAGATGATTCAGAAGATTACTGGTGAGACCGGTGCAGAAATCGACATCAAGGACGATGGAACGGTCATGATTGCCAGCCCTGATGGCGAAAGCATCAAAGCAGCTCGCGAGTGGATCATGAGCATTGTGGCCGAACCAGAAGTTGGCAAAATCTACCATGACGTACCTGTTATGACGGTTATGGACTTCGGTGCATTCGTTCAGATCATGCCAGGAAAAGATGGACTTGTTCACGTCAGTGAAATGTCTGAGGAACGCGTCAACAGCCCAAGCGATGTCGTCAAAGAAGGTGATAGAGTGACCGTCAAACTAGTAGCTATCGACGATCGTGGCCGTCTGCAATTGAGCATGAAAGCCGCAGCTCGCGAATTAAAAGATAAAAAATAGAAGGTACTCTCGTGTCAAAGCAAGAACACATATCATTTTTCTCATCAAGATTCGGTAAGCTCATCGTTGGCGTGCTTAGTCTCGTAGGAGCATTCCTAATGTTCCTACGGGCTACCGACACTGGAAGTTTGCAACAATATGCCATGCTACTCGTTCTCATAGCAGTAGGGATTAATAGATTATTGTCAGCAATTAGGGCTCAAATACGAGTGTGAACAAACAATTGCTCCTTGATCAGATCAAGGCAGATATCCTCGACCGGAATATCTGTCCAGATTTGGCCAAGCAAGCCAATCAGCTGGTGTTCGGCACCGGCGACCTCGATGCAAAAGTCGTCTTTATCGGCGAAGCACCAGGGAAGAACGAAGACCTAACGGGCGAGCCATTCGTAGGAGCCAGTGGAAAGTTCCTCGACGAGATGCTGGAATCAGTCGGTCTCGCTAGAACGAACATTTACATAACGAATATCGTCAAATATCGTCCTCCCAAGAACCGAGACCCGTCCCGGGAAGAGAAGGAGGCCTTTATGCCATTTCTGTATGCCCAGTTGGCTGCAATTGCGCCGAGTGTTGTAGTGACTCTTGGTCGCCACAGTACCAATTGCTTCCTACCGGGTTTACAGATCAGTGCCATTCATGGCCAGACCCAAAAAATATCAGTAGAAGTTAAGAGCAAACAGTATACTTGGACAATACTTCCTCTATACCATCCAGCAGCAGCCTTATATAACGGTAAGCTGAGACAGACATTGCTCAAAGACTTCAAAATAATTAAACAGATTACAAAGTAACTCTTATAAACTAAGAAAGAAGGATTATGAATCCAAACAATCAACCAAACCAAAACAGTGGACAGCCGAATACCAATTCGCGTCCACCACAAAACCCGCGACCAAACCGACAAGGTCCAGGTCGCAACCAAAATAACAAAAACAGTAACCGACGGCCAAGCTCCAACCCATCTCAGCCTGCACACGCTGGACGTAGTGTATCTCGGGGTGCAGCAATGCGCGCTCAGAAACGAAATCAAGAAGATGCCACCCGGATTGCCAGCCAACACCTTGACGCCAGTAGCAAGAACCAGCAAACTCGTCGAGCTAACTTTGTCGATGACACGCCGCGACTTAGTATCGTCGGTCTCGGCGGCATGGACGGCGGTGGTTCCAAGAATACCATCCTCGTTGAATACTTAAATGATGCCGTCATTATGGACTGTGGTAACGACCTCGGAGTAGACCTTCCTGGTATTAACTACGGTATCGTCGACACCACTTACCTCGAATCAATCAAGCATAAATTACGTGCATACATTATTACGCACGGTCACCTTGACCATATTGGCGGCTTGCCTCATATCGTGCCACGATTCCCAGCGCCTATTTACGGAAGTAAATTTACCATCGGTCGCGTAGAAGAAATTTTCGGAAACTTTGGCCTGCCAATGCCCGATGGTTTCGAACTACAAACCGTCATGATGAACGAAGACACCCACGAACGACTTAAGATCGGAAACTTTTTCGTCGAGCTCGTCCGCGTGACGCACTCCATACCTGGATCTACCTGTATCGTTCTTGATACTCCCGTCGGACGATTGATCAACACTGGAGATTTCCGGTTTGACCCTAACCCACTCGACCACGAGAAAACCGATATGGAACGCCTTAAGCAACTTGGTGATGAAGGAGTACTCGCGCTTTTAAGCGAAAGTACCACTACCGATCGACCAGGTTGGACTCCGAGTGAAAGTACCATCGAAGACAGCATCTCAGACATTATGGCTAACGCACCTGGACGTGTGTTTGTCGGTCTTTTCTCAACCAACATGAACCGTGTGCAGATGATCATCAATGCTGCCGTCAGCCACAATCGTAAAGTTGCGATGGATGGACGAAGCATGGTCAGTACACTCGAAATGGCTGTTCGTCATGGATTCGTGCGAATTCCAAAAGGTACGTTTGTACCGATTGCGTCTGCCGGAACTATGAATGACCAAGACCTCGTCGTTGTCTGTACTGGTTCTCAGGGTGAGCCTAGCTCTGCGCTTCAGCGCATGAGTAGCGGTGATCACCGACACGTGAAACTCAAAGAACAAGACACGGTTATTCTATCGTCATCTCCAATTCCATACTCAGGTAACGACGCCAAGATTCGATCAATGGTCGATGACTTCATGAAAAAAGGTGTTCACATCTTCCAACACATCACTCGTGATATCGACCAGCATGGTCCATTGCACGTTTCAGGACATGCCAGCGTCGATGAATATGCCGAAATGATTAACGTCACTAAGCCAAAATTCTTTGTGCCGATTTACGGTGACTATACTGCCAAGAAGCGACACATCGACATCGCTATCGATAATGGGATCCCCAGGAAGAACACCATCAATGCAGATAACGGTGAGATCATCGCCTTCACAAGCGATACTATGGAACCAGCCGGCACCGTCCCTCATGGAACGGTCCTCGTTGACCAAACCGGTGCTATCGTCAGCAACATCGTGGTCAAAGACCGCCTAATGCTTGCCGAAGAAGGTCTTGTTGCCGTAGTTCTCACCGTCGACAAACGAACCGGTCAGCTTGCTACCAGCCCCGATATAATTAGTCGTGGTTTCATCTACATGCGAGACAACGAAGATCTCATGAACGAATTCCGCACCGAACTTCGTCGAGCTGTAGGGCAGCGGTTCCGCCGCGTCGATCTCGACAGGTTCAAACAAGAACTTCGTGAGCATGTCACTCACTTCCTCTTTGAACATACCCAGCGTAGTCCAATTGTCATTCCAGTAGTGAACGTTATTGGCGGTAGTAAGCCAGACGGAAATGGCACCGCCCAAAAGAATAATGGCAATCAACGCTCGCAACAGCAAGCGCCGCAACCAGTAGAAGTGCCGCCAACTCCAGAAGAGCAGGCCGAAGATGTGCAGAAGCGATTTAAAGAGATGCGAGCGAAACTACTTAACCAAGACGCACGCACCGACTAAATCTCGCATCCAGACTTGGTAAATTACTTCGTCAATATACGTATCTGATCTTGGTCGCAGTATTATTTAGACAGCTTCCTCGATCATCTACTATTTCCTCGTACTTCACTCAAGCCTGAACCCGAGAAAATATGCTTATTTGCATTGACAAGATACCAAATATAGGTTATATTATTGCATTATGTCTGAATTTTTATCGTCTGCATGTGAGTATGCCGAGAACCCAAATCGTTTAGCCACCGAAGCAGAACGTGACTTCTTGCACGGTACTATGCTGCAAGTCGCTCAATCTTATGAGGTAGATATGAATTCCGGCCTCGATGTCCGCGAAACACTCTATACGGGATCAGATGAAACGATCACATATCGAAAAGAAAGCCATGTCTATGATCATAAAAGCCATGGAAAATCTAATGATTTTGCTTCGTATTCAATCACTTACAAGGGACCTTTAGAAAAAATACCCGAATCGAACAAGGCAAGCCAACGCGTTCTTCAGTGGGCAGTAATTGGCGATGCATTTGGATTTGGTCAGGTGTATTCAGTTTTTGACGAGGATATCATACTTGAAGGTCATAAGCAGGTTAATCCTGGCTATTGTCAGGTTCCAGGATACGAACTTGGGCCAAACGAATCTGCCGCTTTCGATCAGATTATTGGAATGCAACAGGGGACATATGAACAATATTCTATTATCCAGCAAGCTGCAGAGCGTTTGATCGAAGCTCGTCGCTAAATACCATAAACAATATTGACAATCGTTGTATTTTTTGCTATAGTATAGCTATGAATGATTCATCAAAACCAAGACTTATCAGCGAATCTTTTCCTAACATAATCGGTGCTCCCGATCCTGCCCGAAAGGAAGCATCCAGGGAAAGAGATTTATCAAGTGAACTTGCAGGACTCACAGAGCAAATACATGATGCTGCTAAGCAAGAGCACGAAGGTCAACACCTTGATCCAGCGGCAATTGATCTACTAAAAGCTGCCCATCTTGCTGCGAAAGCAGAACAACAGGGCAGACAATAAGCGCAGCGGTGTTATAATAAACAAACAATATGGCAAAAAGAAAAAAACAAACACGCAGCAGAAAAAAAGTAGTCGAACAGCAGCGTTCGACTTTTTGGCCGCTCGCCGGAGCCATCGTCCTGATCTTGCTCGCCTTATTCATGTTACTTGGAGGCTTTGGAACTGGCGGTCCACTGCCAACGGGGCTTTTCAAGGGAGCCTACTGGGCCCTTGGATGGGGCGCCTATCTCGTACCCATCGCATTGGTATATTTCGGAATACTAAAATTCAATAGTGAAGATCACCAAATACCACTTGGAAATTTCATCAGTATGATTGCCGGACTTACACTTACGGGTAGTTGGCTACACGTCGCATTTGCCACAAAAGATTCTACCGGTACTTTTGTCGATGGCCATGGTGGGCAAGTAGGCCAGCTGATAGGGGGTGTGGTACTCAATGCAATCGATAAAATACCGGCAAGCATTATGTTTTTCGTGTTCGCTGTTCTGGCGTTCTTTTTCGCATTCGGGATCTCACCCAAAGTACTGCTAAAGGTCATCGATGTTTTCCGCCCAGCCGAAGTCGAAGAAGACGGTCTGACTGCAATGAAGCAGCGAGCTGAACACTCATTTACCTTGAATGAAGGCGTTCCTGTCGAGAGACACGGTCATGCCGGACCTTCAGCACCGCGGCTTGCATCTCTAAAAAATACCGCCCAGAAACTTGCCCCAGCCGAAGAACACAGTGCGCTAACCGTGGCTAGTGATCCCGATTGGCAACTGCCGTCCACGAGCCTACTGAGCCATAAACAGGACAAAGCAGATGCTGGTGATGTCGAAGGCAACGCTCGTATTATTCAAGAAACATTCGATAACTTTAGCATCGGTGTCGAAATGGAAGGGGCTAATATCGGGCCGAGTGTCACGCAGTACACCCTTAAACCTCCAGCTGGCACTAAGCTCACCAAGATCACGGCCCTCGAAAATAACATCGCCCTCGATCTTGCCGCCACATCCATACGTATCGAAGCACCAATCCCTGGTAAAAAATTAGTTGGAATTGAAGTGCCAAACGTTAAACCAGCAACGGTGCGAATGAGCGGCATGCTTGAGTCAAAAGAATGGAAAGCGACCGACAATAGTGCGCTTACCTTTGCCATAGGGCGAGATATAGCCGGCCATCCAATCATTGCCGATCTAGCCAAGATGCCCCATCTGCTTGTAGCAGGTCAGACCGGTTCCGGTAAGAGTGTTATGATCAATACAATTCTAACGAGCTTGCTGTATCGTAATGGTCCGTCAGACCTCAAGCTAATCCTGGTTGATCCAAAGCAAGTTGAATTGAAGCCCTATGACGACATCCCGCATCTCCTGACCCCTGTTATTACCGAGCCAGAGAAATGTATTAGCGCCCTTAAATGGACCGTTGCCGAAATGGAACGACGCTACAAGACGCTCAGTGAAGAGCGGGTTCGAAACATCATTGAATACAACAACAAGAAAAACGAAGAAGGCATGCCGTATATCGTCGTTGTTATCGATGAGCTTGCCGACCTGATGATGATGGCCGCTCGCGACGTCGAGTCACTCATCGTCCGAATTGCCCAAAAAGCTCGGGCCGTTGGTATTCACCTTGTTCTTGCCACGCAGCGCCCGAGCGTTGACGTCATTACCGGTCTCATCAAGGCCAACGTCCCAGCCCGTATCGCGTTTACGACCGCTAGTCAGATAGACTCACGTACCATCATCGACCAGATGGGTGCTGAAAAACTACTTGGTAAGGGTGATATGCTACTCCTCACGGCAAGTATGCCGAAGCCACAGCGTATCCAGGGTGCATTCATTGATGATGACGAAACCAATAAGGTGACTGATTTCATCCGTGAACAACGACCTCCGCAGTATGATAACGAAGTTGTCAGCCAGCCAGTTCAGCTCAATGGTCGTGGCGGAATTGTCGCAGACGTAGATGCCGCTGATGAACCAGTCTTTAAACAGGCAGTAGAAGTTGTCATAGAGGCAGGCAAGGCCAGCACCAGCCTCTTACAACGTCGATTACGAATTGGTTATGGCAAGGCTGCTCGCATGATTGAATCAATGGAAGAACAAGGAATCGTCGGCCCAGCCGATGGCTCTCGCCCACGAGAAGTACTCATTAGCAGCATGAGTGATGTATTTGGCGGACCAGCCCCCGACACCTCAGAACCATTCACCAACACCGATGAGCAAGAACCCGAAGAGCTCTAGCATAGTCCGCACTTGTAATATTCCGCCAAAAACGCTATAATTACCTCTGTTATATTAACTTCAACGTATGTCCCCTTGTGAGCATATGTTTTAACCAAAGGAAGTTTACAATCAAGACGTACGTTTTGTACTGTATTCCTTCAGAAAGGACCTAGATGAACCAATACGAAATTGCAGTATTGTATCACCCAGATCTCGAGATTGATCTTGAGAAAGCCACCAAAAAAGTAGAGCAAATCTTTACAGATAATGGTGGAACCGTTGTCAACGCCGACAACTGGGGTAAGCGAAAGCTTGCGTACACTATCGCCAAGCAAGATCACGCCGTATATGTAATTTATACCGTTGATATGCCAGGTACCGGTGTTGCGAAGACTGAGTCTACACTCAATATCACTGACGAAGTAATTCGTTTCTTGATTACACGTCCAGACCTCAAAGCTATCGCCAAAGCTGAAGCAACCAAGGCTGAAAAAGCTGCCAAAGCTGCTGAGCGTGGTGACCGAGCTGACGACGATTCAAAAGACGAAGAATAGTTTCATGCTGTTGCTTGACGCATTGATTTTTGCGCAGTAACGTATAGATACACAATAATTAATCGGACATAGTATCCGAGAAGGAGGGTTGCCACATGGCACGTAGCTTTAACCAAGTAATACTAATGGGGAACTTAACTCGAGACCCCGAAGTGCGACAAATTCCGAGCGGGCAAAGTGTTTGTACATTTAGCCTCGCACTCAACCGGAGTTTTAAGGGAGCAGATGGGAACTGGCAAGAAGCAACCGATTATATCGATGTTGTTGCCTGGGGACCACTCGGCGAACGAGTTGCACAATATGTTACAAAAGGCCGTCCAGTACTCGTAAATGGCCGTCTCCAGAGCCGTTCTTGGGAGCAAGAAGGCGTCAAGCGGAGTAAGGTCGAAGTAAACGCCCAAGACGTTACGTTCCTCGGTGGACGAGGTGAGGGCGGTGAAGGCGGAAGCTACACTCCACCTGCTAATACCAGTGGAAGTGGACCAGCCAAGAAATCATCTTCAAAGAAGGTGGACGAAGTGGCTATCGAGGATATTGGCGATGAACCAATCAACCTTGAAGACATTCCATTCTAGTACATTTACAACACAATTTTCTGCCAGCTAGCCTAGGCTAGCTGCACCAAAATTGTTTCTGGCGTCTCGCTTTGTCGGCTAGCTCCAGTGCTCAGTCGGAGTACTTTTCGTACACCTTCCTGCGCGCTTCGCTGTCTCCATGCGATACATCCAGATGTAAACGTCCTAGTAACAAACGGTCAAAATTTGTTAAAAACCAAATTAGCGATAGTTGAATTTAAGATTTTAATAATAATTAAGAGAATATAGGAGAAGACGATGGCAAAGATATTTAAACATCGAACCGATGTAGCCTTTTTTGACTACAAAGACTTCAAAACATTGCAACGGTATGTAAACATGTACGGGCAAATCGAGACTCGCAAAAAGACTGGTCTCACCGAAAGCCAACAGCGCCGATTGAGTGTCGCTATTAAGCGCGCACGACACATCGCACTACTACCTTTCGTGGCAAATAACTAATCTACGGCATTCGATCAGCAGACCGATTTAAAGCGGACTGCTGATCTTTTGTCATATCGAGTACGCGTACTCGTCTCAACTGAAAAGGACACCGACCCAATGGCACTCAGCATTACCGATCTCAAAAAAGGAACAATTTTTAAACTCGATGGCACACCGTATCGGGTTGTTGACTATAACCAAAAAGTTATGGGTCGTGGTGGATCAATCGTTAACGTCCGCATTAAGAGCTTACTCGATGGCAGTGTCCTGGCCAAGACATTCAAAGGCAACGAACAACTCGACTATGCAGACGTCAGCAATCAAAACGTCCAGTATCTCTATAGCGATACCAACACCTTTTATTTTATGGACGAAGTCAGCTTCGAACAATTCGAAGTTCCTGCTGTAATTCTCGGCGATCAAACAGGGTATCTCAAAGAAGGCGACCGCGCCCAAGCCCAACTTTTCGATGGACGAGTTATCAACATCGAACTTCCCAAGAATGTTCCACTACTTGTGACCTATACCGAAGATGTCGTCAAAGGCGATACTACCAGCAACGTCATGAAAGACGCCACTGTCGAGACCGGAATCATCATCAAAGTACCATCATTCATCAAGCAGGGTGATGTTATCAACGTCGATACCACTACAGGCGCATACCGAGAGCGTGTTAAAGAATAACCCTCAGACCTAGTACGCCATATGATAATAAAGGTACAATTTAAGCATGACATATAAAGATTTCATTGATCTATCCGGGTTGATTGCGGCAGGCTGTATCTCTATTGCATTATTTGTATTTCTAGCCTTGGTATTTCCGCGCGATGGATTGGTTCTTAATCGAAAGAGATGGGATAGCCTGACGAAGGACTATCGAGATCCTAACATCGCCGTCGGCGGGCCTATTGGAATTGTCTTAAAACTTTTAAAAGTGGGGTTATTCTTTGCTGTACTCACAGGGCTGTTATTCATATTCGAGAGATTCACTACATGACTAATCAAAAAATTCGTCTCGATCAGCTTGTACTCCAGAAAAGTTTTGTTGTCTCGCGCTCACAGGCCGAGAGCCATATTAAACTGGGCAATGTGACAGTGAATGGGCTTGTCGTGAAGCGAGCAGGGACCCTCGTATGGCCCGATGCCGACATTCAATTTACGGCTACCGAACAATACGTTTCTCGAGCCGGACTTAAGCTTGCCAGCGTAGCTTCTACCCTAAAGCTCAACTTCAGAGATACCGTCGTGCTCGACGTCGGCTCATCTACCGGTGGTTTCACGGATTATGCTCTCAAGCACGGTGCCCGAAAAGTTATCGCTGTAGAACTTGGTAAAGACCAGTTACATCCCTCACTGCATGGCAATCCCCAAATCGAACTCCACGAACAGACAGACATTCGAACGTTTAAGACAAAAGAACTAATCGATATTGTCGTGGCCGACGTATCGTTCGTCAGCCTTCGCGATATTCTACCTTCGGTCGCCAAGCTTTGCACCAAGCAAACGCTCATCGTTGCTATGGTCAAGCCTCAGTTCGAAGCCAGGTCGAGCAATGTCTCGCACAACGGCGTTATTAAGAACGAAAAAGTCCGCCGTGAAATCCTCAAGGATTTTGAATTTTGGGTTCGAGGTGGTTTTGTAGTCGTAGACAAATCAGACTCTGACGTCGCAGGAGCAAAAGGCAACCGCGAGCGGTTTTATCTCCTCAAAAAAAGTAAATGATAGTTTATCCGATAGAACATACGGTACAATTGTCGCATGTACTTTATTAACCGCGTAGAAGCGGGCAAGCAGCTCACTGAGAAACTTCTCAAATACAAGCATGAAAAATGCACACTCGTTGCATTATCGGATGGAGCCACTGTTATCGCTGCGCAATCTGCCACCGTTCTCAATAGTCCAATCGTTATGTTACTAAGCGAAGGTATCCATGCACCTGGTGAATCAGTGGCAGTCGCCAATATAAATCAGGCGGGTAATTACGGGTTCAATTCTGCCTATTCAGCAGGGCAGCTCGATGAATTTAATATGGAATACCATCAAGTTTTTGAACAAAGTAAGCTTGAAAAATTGAGTAAGATGCATCGATTGCTTGGTAAATTGGGCGTTATAAAGCCAGATTTATTACGAGGCCGAACGGTTATTCTTATCGCCGATGGCCTCGGTGATGCTACGTCGATCGATTCAGCCATGCTGTATTTGAAATCAATCAAAGTCAAAAAACTGATAATCGCCACTCCGTTTGCCAGTGTTGATGTTGTCGACAGGATGCACTTACTCGCTGATGAGATCGCCTGTCTCAACGTCGTTCAAAACTTTATGGGCGTAAATCATTATTACGAAGATAACCTCATACCGTCGCATGAAACAGTTGTTAAAACGATTCAAACAATGGTTAAATCCTGGAAATAACTAGAGCGTCAGATTATACGTTAAATCGAAATTCAACGATATCACCAGGTTGCATCACGTATGTCTTACCCTCGGTACGTACCTTGCCAGCGGCTTTAGCGGCTTGTTCAGTTCCTGCGGTCATCAAATCATCATAGTCGACTACTTGGGCGGCAATGAATCCACGTTCAAAATCGCCATGTATCACGCCAGCTGCCTGTGGTGCAGTATCGCCCTTGTGAATCGTCCAGGCTCGTACTTCTTGCGGGCCAGCAGTCAAATAGCTCTGCAATCCAAGGACATCATAGGCAGTATGGATTAGCTGGTTCAATCCTGATTCTTCCTGGCCATAACTAGCAAGCATCTCAACCCTATCGCCTTCATCCAGACCTCGGAGTTCGCTCTCTAACTTCGCACATATAAATAGTGCTTGATTGGGCGCTACCAATGTTCGTAATTCTTGTTTGCGCTCATCATTCGTCAATGTTTGCTCATCAACATTGAATACATACATCACGGTTTTTGCCGTTATCAGCTGAAGATCAGCTACCAGCGTTAAATCAACATCGAGCGAAGAGGCAAGCTTGCCAGCGTCGAGTCCTTCGAGGATAGTCTTATAGGCTTCTGCCACTGGTTTGAGCTTTACATCAGCCCGAGCTTCTTTTTCGATTCGAGGCATTCGTTTTTCTACCGACTGAAGATCGGCCAGAATAAGCTCAGTGTTGATAACATCGATATCTTTAGCCGGGTCGGCGACGTCATCAACATGGATCACATTACTATCATCAAATGCTCGCACCACGTGGGCAATAGCATTACAGGTTCTAATATTCGCCAAAAACTGATTTCCTAGACCTTCGCCTTGCGAGGCACCAGCCACCAACCCAGCAATATCGACAAAATTGACTGTGGCAGGCAAGACCTTTTTGCTGCCATAGAGGGTGGCCAGTTTTTCAAGCCGAGCATCTGGCACAGGTACGATCCCCGTGTTTGGCTCTATAGTCGCAAACGGATAATTTGCGGCCAATACTTCATTATCCGTCAGGGCATTAAATAATGTCGATTTACCGACATTAGGCAGCCCAACGATTCCGATACTTAGTGAACTCATACCATGATTATAACAGAGGTAGCAATCATTCCAAAAACTTGACCAAAACGCTTAAGTATGCTAATATACAAGGTGAAAGTACGCAAAACAAAAAAATGACAAAAACCGTAGATCCAACAGACATGCAGACTCGTCTAGATCACTCTAGAAGCATTGAAGACGCTGAGCGTTTTCGAGCTATTGATACGCTCAAGGAACTCGGTCTTTTGATTCCGGTTACTGACCTTGAGACATATCATGGTAGGGCTGGCGATAGTAGTGAAGGTACATGGCAGGTGGACCCGAGTTTTACCAATGGTAGTAATGATAGCGGAAATAGTAATGTTAATGAGCGGCCAACGCTTTATACTGGCGACCAAGAAACTGCTCGGGATATTGCAGATAAAAGGGTTGGTTTTTCACAAGCAAATAAGCAGCGTCGTGCCGAAATACATGAAATAGTTCATGCCGATCCCGATGCCACCATTATAGACTTAGGTTTTGACAGCTCAAAGCTCGATGATCACGACAAGGCAAGATATGCAGAAGCGCTAAAAGCACTGATTATTCCGGTGACCGAGGGTTCACCAGTCGGATTTGAGCACAAAGATGCGCTCGGACCATACGTCCAAGCATCAAAACGTCTGCAAAAAAACTTTCTTACCGTGTCAGATGTAGCGACTATTGTTGCTGAGTCTGGCGTAGACCAAGCACTGGCAGACCAATTAGCGGGAGGCTACAATGCGCGCTTTCTTGCACATATACACCCATCGTATCTCGTACACAAACTGCTTAATAGCAGACATGATATTGTTACGGGTGCACTTGATGATGGCGGTAAAATGCAGGAGCTCCCAATCAATCTTGAATATGTTGAGCGATATCTGAGGCTTGCTCACATAGTAGGAGTAAAGCAAACTCTCAACTCAGCGACTTTAGCCCGAAAAATTACTTCAGTTTCATTCTTTGATTTAGAAAGAACTAAAACAGCAGAATCACTTGCATCAGAGCGTGAGGCAACATGGAAGAGGCTCGGTGGCGCAGCTACTCTATTAAAGGAAATAGCGAAAGCAGAAGCCAAACCTCGCGATTTATTACATGCATTACTTCAAGATGTTCATGCAAAACCTGAAAAGCTTATCCAGGCAGCAAGATTAGTGGAAGGGTATGATCAAATTTTTGATGCAGATGCAGGAAACTGGGAAGGTTTCACTCTGGCTGAGCATACGGAAACGGTTTTACGAAATTTTGATGAGAACTTTGCCGACAAAATTCCCGTAGAATTTTTAGCTCCAATGAGACTAGCAATCATAGCGCATGATCTCGGCAAACCTGCCGCCAATGCGAATGGACAAAAACATCTCCAAAAAGAATACAATGCATCGCAAGCAAATGATTTCTTGGCAAAGGCTGGCGTTGACGATCGTTTGAAAGGAATTATATTGGCTGTAATTGGGAATGGTTCCTCTCTTGCCTATAAGGTAGATATTGGCGGTGAAGGCGAGACAGCCAAAGCTCAATTATACGAGTGGGCTCGAAACACTCTCAGTAAATTTAGCCCAAAAGGCGAGCATATAGATGATCAGATTGCTGGTTTCGTAGATATGTGTCGGATGTTACAAATATGTGACGGTGGTGCCTATACCAGTATGGCAGTAACCAGTAGAGGCAATAGTAGGGTTAGATTTAGAAATGCGCCATCATTCAACAGAAGCTTTGCTCCGCCTGTAGGGCTGGGAAGGCGATCGATACGACTGAGAAATGGTAGAGCCACCCATGCCTCATACGACTTGACTCCAAAAGCTGCCGAAAGGCAGACTATGAAAAAGGCGTCGTAAAAAGCAGTTGGTTTAGGTTTAGTTTACAGAGATCATAAGCTACCAGTAGTCTTTGCACGCCTATATATCAAATACCGCCATCTCATTCCGGAGGTGCTATACTAAGCACAAACGGTAAAAGTTGAGACAACATGGAAAAACGTCAGAAAAAGATTGGTGTAAAAACGCTACAATTTTGGTGGTTTGGTGTTTCGAGCCCACAGGCCAGCGATGGTTCGCAAAACCCTGATTCTTTTTTGCGCCGTCATTATCATTGGGTTTCGCTTGGCGCCGCTGCTGGAGTGTTCGTTGTTATAGCTGGCATTTGGCTGATCGCACAACCTTTTGGTAGGCGAATGCAGATCGGAAATGAAACTGTTACTGGTAGAAGCTCTCAGAAATCAATTGAGCAGATTATTACGAGTCAGGTAAAAAAATACACTATTTCTATAGCCGACGGCGATAAAAAAGCAAAACAATACTCGCTTAGCGACGCCGGAGTAGCTTTTGATGCACAGAAGAGTGCACGTTCTGCTATCGCATACAATGGCTCTTTGAATCGTCGACTCGTCTGGTGGAAAACAGACAAGCCAGCATTAGTACTAACTATCCAAGAGCAGAAATACCAGGAATTTTTACAAGCGCACGCGCATATCGTCGGTAAGCCACTGGTCAATGCATCTCTTACGGTGCAATCCGACGGAACTATTACGCTTGTTTCGGCAGCGCCAGGCACCGAACGATCTTCTCAAAGTAGTGACGCTGATATTAAGGGCCTGATATCTCACTTAGAACCGGTAAATATTGAGCTCTCAGAACGCACAATTCTGCCCGTCATTACTGATAAAATAGTTGAAAAGTCTAAAGCTAGTGTAGAAAAAATACTCACCCGGTCCATTACATTCCAGGCTGAATCTCAGACTATCACTGCTAGCAGTAATGATATTGCTTCGTGGCTAACTATTACACCAAATATCACCAAAAGGAAATATGATATTTCGGTAGACCCAGCTAAGGTATCAGATTACGTCAATAAAATTTCAGCATCCACCACTCGTCGTCCTCGTGACCAAGTTGTCGTTACGAGCCCCGACGGCAACCGGTCTGTACTCGTTCAAGGTATCAACGGACGGGATGTGGCTAATAAAAAAGAAATCACCGATGCTCTGAGTACTGGCTTACAAAAAGATGGCGCCATTTCGCTCACTCTGAACTTTACGTTCGCGCCATTTAAATCTGTCGAAGCCACATCCGGTCCAAAGTTGATAGAAGTAAATCTATCTACGAAACGAATGGACGTCTATGAAAATAGCGTGCTGCTTCGTACCTTCCTGATTTCAGCAGGGGCACCAGCTACTCCGACGGTCACTGGTCAGTACGCCATTTACTCCAAAGTACGCTCTCAAGACATGCGTGGCTTCAATGCCGATGGCTCTACCTATTTCACACCAAACGTCGAATACGTAAATTATTTCTACCGAGACTACGCCATCCACGGAAACTACTGGCGACCAGTAAGCTACTTCGGGGCAGTCAACGCTTCTCACGGTTGCGTCGGCATTCTCAATGGCGATGCTGAATGGGTCTACAACTGGGCACCCATCGGCACACCAGTTCTGGTACATACGTGATTGTTATTTCCCTCAAGCATAAGTATAATAAATTCAAATGGGAAAAACCGAGGACACATCAGTGAATGAAACCCAGGCGGTGGGGGCACATAAAAAGTCGCATAAACGCAGGCTTCGTGTGTTTAATTTATTCTCAGTCATAGTTTTTGTTGCAGCAATGGGATTCCTCGGATATAAAATTTTAGATCGTAAGCTCATCGTGCAAAGCGGCTGTAGCGGTCAAGCAACCAGCCCAATCTATGATAAGGCAGCAACGCTGATGACCCCTCAAAAACTAAATGAACTTAAGAATTATACTGATGAAATATCCAAAATAAAGGGCCATGAGAGCGATGCAAACTGTATTTATCCTGTCCTTTATTACCATCTAAGTATCGGTGATATCCCTGGTGCCAAAACAGAATATGAAAAATTAAAGAATGCATACGATGTTCAGATCAAACTAGCCTCAGTCTATAATAACGCTGCCGCTACGCTTACTGATGTCGATTCACAGATGAAGCGCCTCGATGATACACAGACCGAATTTAATCGAAATAGGACATTCTCCGAATGATATATACATCATCGCGCTATCTGATTGTGAAGACTATGTTATTTTCAGCATTTTTAGTAGGTATTTTTGGTGCGGTCGGCCCCGTCAAGGCTCATGCAATATCCAATAATAATTATTGGATACCCAATTTTATCACCGATCAACAAGAAGCTAATAGTTTGCGTACATGTGATAAGCCAAATCCTCCGGCGCAGTATAATTACGCTCAATTCAGATGGATTTCTCCAAAAGACGCCCACAAGACGACAAGCACCACCCCGTCGCTTGATGTGAATTATGGTCAAAGTTCAATAGACTTAACAGTAAATTACTTATCTACTATTTGCAACGCTAACATTAATGGGCCCTATACGGCAATAAATCCATATTTTAATGGTGGTATAAAGGTCAAAGATAAACGTATAACCAGTTTTACAAATGTCGCTGGAACTGCTTCGTCTACAATGAATGGAGCTCCGTTCGGCATACTAAGTGGTATCGACGGTGTGGCTACAAATGTATTGTACGCTGATGGTTATAAGTATGACTGGCGCTATATGGCTCAAATAGATTCGAAACCGTTTCATAATGATTTCACTCTCAGCGGTATTGGTACGTTAAGCGTTGGTCTGCATACCATAGAGATCAAAGTCGAAACTCGAGCTGTTCATCAAGACAGCGCTGGCAATTTTGTTTGTGTTGACTACCAAAAACCTAAAGACAGCGGCTACGCCACCAGTCTTAACGACCCAAAATGCCTAAAGACACCTGTCACAATGACTGTAATTATTAACGTCCTTCCAAAGCCAGATACAAAACCTACTGCAAATATTAGTGCAGATTGTACGAACATTTATATAAATAATGCCACCGATTCAGACGCGCCCAGCCAAGAGATTGATTTTTCAGTGATTTACGGTAGTCGTGTTCTTAGCACAGGTACCACAAGTAATGGCAAGGCGACCTACGACTTAACCGATCAGGGTATTCCTGCAGGAAGTTCAATACTCGTTGGTCTTACAAACTTCAACCCAGACGGAGCCAAAGATAACGGATCTGGATTCCCCGGGAAGGCAGGGTGGTACCCTGTCACTTGGCCACCGGTAGGTTCAGTATGTCCGGCTTATATTATTAAGCACGCTCCATCAGTGTCACTAAGTCCAGATGACGAACAGCCTACATCTGCTACTTTTACTAGCACTGCAAAGGTAGTGAGTCTATTCGGTACGATACCTAAGGTAAAAAATGTGACGATCACATGTACCTATAGGATCTTGAAGGCAGGCGGTGCTTATACGACTCCCGCCGGCTGGACGGAATCCGCATCCGCACTAGATATTATTAGTGCAGGCATACCGGTATGTAGCCCGCTTTCAGGTTTAGGTATACCCCCAGGAACAATTACGGGCGACCAAGTTTGCCTCAAGGTGACCGCAAGCCCAGGATCTGGGATTGTAGATGGGGCAGGCAACGTTTCGTTGACCCCACGAACAGACACCTTTGAAGAGAAATGTTCACCAATCGTGAACAAACCCTACGTCTCCTTCTACGGTGCAGATGTTCGAGCTGGATCGTATGCCTGCGGTGGCGCACGTTCTACGACTGGTGCTATTAAAACATTCATAAAAGGCTCTAATGGTTCTGGCTCAGAACTCGCCGCCTTTGCACTTTCTACAATTAGCGGATTCAATACCGCCAAAAATAGATCAAACCCTAGTCCTGTCATGACGTTTGCGAATTCACCAGCCCCTACGAGAGGGAGCTTCGGCGAATATGCGTGTAGGCCAGATGATTTTAATACCGCGGACACAACAAATCTGACTTCTAACCAAATCAACGTATCTAGTCTTGCGTCAGGGAGATACAAAAAAACTGGAAACGTAACTATTAACGGAGGAAGTCTGACATTGGGCCAGCATATATACCTCTATGTCACCGGTGACGTTAGAATAACCGGTTCAATAACAGACGCAAGTGGCAACTGGTCTAGCCGTAGTCAGATTCCTAGCCTATATATTTATGCCAAAGGCAATATAACTATCGATAACGCAGTTACCAAACTGTATGGAGTCTATACCGCTCAAAAAAATGGAAATATTGGCGGTACTATAAATACATGCACAGAAGCTACCAACAGCTTAGGAGCAAATAATTATAATGCTTGTTCAAATCAATTGCTCATAGATGGGGCATTTGTTGCAGATAAGGTCAACTTGCAGCGTACATTCGGTTCGCTCAGAGATTCAGCCGCCCAAGATTCAAATCCGCTTTCTGGAGGAACCGTGAGTTGTTCAGGCAATACTCCATCCTCGGTGGCGCCACTGTGTGCAGCAGAAGTCTTTATGTTCAGTCCAAGTTTGTACCTCGCTGATCCGCCAACGATTACGAGCGTGCCCGGAACGTCTTCTGGTACATACGATTATATTACGACCTTACCTCCGTTTTTGTAGAAATACGCGTCAATTATTTTTCGTAAACATTCGTTTGTGACACGCAATGCTTATGCTATAATTTATGTAATATGAGCGTACTGAGTGGGGTATCTGAATTCTTCGGCTTAGACATCGGAACTTCCGCTGTCAGATTAGTTGAGCTGCACAATGCTGGTAAATCCAAAGCACTTGTTAAGTATGCCTATGTTCCGCTCGAGCAGAATATCTCTCAGAGTGAATCAGCAGCCGATCATCAAAAGCTGGCACGGGCCATCAAAGATCTTGTAGAGCAGGCAAAAGTCACAACCCGTAATGTTGCGGTAGGTTTGCCATCTCAAAGAGTATTTACTACGGTGTTCGACATCGACCGTCTGGCACCTGGCGAAATTGCTCAAACCATTAAGTATCAGGCAGATTCTCTCATCCCAACACCTATTGAAGAGTCAAAAATAGACTGGGCAGTACTCGGGGATTCTCCAAAGGACAAGGACAAGGTAGAAGTACTCCTTACCAGCGTCACGAACGATTTCATCGAAGCACGTCTCGACATGCTCGAATCAATCGGCCTCAATGTTATCGCCTTCGAACCAGATCACATGGCACTTAGTAGGGCTGTTATTGCTTTCGATACAGCTGCACCACAAATGGTTGTCGACATTGGCGATCGCGCTACAGACATTGTTGTTAGCATGGCTGGGGTCCCTCGGCTCGCTCGCTCAATACCGACAGGTAGTGAAGCCATCATCCGCGCTGCAGTACAGAACTTGAATATAGACGACAAGCAAGCACAGCAATTCGTGAATAAATTCGGACTCGCCAAAGATAAACTCGAAGGGCAGATCTATAACGCTATTGTAAGCACCGTAGATATCCTGGTCACGGAAATAGATAAATCGATTAAGTTTTTCCAAGCACGCTACCCAGAAGCAAAAATAGAACGTATCATCATGACCGGCGGAGCTTCGGCACTACCTGAATTCCCGCTCTATGTAGCCAACAAATTTGGGCTCAATGTCGAGATCGGTAATGCATGGCGAAACGTCTCATTCCCAGCTGATCGTCAAGCAGAACTCCTTGCTGCCTCCAATCACTTTGGTGTTGCAGCCGGCCTCGCGGAGCGTGACGCATGATCCAATTCAACCTTCTCCCCGATGTAAAGCAGCAGTACATCAAGGCTGCCAAAATGAAACACACGACGGTGATTGTCTCTCTTCTGATTACGACGTCATCGCTACTCATCTTTATCGTCATGTTTCTGTCAGTCCATGTATTCCAGCCAGCCCGAATCAAAGGCATAAACCAATCAATTTCCGATAGCACCAAAACACTCAAAGACACCCAAGATCTAGACAAGATTTTGACGATTCAAAATCAATTAAAAAGTCTGCCAGCATTACAATACAGCAAACCGATAGCTAGCAGACTCTCAGGGTATTTATCGCAAGTTACTCCCTCGCAACTTAGTATCGGCGAACTTACTTTGGACTTTGAAGGCAAGACGATGAAAATTACTGGTACAGCGGACTCGCTGTTAAGCGTCAACAAATTTATAGATACGCTGAAATTCACCACCTATGCTGCTACCAACAGCGACGGATCAGCCTCTGATGATGGTAAGCCATTTAGTTCAGTAGTTCTAGGGGCATTCTCTCGTACCGATAAGGATGCTACTTACGTAGTGGACCTTGCATACAACGAGACGATATTCGACGGCAACAAAAAAGTAGCGCTAACCGTTCCAAAGATTACGACCACTAGATCCGAAACAGAAAAACCTACCGAGTTATTTAAGGCTTTGCCAGAAGTGAAGAAGCAGTAGGGAAGCATATGTTAGATATCCAAAATTCAGCCAAACGAGTTCAGGTCACCAAAGCGCAGGCCACAGCCATTGCTACCATTGCTGGCGCAGTATTTATCACTGTCTTTTCTCTCGTTTCATCCAAATCGCTCTGGACGCAACGAGCATATCAAGCACGGGTTATCGATAAAAAAGAAAAAGCACGCGTACAGCTCGAAGATAATATCAACGCCGTAAGTGGGTTGGTAACATCTTACAAAAACTTCATCTCAAATCCTACCAATTTACTGGGTGGAAGTCCCAGTGGTACTGGCGAAAAAGATGGTGACAACGCCCGCCTTATTCTCGATGCACTGCCAAGCAAATACGACTTCCCGGCGCTGACAACAAGTCTAGAAAAACTACTAGTCGATCGAAAATTCAAGATCGATGGTATCACTGGAACTGATGATGAGCTCGCCCAAGCAAAAGCTGCCGCTGGAGATAGCAAAACAGTCGAGATGCCGTTCCAAGTATCAGTCACCGGAAATGGTACTTCCATCCAAGACCTACTCGTTGTTCTTGAGAAATCCATTCGTCCATTTCAAGCTACCAAGCTGACACTCAAAGGCGGAACAGCAGATCTCAAACTTGTGCTTGACGCCAAGACATACTACCAGCCAGAAAAAACATTAAATATAAAACAGGAAACGGTAAAATGAAACAAAAAGATATCGGCTTATTCCTCGTAGTCGGAATATTTAGCGCAGTTATTTCGGTGTTTATGTCCGGGCTTCTCATCACACCAAAAAAAGATAAAATTCAAAAAGCTGAAAAGGTAGAAGCCATAACGGCCTCATTCGAAGCACCTGCCAATAACGATAAATATTTCAATAAAGACGCCATCAATCCCACCAAACTCATTCAGATTGGGGATAATTCAAACAGCAAGCCATTTAATGGAACAACTAACAATTAGGCAACTGCTTTGAGCGTTCTCTCTACCACCGTACAATCACAAGTCGAAGAAGATCTTGTTCAACAAGGACTTCTTACAACCGACCAATTAGAAGATCTCCACGAACGTTCCGAAGCAGATGGTACGCCAATATTTGGCATGCTTGTAAGTGAAAACCTCATAACTGATGAAGATTTAACCCGTACTACGGCCAAAATATCACGAGTACCTTATGTGAATCTCAGTGATGCTCGAATTGACGCTGATGTATTGGGGTTGTTACCTCAGGATATCGCCGAACGTTATATGGCAGTACCACTCGGCGAGATGCAACATCGGCTCGTCGTTGCCATGCTCGATGCCGACAATGTCCAGGCAGCTGACTTCTTGGCAAACAAGATTGGCCGACCACTCAAAGTATATTCAGCCAGTGAAGCAGGTATCAAGCGCGTTCTCAAACAATACACCGAACGTCTCGACGCTACCATGATCGGCGAGCTCAAAGCTACCGTCGATGCCGCCGACGGACAAGCGGCAGCAGACAAGGCTGCCGAAAATACAGATGGTATTCAAACTATTGTGCAGGATTCACCTATCAGTAAGGCACTGTCTACGATTCTGGAATACGCTGCCAAAAACCGTGCCAGCGATATACATATCGAGCCACTCGAGAAGATGCTCAAGATAAGGGCTCGAATCGACGGCGTACTTCGTGAAATCATGAAGCTACCCAAAAGCACCGAGGCTCCGCTAGTATCTCGCATAAAAATTCTGGCTAACCTCAAGATCGACGAACACCGAATCCCTCAGGATGGAGGCTTCGCCATCGTTGTCGATGCACATGCCATTGACCTCCGTATCTCCATTAGCCCGGTAGTCTGGGGCGAACAAGTGGTCATTCGTCTCCTCGACAAGAGTGGTACGAGCCTCAACCTTATCGATATGGGGTACCATGGTCGAGCCCTTCGCACCATTAAAGAAGCATTGAAACAGCCAAACGGCATGATCCTCACCTCAGGGCCGACTGGTTCTGGTAAATCCACGTCACTCTATGCGCTCATTCAAGAGATTATGGACGACACTATCAATATTGTTACCCTCGAGGACCCTGTCGAATATAAGATGCAGGGGATCAACCAGATTCAGGTTAATGCAGAGGTTGGCCTTACATTTGCCAATGGTCTTAGGTCTATCTTGCGTCAAGACCCTGATGTGGTGATGGTCGGGGAAATTCGAGATAAAGAAACTGCTCAGCTTGCTGTGCAGGCAGCGCTTACGGGGCACTTAGTATTTAGTACACTGCACACCAACTCCGCTGCCGGTATTTTGCCACGTCTGCTCGACATGGGCATTGAGCCGTTCCTGATTGCCAGTACCGTCCATACCGTTATTGGCCAGCGACTTGTCCGCCGGACCAGCGAAAATCGCACGCAGTATCAGTCTAGTAAGTCAGAAACCGCTGCCATCCAGGCCACGATTGGTTCGTTATTGCCAAAGACTGATGCCGATCGCAAAAAAGCAGCCGAAGATCTTGGCTATGATAACTTGCCACTTGGCACCCAAAACGCTTATACTTTATTCAAGGGTGAAGACGCTCCAGAAACGCCCGGTGGGTATAAGGGGCGAATGGGCTTATACGAAGTATTCGGCATAAGCGAACCCATCCAAGATCTTATCCTCAAACGCTCCACATCTGCCGAAATCCAGAAGGCAGCACGAGCGGAGGGAATGGTCACTATGAGAGAAGACGGGTATCTGAAGGCACTCACCGGCCAGACGACACTCGCAGAAATCAACAGGGTCGCCGCAACGGATAGCGCGTAAAGAAAAAAGGGCAAAAACATGCAACCACGAATCGAAATATTACTCGAAGAAGTTATCAAAAAGAAAGCATCTGACCTTCACTTGCAGGTCAGTCTGCCACCGATGCTTCGCGTCGATGGTGCACTCATGCCCGTCAATGGCACCGATCCACTCACCGAGGAAACCATTGAGCTACTCATCTTTGCCATTCTTGATGAAGACCAAAAGCAAATCTTACTCAAAGATAAAGAATTCGATTTTTCTTTTGCCTTTGGCGATCTCGGCAGATTCCGTGTCAATGCCTTCCACGAACGGGGCAACCTCGCGGCTGCTCTTCGTCTCATTCCTAATGAAATCTTAAGTATCGAACAGCTCGGCCTGCCGCCAATCGTTAATAAATTTGCCGACTACCCGCGCGGCCTTGTGCTTGTTACGGGGCCAACCGGTTCTGGTAAATCTACCTCGCTTGCCGCGCTCGTTAGCAAGATCAACCACGAGCGAGCAACTCATATCGTCACCATCGAAGATCCAATCGAATTTACCCACAAATCAGTTAAGTCTGTCATTGTGCAGCGTGAAGTTCACTACGATACCTATTCGTTCTCAGCGGCTCTCCGTTCATCACTCCGTCAAGATCCAGACGTGGTACTCATCGGAGAAATGCGTGACCTCGAGACCATCAGCTCAGCTATTACTATCGCAGAGACGGGGCACTTAGTGTTCGCCACACTGCACACCAACTCTGCCGCACAGAGTATCGATCGTATGATCGATGTCTTTCCACCGCATCAACAGCCGCAAATTCGCTCACAGCTTGCCAATATCCTCATGGCCATCTGTTCTCAACGCCTTGTGCCTTCCATCGGTGGTGGTCGTATTGCATCTGCTGAGATTCTGATTGCTACTCCTGCTGTCCGTAACATCATCCGCGAAGGCAAGAGCCATCAGCTTGAAGCGGTCATTCAGACCGGTGCTGAATTTGGCATGCAATCCATGGATAAAACCCTCGTGAACCTCATCCATAATGGCACGATTACCTACGAAGAAGCACGAAACTACGCCGTAGATGTCGATGAGCTAGATCGGCTCATGAGAGGATGAAATCCCCATGTTAGTTTTTGAATATACCGCTCGCAATACTGCAACTGGCCAAAAAGTTAGTTCAGACATTGCTGCAGAAAACGAGCAAGCTGCCGCCAAGATCATCCAAGGGCAGGGGCTTGCTCCGCTAAGCATTAAGGTTAAAGATTCAAACAGTGGTGGTATCCTAAAAATATTTAATGGCATCAAAACAAGTGATAAAGTCTTATTTTCTCGTCAGCTATCCACTCTCATAAACGCCGGATTGCCACTAGTCCAAAGCCTTCGGAATGTCGTAGCTCAGACAGAGAATAAGAAGCTCAAAGTAGTCGTCAACCAAGTAATCTCAGATGTAGAAGGTGGATCAGCACTAGCCAAAGCACTAGGACGCCACCCAGAAGCGTTCAACAAAGTGTTCGTCAGTATGGTCGCCGCCGGTGAAGCTTCAGGTACTCTCGATACGGCATTAGAGCGCCTCGCTAATCAGCAAGAAAAAGACGCTGAAATTATAAGTAAAGTCAGGGGTGCTCTTATATACCCAGCGGTTGTTTTGGTTGTGATGTTCGCAGTTATTGGATTTATGATCGTTAAAGTTCTCCCGCAGGTAGAAGTGTTATATAAAGACTTACCGGGGGCATCTCTTCCTATTTTGACTAAAATTTTACTGTGGATGTCTCATGCCATAATTGACTATTGGTGGATTGTAATCGCTATAGTTATTTTCGGCGGCATTTTCTTAGGCAGGTGGGTACGTACAAGTAGCGGTAAATCAGTCATGGACAATTTGAAGATGAAAGCATGGCCTATCGGTCCGCTATTTATGAAATTATATATGGCACGTTTTGCACGAACCGGGGCAACGCTCGTAAGCAGTGGCGTGCCATTACTCCAGATGCTTCAGATTACTGGCGACGCTATCAGTAACGTCCATGTTGAGCACGCACTTTCTAAAGCGGCAGAGAAGGTAAAGGGTGGTAAGGCGCTCAGTGACTCTCTTGAAGGCGACCCCAACTTTTTGCCGTTAGTACCAAACATGCTGCGTATTGGAGAGCAATCGGGAGCTCTCGAAGCTATGCTCGAGAAAATTGCCGATTACTACGAAAAAGAAGTCGATACTCAGATTCGGAATGTCTCAAGCATTATCGAGCCAGTCTTGATGGTAATACTCGGTGTCTTTGCCTTCATAATCGTTGCAGCCGTTCTATTGCCTATTTACGGTCTAGCGGGTCAAAACTTTATTAAATAGTGTTAAAATGCTCTTGCTTTTTATGCTAAACGCCGTATCATAATAAGCATAACTAACGTTAAACATCTAAAGGGGGCATTTAGAATGCTAAACAAAATAAAAAACCGTAAACAAGAGGGCTTCACCATTATCGAAGTCTTGATCGTCTTGGCTATCGCCGGACTCATCATGCTGATCGTATTCTTGGCGGTACCTGCACTACAAAGAAACTCACGAAATACTGAAGTCAAAAATGAAGCAAATCGAATGGCAACAGGAATTAATGAGTTTATTTCTAACGCTAACGGAAAGAATCCTTCTGCTAGTGCTTCAACAACAGCAAACTCTGACGCTGAGACTATATACAAGGGGGCTACGGCTACTCGAATCACGAAACTCACAATTCAGACGGGTGACGTTACAAATGCTTCTGATACACCTTCTGGAATAGCGATAGCTGTTACTAACGGTCAATGCAATGGTAATATTGCAAAATCAGGTGGAACTGCTAGACAAGCTGCACTCCAGTACGGTTTAGAAGGTGGTCAATCAGCTTGTATCCAAATTTAATGTTACGATGAACGAGCAGTAGAGTACGGTATATCTTACCGTACTCTATTTATATATAATGATAATTATGATTCCCCTTACTCTTGTTCTACTTGGTCTTTGCTATGGTAGTTTTGTAAACGCCCTTGTCTGGCGTATTCATAAGCAGGCTACTACTAAGACAATGAAAGGCCAGGCCAAGTACTCAATAGCCAATGGCAGATCTATGTGCGTCCATTGTGAGCATGTCCTCAGTCCACTTGATCTCATTCCAGTGCTAAGCTGGCTCTCGCTCCGCGGCAAATGCCGTTACTGCCACAAGCCCATACCAGATACCCCGTTGAGTGAACTGGCCACCCCGCTCATATTTGTTATTTCGTATGTCTTCTGGCCACTGCCGTTTTCTACCTATCAGATATTCCTTTTTTCGCTGTGGTTGATTTTTGTTACTGGCTTTATGGCGCTCGCTATCTATGATCTGCGCTGGAAGTTGCTACCAAACAGGGTCGTTTTCCCACTCATGTGGCTATCACTCCTTCAGCTATTGCTTGGGCTCGTGATCTTTGGTCAGGGCGTACATATTCTGCCAGGTATTATTTCGGCAAGCCTCGTGGGCGGAGGTATCTTTTGGCTTCTGTTTCAGGTATCAGACGGAAAATGGATCGGCGGTGGGGACGTCAAGCTTGGTTTCCTCGTCGGCTCGCTGTTTACAAGTCCACTTCAGAGCGTGCTTTTTATTTTTCTTGGCTCACTCATCGGCACTATTGTCTCATTGCCGCTACTACTTGCGGGTAAGGCTAAACGCACATCACACCTACCGTTTGGGCCTTTTCTGATTGCATCAGCAATACTTGTACGACTCTTTGGACTTGGGATTATTAGTTGGTATAAGCGCCATATAGGGCTATAAAATATCTCGTTAGCCTTAATGCTTATGCTATACTTGTGAGTATGAAGTGTGGGTCCAACCCCAAGGGTTTTACTATTGTAGAGACGTTGATATTTCTAGCCGTATCAGGTGCTCTTTTGTTTAGCGCAATTGCTGTCATGTCAGGATCTCAAAATAAATCTCGTTTCAATGATGCCCTCTATGATGTTCAACAGCAAATTGATTCAGCCGTTAATAATCTTTCTACTGGTTATTATGGAGGTTCAGATAATCTGTCCTGTTCGGTTGATTCAGTAAATGGAAATATTGTACTTTCTGTAGGAGGTGTTCGAGGTCAAAGCCCGCAGTGCCAATTTATAGGCAGGATGGTTACCTTTAATCCAGACAACATGGTCATTCAAAGTATTGTCGGTCTTACGAAATCCTCAGGTTCTGATGTTACTAGCTTCAATGACTCAAAGGCAGTCGTTGTGCCTGCCACTATCCAGACAATAAACTACAAATACGGCCTAACTTTTAATAAGTTGCAGCTTGGGGCTAATGCTTCTACGGAACGTAACATTGCATTTATTTCTGCATTTCCTGAAGATAACGGATTGGGAGCAGGTATCTTGAAATCAGGGAACCTGCAAAATGACTTTGTTGTAGTCCCCGGCGGCATTTTAGATAGCATCAAAACTACATATCTTGCATCTAAAAATCCGTCCTCAGGCATCACGGTCTGTTTAAAGAGTGGTACGAATAGTGAATATGCTGCTATAACGATAGGTGGTGAAGGACGGTCTGCGACGACTTCACGATTGATAGGTACATCATGCTAAGGCGTCGACTCAATCAGACGGGTGATACCATAGTGGAAGTCCTCATTGCTTCCGTGATAGTTAGTACCGTACTCGTGGGAGGCTATAAAATAGCAAACTTGAGCATTCGCCAGATACGAATGGCACAAGAACGAACTGAAGCTCAAAAAATTGCATCTGGTGAGATAGAGAAAAAACCAATCTGTTCCGATCTCCCTTCCTCCAAATTCATAGCACCACGATACACTGTTAATTTTTCTTGCGATACAAATACTCCACAAACCTTAAGCATTGAAGTCACTTGGCCGTCTCTAAGTGGTGGAATTGAGAAAACTTACATGTACTACAGGGCAGGGCCATAATGCGTCTCAATAGATCACAAAAGTCACAATCGGGCTTCACTATATTAGAATTAATGATAGCAACAACAGCTTTTTCGGTAATTTTACTTGCGTGTGCGTTCGCCCTTATACAGATAGGTAACTTATATTACAGAGGTACTATTATTTCTCGGACTCAAGGTGTCGCTAGATCTGTGGTAGACGAAATTTCTACCGCCATACAATTTGGGGACGCAGCACCCCAGATAGCACAGGCTAGTACCACGACTCCAGGGTATGTCTGTATTGGTCCGAACAGATATACTATTTTTAAGTTGAATACTCAAGTTCAAGGAGCTAATCATGCTTTGGGTTTTGATAAAAACGGTCTTTCATGTACTGCAAACACCGCCTTCAGAGGAGCAAAAGAACTATTAGGCGATAATATGCGGTTAACTAAATTCTCTGTAACTCCTCGGCCATCCGCAGTTAGTCCGTCATATTATGATATTGAAGTGAATATTATTTATGGTACTGACGATCTTTTTACTGGCGATAACTGTAACGGTGGAAAAGGGAGCCAATTTTGTGCTTCTGCTCATTTAACGACAACGGTATTCAGGAGGAAGACATGATTACTACAAATGATGATGCAGATTTTCCTAAAAAGGAAAGTTTACAAAAAGATGAGAAGGGTATTGTTTCAATTGTTGTCACATTATTAATCATGGCTATCCTTACCCTTATCGTTACAGGCTTTGCTCAACTTGCCCGTAGAGAGCAAAGAGAAGCACTCGATAGACAGCTTGCCTCCCAGGCAAATTATGCCGCAGAGACAGGGATAAACGATGCGAGAAGAGCGTTATTAAACTCAGCGTTCAGTGGCCAGAAAGACGATTGCGGTCCAGTCTCTAGGATACACGAACTTAGCAACAATAATCTCGGTGACAATGTGTCATATAGTTGTCTGCTCATCAATCAAAAGCTAAAAAATACTTTATCTAATGTATCGACAGATAAGTCCACTGTCGAAGAACTGCACGCAGTAAGTTCCACGCCAACACCTTTAACGAATCTTGACCAGGTTCTCATAAGCTGGAAATCAGTCGATGGTAGTAGTGGCATACCTAGCAATTTCGGGCAGTTCCCGGCCAGTGGAAGTTGGGGCCCAAATATTGGCATATTGAGACTCGACATAATCCCTTATAATCCCACTAATTTTAATTCAATAGGTTTAAAACAGGCGGCGTATACCGTATTCTTATATCCTAGCTCAGTCGGCACTACACCTAGTTATTCATCGGCTCTACGCGATCAAGGTCAAGTAATTAAAGCTCAGTGTACCGGAGGCCTCTGCAAAATGAGCATAACAGGCCTTACGAGCGTAGATTATATTGTTCGCCTTAAGTCAATATATAAAGACTCTACAGTAAGTATCTGTGCTGGGACATGCGACGGCACAATACTATTTAAAGGCAGTCAAACAGAAATTGACTCAACAGGTAAAGCAGGTGATGTACTAAAGAGACTGAAAGTTCGCATTCCAAAAAATCCTGGTAATGCTAAAAAAACACCTGCAGACTTCACCCTCGATAGCTCAGAGAGCATTTGCAAGGAATCGAAAGTTACACCGACCACATTTGATAAAGGTACTTGTCCGACCTACTAGCCTTCGCTGCGGTGAAAGCGTTCGTGGATGTCTTTCAGGTGTGGGTCGGTCACGTGAGTATATATCTGGGTTGTCGATATATTGCTATGTCCAAGCATAGCTTGCACGCTCCGAAGATCAGCCCCATTCATGAGTAGATCGGTCGCAAATGAATGACGTAGGGTATGGGGTGATACGTGTTTGGTGATCCCGGCCATCAGGGCAGTTTTGGCCACCATTCGTTGCACGCTGCGGGCAGTCAGCCGATGGAAGTTGCCGCTGGTATCCACCTTCTTTTGGCCACTATAGCGTATAAAAAGTGGTTTCACGGTATCTTTACGCATATCTATGTATAAGGTGATCCACTCAGCTGCCTCAGGACTGATAAAGATTGGTCGGTCTTTTTGGCCTTTTCCTCGCACCATAAACTCTCGTCGCTTTAAGTTGATATGATCTTTATCCAGAGCCACTAGCTCAGACACACGGAGTCCACTACTGAACAAAAGTTCGAGTATCGCGCGGTCGCGGAGTCCGGCGAGTGTTTTTATGGGGCAAGCTTTGAACATTCGTTCTACTTCTTCAGGAGTCAGAAATGTCACTTGCCGCCGACTGGTTTTAGCCAGCTCGATTTTATCGGCACGCAGCGCAGGGATGTCCCGTTTGGTGCAAAATTTCAGAAAACTTCTGAGGGCTATAAGGTGGTAATTTTGAGTATTTTTTTGTAGTTCATCACTAGTATTCGTGCCCAGACGGTTCAGCCAGAGTCGCCATTTGCGTATCAGCTCGGCATCGATATCCTTGATCTGTATTTCACCGGCATAATCGAGCAGGCGTGTCAGGTAGTGGTCGTAGTTCGAGATGGTCTTCTGAGACCTGTTTTGTTCAATCTCTAAATACTCGAGGAAGTCGGTCTTGGCTTTACTTACTAACATAAGCATAAGTATACCTCACGTGGCACCAACAATGCCTTTCAACATCGTGTCCGTATCTGTTAAACTATAGACAACCTAAACAAGGAATATATACATGGAACAAACACTCATTATTCTCAAGCCAGATGCAGTCAAGCGTGGACTTACCGGAGAAATAATCTCAAGGTTCGAGCGAGCAGGGCTCAAGATCGTCGCTGCCAAAATGCTCCGACCAGACTATGATCAATTCTACTACCACTACGAAAACATCAGTAAAATGGTGTCACGACGTGGCCAAGATGCTTTCGATGTAACCCTTGCCATGATGCAAGAAGGCCCGGTTATGGCATTTGTTCTGCAAGGCCTCGGTGCAGCAAGCCTCGTTCGTAAGATGGTAGGCGACACAGAACCGCAAAAAGCCCTCCCTGGCACCATTCGGGGTGACTTTGCACACATGGGCTTCGCTCACGCCAACGCTCATGGAATCGGCGTACCAAACGTCATTCATGCGTCAGGCGATGCCGATGAAGCCAAGGAAGAGATCAAGCACTGGTTTAGCGAAGACGAATTATTCGACTACGAGACAGCAGCCGAAACATACACACAAGCGACAAATCGCGGCAAAAACAAGAAAAAATAGCTCGATACCGTCTTAAAATAAAAAATCTCTGATATATCAGAGATTTTTTAATGGTGACCCGGGAGGGATTCGAACCCCCGACGCCCGCCTTAGGACGGCGGCGCTCTATCCAGCTGAGCTACCGGGCCATGGGCCTATTCTAATAGGGGTAACCATAAAAAGCTACCCAATAACCAATATAATGCCTTTTTACTAGCCCACCCCTAGACGTAAGCCACCAAAAGCATTACGCTAGTGGTATGCCAAAATCGACCAAAAAGTATTTTGATGACCAGTTTGACGACGAAACGGTTTTATATGTTTTTCGAAAGCACCCGATCGTTATGCGGAAGGGGCTCATCATCGGGTTGGCCGCCTGGCTCGTAGGGCCCATCTATACGCTTGTCCTTGTCTACGCGCGCCCCGACAACGTTCCCAGTATGGGATTCTTCGGATTAAGCCTCGTCGCTAGCATTCTACTCGGTATGCTTATACTGTTACCTTCATGGATAGGTTGGTATTACAGCCTGTTTATCGTTACCGACCAAAGACTCATACAAATTACTCAAAAAGGTTTGTTTCACCGAAGCGTTATAGATCTAGGCTTAGGGCAGATACAAATGGTCAACTACCAGATCGCTGGACTCCAGCAAACTTTGCTCGGATACGGTACAATAATGATGCAGACGTACGTCGGTGATCTTGTTATCCACGATATTCACCATCCTGCAAAGATTCAGAAGAAACTCCTCCATATTCTCCGCGAAGAAGGTGTGGACGTACTGGAAAAACCGATAGAAAAGGAACAAGAATAACATGAAGCAAAAACTAAAAAATCTGGTATCAAAAAAGGCTCGCATAGCATCGCAAGACACAGAACAAGAGGGCTTGCCACGTATCACTAATGAAACCGTTGCTGAACACCGCGAAGAGGTCTTATCTAGTGCTCGTAAGTACATTTATCCTTTGCAACACTCAAAACACAAGATAGTCCTGATTACGACCAGCTTATTCATTGCGGCTATCGTGATGTTCTTTAGCTTCACGACACTGTCGTTATATAAGCTCAAGTCGCACTCAGCTTTTCTGTATGGCGTTACCCAAGTTCTGCCATTCCCAATTGCAAAAGCAGGGGGTAGCTATGTTGCATACGAAAATTACCTTTTTGAGCTCAAACACTACATCCACTACTATCAAAATCAGCAGAAACTCGACTTCAAGACAGAATCAGGTAAGCAACAACTCGCTGAATTCAAAAAACGTGCACTCGATAAGGTCATCAACGATGCCTACATCAAGCAACTGGCTAAAGAAAACAAAGTTTCTGTTTCCGACAAAGAAGTGAATACCGAAATTCAAATTGTTCGCACCCAAAACAGGCTAGGCGGAAGTGATAAAGTATTCGAAGATGTCCTCAAGGAATACTGGGGCTGGTCACTCAATGACTTCAAGCGAAGTCTTAAGCAGCAGATCCTAGCCCAAAAGCTCCTACCAGTTTTAGACCCAGCAACGTCGGCCCGAGCAGCGGCAGCAAAAGCTGAATTATCATCAGGTGCTGACTTTGCAGCTATTGCTAAGAAATATTCTGACGACGCATCTACAAAAGACAACGGCGGAGAATTTGGGTTCCCAATAGACAAAGCAAACCGTGATATATCTGCACAAACCACAGCCGTACTGTTCAAACTAAAGCCTGGCGAAGTATCCGATGTTATCAATGCTGGCTACAGTTTGGAGATAGTCAAGAACATAGAAGTGCAGGGCGACAAAGTCCGATCTGCCCATATTCTGTTCAATTATAAAGATATAAATACCTATATCAATGACCTCAAAGATAAGAAGAAATCAAGCATTTTCGTGAAACTTTAAAATGTACATAAACCGAATTGTCCCTAAACCTGCAAATATTGGGAGGCATAGCGATAATATTTTATTAAATAAATTACTAAGTAAATATATAGTATATATACCATTTGGCCTTCCTCTACTCTATATTTTCCCTCTATTTGGATCCTCTAATACTTTTTTATTGCAAGCTATGGTGATAAATATCTCTGCTCTATTGATTATTTGTTCAAGCGGGCTTAAGAAAGATCTAAATGAACTAGGATCTTACAAATATCTAGTCATTATATTTAGCGTCAATGTGGCCTTATCGACACTTCTTTTTTCAAGTAGTCTACCTACAGGATTACTAGGCCTCAAAGGAGATTATCAGGGAGCGATATTCCAATTGTCATCATTACTTCTAGGTTTATATTTAGCACCGAGACTATTTGCGAAAAATAACCTACGTAATATTACCAATATCATGTCGTTAGTCTGCGCCATATCAATTATCGTTGACCTGCCTTTTCTTATAAACGGGATTAGACTATCAGGTTTATTGTTGCACGACACTGCAATGAGTTTATATGCCGCAATTACATTTGGCTTTAATATAATTCAACTGAAGGGTTCGGTTATTAATAAAGAATTTAAACTTAGAGGGGTAGGGGCTTTGGTTAGCCTGTTGGCAGTCTTATTGACTGCTTCACGTATAGGGCTTTTTGTCTTGATAGTAATCATAGTGTTTAACGTCGTCTTAAATAGAAAACCAATAGTATCATTAAAAGTGTCATTAATAATTCTCGCAAGTATAGGCGTGATACTCCTCTCATTTTCGCCAGCTTCTCGTCTCGTAAGGATCTCAAAAATTCATAAAGGCGTTAGCTATAGGCTTCAACTGTACGAATGGTCGATACGACAATCAAGATTAAGTCTAATAGGGCTAGGATCCTCTCAGACGTATAGGGCATTAATACCTGACGGTAATACGCCCATACCTCCTGTTATAAAAGATACGCTGAACAAGGGTTATCCATTGTGGTATACCCACGATCAATTTATTGATAAATATATACAGTACGGCACAATTGGCTCAGGTATTTTCGTTTCGCTAGTCGCAGCTTCAATATTCAGCTACTGGAAGGTGTTATTGAGCGGAAGGATACAAGAGCGCGAACTTCTAGAAATACAAACTCTGCAAGTATTCGGCATAGTTTTAATCGCTACTCTCGGTCATTTAATGGTCGACACGCCGAACATAATATTGGCCCCAATTGTATACATCTCGCTGTTCGGTATCATTATAATTAACACTAGATTATCCTATCGGGCTAGAGCACTATAAAAGCCCTTTTATAACAAGCGCGTATCTGTTAAACATGAGTAAAAAATTTGTTCAAAAGCACTTTTTATATACATGTACTGACTGCGTCCATGGACGGATAAAATACCCCTCATGGATCATTCTATAAAGCGCTGTTGAGTAATGTACCAGTCATGGATTATGGCGCTGGTTTTATCGGAACTCGAAACGTCTAATATTTCTACATCGATCGGGTAGGCTCTGCCGGTTTCGTCCCAGCCCCAATTATCAGCATGCGCTGCTTCAAATGGATTAAGAAGCTGAAGAATGGATTCTGGGGCAGGCCCTACAGCAGGGTCAAAATCTGGATCAAGTCTCCGGTACATCGCTAGTACCTGCGATTCTTCATCAAATAAATCTGCGTATGGAGGGCCATACGTTTTCACAGGCTCACGGGAGGGATCAGGCTTAGATTGATTTTCGCCATAGCTGATCAATTTTGGGGTTGATGCATATAGCTGATAGCGACCATCAGTATCTTCACGGATTCCCCATTGTGTGTCAGGGAACAGTACGCCGGCATCCGTCGCATAGCGTAATAATGCTACGGCTTCGGTCGCCTCGTCCAAGGTATTTACTTTGTGACACGGCTTTACATACAGGAATTCAGTTTTATTTCCTGCTTCATCGAACTTCCAAAACGTACCATGAAATCCATCATTGAATCCTTCTTCTTTTCGGTACTCATCAAATTGCTCCTGAGAGATAATCACGTCCAGTTCTGTTTGATCTACCAACTCGCCAGTTGCTTGCGGTGCAGGGGGCATAATTGTTTGTAATTCAACTGGAGTATCAGGCATATCTGTCATATTTCAATAGTATCACAAGGGACATCACGATATTACCTACACAAACCGGCGATCTCATTCACTTCGTTCATGGATCGCATCGCTTGTATCGCAAGTCAGCAAACTAAAAAAGCCACCTTTCAGGTGACTTACTTAGTTTGGCGGGCCCGACCGGATAACCGCACACCTGCGCTTGTTCTCGAAGCAAGCTTCTGCGAGCGAGCTTGATGACCGAACCGGCGATCTAGCCCCGCTAGAGCGGGCCGATCGCCTTGCTTCAAATTAGACAGACAGCAATAAAAAAGACCCATCTAGAGATGAGTCGTTTTTTATTGGCGGGCCCGACCGGATTCGAACCGGCGATCTCCTCCGTGACAGGGAGGCATGTTAGGCCAGCTACACCACGGGCCCGCATCTGTTTCTTTTTCAAGTAACGAAACAAATCATAGCAATTTAAGGGGTAAAAAGCAAGATTTGATTTATAATATAGGAGTTATGGGCAAGTTAATAACAAAGAAATGCATTGTTTGTGGAAAGCGTGTATCAAGGTCTAGATATACCTATTGTTCAAATCAGTGCCAATCAGATATTACATATCAAAATTATATTAGTGACTGGAAGAAAGGTATTGTTTTGGGCTTACAAGCAAGTCAGGGAATTGTTTCAAGACATATTAAGCGGTATTTAAGAGATAAATATAATAACAAGTGTTGTGTTTGTGGATGGGCTCAGGTTAATATCATTACAAGGCAAGTACCGCTTGTTGCAGATCATATTGACGGTAATTGGCAGAATAATCGTGAGGATAACCTTCGCTTAATATGTCCAAATTGCGACTCAATATCCCCTACTTACGCTGCGCTGAACAGAGGTAAAGGCAGGAAAGGGAGGGTGGTGAGCAATAGAGTCATAAAGTCGAAGATATACGCTAAAGAACATGCCGGAGTAACTCAGTTGGTAGAGTAGCTGTTTCGTAAATAGCAAGTCGTGGGTTCGAATCCCATCTCCGGCTCCATTGCTTTTATCATCGTACTGTTCGTCCATTTAACTCTAATGGTCGTTGATTCCTCAGGCGGGTATCGTATAGTGGCTAATATGCGACCTTCCCAAGGTCGAGAGGAGAGTGAGTGATGCCAGTGGCATCGCGCAAGGCAATCTTCACTTTAAAACTTGTTTTCAAAGTAGAAGTTGCGGGGTCGCAGGATGTGAACGATTCTCTCCATCCGCACCAGCAATAACACTAGTTAAAGCGGGTCAAAACGTGTATTATTGATCACTATATGGCACTACCAAAAAAATACTTACATGATCGCCTTGTGTTACTCCTTTTGAGCGTACAGACATTCTTTGCTCTTCTTGGTACGACCCTGATTCTCCTGCGACTCGGCAGTGGACAGCGGGGTGTTTACTGGGCTGAATATCGATCTAACCTAGGAATAGGCGCCCATATCCCAGGAAAGCTCACCGATTTACTGGCCTTTGTTTTATTTTTTGTTATTGTCCTCGGCGTAAATACTATGTTGAGCGCCAAAGCATATGTTCATCACCGTAATTATGCCCTCACGGTTCTTGGGCTCGGTATTTTACTCATGATTCTTTCCATAATAGTTAGTAACTTACTTCTAGATTTGCGATAACTCATGAAAGTAACAGATATTGAAATACCCTACGAAAAAGATCGTAGCCGTCGATATCGATTATTCGAAATTCTACCTGGTGTTATATCTTGGAGCATTCTCATACTTCCATTTATATTGAGCCTATTCATACCTCAGCTAGTGATCTTCATGATCATTACGTACATCTTACTGTGGTTTGTAAAATCTATGGGCTTATTGATTCGAAGTTTTCAAGGGCTAAAGAAGCTCGAAGATTCCAAGAAACTTGATTGGCGAGCAATGACCGCAGATTTGCAAAACGGCACTGTTGCCGAGACCACCGTTGCCCCCGAGTGGCATCAAGAAAATCTTGCTCGAGTAGGGAACATAAAGCCCGATGATGTATATAACGCCATTATTATCGCTGCATACAACGAAACCCGAGAAATTCTCGAGCCTACCATTCAGTCAGTACTGGCCTCAGACTACGATATGAAAAAGGTCATCTTGGTCCTGGCGTATGAAGGGCGCGACGGAGCTAAATCTGAAGAAGCGGTATTACAGCTAGCCCATGAATATGGCAGTAAATTTGCTCATACCGTTACTGCGAAACATCCACTCACCGAAAATGAGGTAAGAGGCAAGGGTGGAAACATCACCTTTGCTGCCCGAAAGCTTGAAGAGTATCTGAAAAGTGCCAAGATCGACCCTATAAATGTAATTGTGACCACTCTTGACTCAGATAACCGGCCACATCCGAAGTACCTTGCCGCACTTACATACTTATACGTCGTGTGTCCGGATCCACTCTATGCATCTTTCCAACCTGTACCAATATTCACCAATAATATTTGGGATGTCCCGGCACCGATGCGTGTTATAGCTACCGGTAATTCATTCTGGAATATCGTGCTTTCTATGCGTCCGCATATGATCCGAAACTTTTCCTCACACGCTCAAGGTATGCAAGCGCTCATCGAGACAGACTATTGGAGTGTCCGTACAATCGTCGAAGATGGCCACCAGTTCTGGCGTACCTATTTCAGATTTGACGGTAAGCACGAAGTCTATCCGATCTATCTGCCAATCTATCAAGATGCTGTCTTCTCGTCTTCTTATATTAAGACCCTCAAGATGCAATTCGTACAATTACGACGGTGGGCCTATGGTGCATCTGACATCGCCTACGTCGTAGATAAAGGCTTCTTCACTAAGAACAAGGTACCCAAAGGTGATCTCATTATGAAGATTGCCCGACTCGCAGAAGGGCACATCAGCTGGGCTACAGCGCCACTTATTTTAGCATTCGCAGGGTACGTCCCATTACTCGTCAATCCAAAAGATTTTAGTTCAAATCAACTTCCGATCATCGCTGGACGAATTCAGACAATCGCAATGTTCGGTATTCTTGCCACGTTATATATGAGTCTCAAGACACTGCCGCCCAAACCTGAGCACTACAAGCGACACCGAACTATTTTTATGATCCTCCAGTGGGTGTATCTACCGTTTACAACGGTCATTTATAACTCTATGTCGGCACTCGTGTCACAAACTCGACTCATGTTCGGAAAATACCTCGATAAGTTCGATGTCACCGACAAAGCAGTCATGACCAGCGACAAAAAAACGATTATCTAAGTCTCAATATTCACTTCTTTGTACCTGTCTTAGGGTGATACGCAGCATAATAGACTCCCGCTGCAGGGTCAAATGCGTGTAGGACTTTCAGGGACTCTTCGATGATCACATCTTTTTGAACCTCAGCATGCTTAATATGGGGGTAGATGTTGCTGATTATGGTGTCTGTAAGAGCAATAGAGCTCCCCAGAGCATCCTTACGGTGTTTACAGCTTTCGTATATGCTCACCAGTAATCTGTCGCGAGAGAAGGGCTCTGTGAGCCTACTCGTGCGTACTAAAACAGCAGTGGCAAGATCTATTTTTTCGAGAGTTGTTACTGTTGCATGACACTCTGTGCATTCACGTCTACGCCAAACGGCATTAGCGCGTTTTTGTAATCGTGAGTTTTTGACTGATGTTTCGTTACCACAATAGAGACATACCATGACAATATGTTGTCATACCGGAGAGAAAAATGCTAGTGGATAAACAGAATATTTCTGTGGGTAAAGCAGCAATAGCAGTAGAATTTTTAAGAGATTGAAAGAGAACGCTCGTTATTTCTCGAGAGAAGAACAGGGAAATGGTGCTTAAAATAAGGGTTAAACCTTAGAAGAAGTACGCACTCGTCTGATTCGATTGATGATTTGCTTGGGTGCTAACAGTTCTTCATAGAACAGCTGAAAACTCTCAAGCGAACTTTGTTTGTTGGTACTCAAAACCAAAAACGCCTCAATTAACACGCTTATGATAACATAAAATAAAAGAATATACAACTATTGGCCCTATAAATTACAATGAATTCACTGCTCAAATATTGCTTTTCAATCTGTTATGCGCTATTATCATCAAGTAAAAGTAACATATACGAAAGTATTGTTGCAGTTATGGGTGATTAGCTCATTTGGCTAGAGCGCCTCATTGACGTTGAGGAGGTGAGAGGTTCGAATCCTCTATCGCCCACCAATGAAAGTGGAGTCCGAAAGGACTCCTTTTTCATTGGAAGATAGATAATTTGAGAACCTCGAACGAACGAAGTGAGCCTAACAAAATTTGTATACCAGAAAAGGTATAAATCCACAGTTCTTTATCCCCAGACAAAAGTGTAGAAAAAACAATACTTATTTACTAGCCTTATAGTACTAACACTGTTATGATTGTTGGAGTGAAGTTTTGAGATAAGTTTTTTTGAAAGAGCGATTGAATGACATGCGAGATCATTTAATCGCTTTTTTCATTCCTAGCCAAAGTACCGTAGGAAGGGTTGTGACGGGTATATGATATAATTACCTCGAGTGATGAAGCGGTCTCACCAACCGAATAGCTCCGTCCGGCAAGGCATAACGTGACGATAACGTGCATGCAAGAGTAAATGTCCCAGGTGGAACCTCCTATTTTTAGGACCTTAGGACGCGGAAATGTTTAGACTATTTGCGAGAATTCTAAACCCCGCGTCTTTTTATATGTAAAGGAGAACAACATGGATAAAGAACAAAATTTACACGCAATGAGGCACTCGTTGGCACATATTACCGCCAGTGCAGTTCAGCAGCTTTGGCCAGAAGCTAAGTTTGGCGTTGGGCCGGTCGTCGAAAATGGCTTTTATTATGATATTGATCTAGGCGACAAAACAATTTCCCACGATGATTTTGGTAAGATTGAGAAAAAGATGCGTGGTATTATCGCTCAAAACCAGACATTTCAACGAACTGAAAAGCCTATTGATGAAGCAATCGTTTGGGCAAAAGGCTCAGGGCAGCCCTACAAAGAAGAGCTTCTAAACGACCTCAAGAGGGCAGGTACCACCATCGCTAAGGATCTCGATGCTGACGAACTTGGTACTATTACCGAAGGAGATGCTCAGGTAGAAAACGTATCATTCTATTCGAATGGCCCATTTACCGATCTTTGTCGAGGTCCTCACCTTGAATCTACTGGTAAAGTCGGTGCCTTCAAGCTCATGCGCATTGCTGGTGCATATTGGCGCGGTAAAGAAGGGAACCCTCAAATGCAGCGCCTCTACGGTGTCGCCTTCGAAACACAAGAAGAACTAGACCACCACCTCCACATGCTCGAAGAAGCCAAAGCCCGCGACCACCGCAAGCTTGGCCGCGAACTCGACTTGTTCGTATTTTCAGATCTCGTTGGTCCAGGATTGCCTTTATTCACACCAAGAGGCACTACTATCCGCAGGCTACTAACAGAGTTAATGAGACAAATTGGCACTAAGTATGGAGCGCAAGAAGTAGAGATTCCTCCGATGGCCAGGAGAGCACTTTATGAGAAGTCTGGACATGCACAGAAATTCACCGAAGAGCTTTTTGAAGTAAAGAGTCACTATGATATAGATTTTGTCCTCAAGCCAGTAAACTGCCCTCACCATATTCAGATATTTGATGCTGTACCAAGAAGCTATAAAGATTTACCAATACACTATATGCAAGTTACCAATCAGCACCGTGATGAGAAGCCCGGACAACTCGGTGGTTTGCAGCGTACGCGATCTTTTGCGGTAGATGATGGCCATATTTTTCTTACGAGAGATAATCTAGAAGAAGTTATCGGCGGATTTTGTAAGACTATCGAAGAAGTACATACTGCTCTCGGGATGTACGGGGATCATTGGGTTTCACTATCACTTCGTGATCCATCCACACCCGACGCGTATGTCGGTGATGAAGCTGACTGGATTGAAGCCGAGAAAACACTAGCCCATATTAGTGACATACAGGGCCTTAATGCAAAACCAATGGAGGGCGAGGCTGCACTCTATGGTCCAAAACTTGATTTCATGTATAAGACAGTTACCGGTAATGAAACACAGCTCGCAACAATTCAGCTTGATTTTGCTACACCTAAACGCTTTGAGCTTGAGTATATAGATGAAAATGGTGAGAAACAGACACCTATTATGGTACATCGAGCCATCCTGGGGTCACTTGAAAGATTCATGGTAATTCTCATTGAGAAGACTGCTGGTTGGTTCCCATTCTGGCTAGCGCCAGAGCAGGTCCGAATTTTGACCATCAACGACACTGTTGGTGATTATGTCGATCAGATCAAAGAGGTTCTCGACGGTACTCTATTAATGAAACCAATAAAATATAACGAAGTTCGCTACAGTGTTGATATGCGAAACGAATCATTGGGTCGCAAAATACGCGATGCAGCCGGAATGAAAATTCCAGTTACGCTGATCGTTGGTCCAAAAGACGTCGAAGCCAAGGAAGTTAGTGTTCGCCTACAAGACGGAGAGCAAAAGGTTAAACTTAGCGATCTAAAAGATTTCCTACCTTTAATGAACGAGTTTACGAATTCGTTGCAACTATTCCTGCCGGTAAAGTTGCAACATATGGTCAGGTAGCTGCCGCTTGTGGAGCTGCATGGGCTGCCTGGGAAGTTGGCCAGATCGCCCATACCGGCCCCTCGGACTTGCCTTGGCAACGAGTGGTCAATAAGCAAGGCGGTCTGGCTAGTGGCTACCCGGGTGGCAAGGCCGGACACAAAAAAGTCCTCGAGGCCGAGGGATTTGTTGTTAGTGATGACTATACGATAGAGATTGGAAAATATTTATGGCATCCAATAAAGTAAAACCGCTAATAGTTATAGTAGGTCCAACGGCTAGTGGCAAGACTTCAGTCGCGATTGAAATTGCTAAGAAATTTGACGGCGAGGTGATTTGCGCCGATTCTCGAACGGTTTATAAGGGTATGGATATTGGTACCGCCAAACCATCAATCTCTGAGCAAGAGGGAATTCGACATCATTTACTCGATATCGTACGTCCAGATCAGCAATTTACGGTTGCTGAATTTAAAACGCTAGCCGATAAAGCGATCAGCGATATTCGAATGCGTGGCAAGTTGCCGATACTGGTTGGTGGTAGTGGCTTATATATTAACTCCGTGATTTATGATTATGATTTTGCCGGCTCAGATGGTCCGCGAGATTCTCAGAATCCAAGACATCTGAGTGCTGATACGCCAAAGCAAACGCCAGAATTGGTACCTGATACCGTCTTATTTGGTATTGAAGTAGATAAGGATGCGCTAAAGACTCGCATTAAACAGCGAGTTGAATCCATGGTAGCTAATGGGCTTGTCGAAGAGACGAAGTTGCTCGGAAGTACCTATGGCTGGGACATCGCTCCGATGCAAGCATCGGCGTATACATCGTTTAGAGAATATATCGACGGATCGGTAGAACTCGTGGAAGCAATAGAACATTGCGCGCGTCTTGACGGTAGGTTGGCCAAAAAACAACGCACATGGTTTAAACGAAACAAAAGTATTCAATGGGTCGATAACCCCAGTAAAATTGTTGATTTAACGACAACGTTATTGAACAACTAGCATATCTTTGCCAGCGTTCGTCTGATACAATAATCGTATGACTGAACAACTATCAGAAAATATTTCAAAACAGGAGATTCTCGATGATTGATCAATTGTTTGGTTCAAAAACACGCGTTAAATTACTCAATATGTTTTACGCTAACCCGAATCGGTCATTCTATGTCCGCGAGATAACCCGCAAGATAGACGAACAGATTAATTCGGTACGTCGAGAACTCGCCAATCTATTAAATATTGGAATCATTACATCTGAGACAACAAACAACAAGCTTTATTACGAAGTTAATCAAGACTATGAATACCATAAACCACTGACAACCATTTTTGGCGGATCACATACCTCGGAAACACAGGATGAAGCAAAAGAGACGATGCAAGCAGACCCCCTAAAGGCATTGGGTAACGTCGAACTCGCATTGCTGACAGGACAATTTACTCGTGATGAGCGTACAGGCATAGACTTATTGATTGTAGGTAATGTTAATCAGACTCAGGTCAATAAATACATTTCAAATCTTGAAAAACAAGAAGGCAAGGAAATCCGCTATACTGTAATGACGTTAGACGATTTTAAATATCGCCACCAGATCAAAGATCGCTTCATTGCGAATATTTTTGAGGCAAAGATTCAAATAATCGTCGACAAACACAAACTACTGAGTATAAAAGATTAGAAGGGTAATGGAGCAACTATGGAAATACAATATTACGGCGGAAACTGCATCAAGATTACTACAAAAAAAGGTAGCGTCGTTATAGACGATACTATAAAAGCTCTTGGCGGCACATCTCCGGCGAAACCAACGGACGTCAATATCCATACTCAAAAAGTCGAGGGGAAATTGCCCGCTACACTTTTATTCATTGATGGGCCTGGTGAATATGAAGTTTCGAATATTTCTGTTGTTGGCATCGCGGCAAGAGCTCATATGGAAGAGACTGCAGCTAAAAAGGTGGCAATGTATAAAATTGCTTGTGACGACATCCGTATAGCGGTGGTGGGGCACATATACCCAGAGCTTAGCGAAAGTCAGCTCGAAGCGCTTGGTGTTATTGATGTCTTGATCGTACCGGTAGGTGGTCATGGCTTCACGCTTGATGCCATCGGTGCAGCTAAAATAATCAAAAACATAGACCCAAAGATTATCATCCCAACTAATTATGCCGATAGTAAGCTTAACTATCCTGTTCCTGCCGCCGAACTCTTTGATGTCCTGAAGGAATGGGCGCTTGAACCTAAAGAAACAGTCTCAAAGCTCAAAGTTAAGGCCGCAGACTTATTGTTAGACAAAGCACAAGTCATTGTTCTTGAACGACAATAGTAACTCCTGACTCAATAAAAATAACACCTTTCCAAGGTGTTATTTTAATATTCAGCCACTTCAGGAAATAGTAGTTTTCATACGTATTAACGATAATACAGGAGTGTAATACGAGGAGATAGTGATGGGCGCAGTTAGTTGTACGAAAATACTACAAACGAGCACCTTTTTATTCGACATCTCAGAGAATTGCATTTAGCATTTTCGCTTTAGTACAAGACAATGAATTAGTGAACATCGTAATGAGGCGTATTAATGATACGGCTCATGAGAAGCGCAACTTTATGAAGCAGTATTGTGCAAAGAGTATTGGCATGCTGGTTGCATAGCGACCAGGATCACCAATACGGCGAAATGTCTAAAGGAGGCCTTTTTTCTTCAAAGTGCGTATAGCTTGTGTACTAATTTTCATAGTCACTTTACGGCCATCAACAACAATAGTTTTAGTCTGAAGATTGGGTTTCCAGACTTTTTTGGTATGACGCTGTGAGAAGCTGACATTGCTGCCATATTGCTTTCCTTTGCCGGTGAGTTCACATTTCTGCATGGTATTTAATTCCTATTAGATTCAAGGTGTTATTTTAGATGTATTACACCTTAAAGTCAAGTGTTAGGAGATGCTTTCTTTGATATACTAATAGCATTATGTTTTCTCAAATGTCCGGAGCTGAATTAATAATCATATTTGTATCCATTATCGTTTCAATGGGTATTCACGAAGCTATGCATGCCTTCACGTCTCATTGGCTCGGTGATACTACTGCAAAAGATATGGGACGGCTTACGCTGAACCCTTTCAAGCACATAGATATTATGACGACAGTTTTACTGCCTATGGTCTTAATTTTGGCCCGTCTTCAGCCGTTTTTTATCGCCAAGCCCGTACCATTTAATCCTGATAGGGTGAAATACGAAGAATTTGGAGCTGCGATGATCGGAATTGTTGGGCCTTTTACGAATCTGCTTCTGGCAGTTATCGCTTCATTATTTCTTCACGCGTTCGGTATCGCGACAGGGACAGATGCATTCAATATCTTTAGTATATTCATCCAAGTCAATCTTAGCTTCTTTGTATTCAATATGATTCCGTTCCCGCCACTCGACGGGTCAAGGCTGCTGTATGCTTTCGCCCCCGAGCCAGTCCAAAGAATTATGTATATGATCGAATCAGGTGGAATCATGACAATTGTTGTTTTCATGTTCCTACTTTTTCCCGTTGTGGGACCGGTTGTGAGTAGTATTGTCCAAAATCTCTATGTATTCCTCGTGGGCTAGGGAGTATACTAGTGACGTTAGGTGCCGACAATATGATAATCTGAATATTTATCATACGGGATTCCAATATTTGATCTAGCTGTGGCTAAGATCGTGAGGAGCCCCACCTGGGTTTCATTCCAGGTTGTCATGTCGGAAGCCTACGATAAAACACCCCGAAAGGGGTGTTTTATTATTTCAATTTCACGCTAACATTACGACTACGTTATAGTACCAAGCATGAAAGCTTTAAAACTCAACCATGAATTCGCACAAGCAATTGTACAAGGGAAGAAGACTTCGACCTGGCGCGTCAATGACGATAAAGACCTTCACGTCAATGACATGGTCACTCTAATCGATAAAGTCGACCCACTTAAGCCCGAGAGTTGGACCGGTATTGGAGTAGTCCAGATTTCGAGCATACTCGAAAAGCGCTTAGGAGAAATTGAGAAAAATGATGTACCACCAAATGAATTGTTGCCTGATAAAACTGAACTGCTAAAAATCTTCCAAGGATTTTACGGGCCACAGATCAATCTAGAGACGCCAGTAAAAATCATAAATTTTGCGAGAGCTACCAATACTGGAGTTTCTTTCCTAGAGTCTGCTGAATCAACGATAAAATCATCACCGGCAGAAGTACAACTTTTCTCCGACGGTGGCTCTAGGGGCAACCCAGGGCCTTCTGCGTGTGGCTTTGCGCTGATTGATATGAAAGGGGAGGTCATCGTTGAAGATGGTCTATTTCTCGGCGTTACGACGAACAACCAAGCAGAATATCAATCATTGAAGCTCGGACTTGAGACGGCCCTTGCACGTCATTTTAAAATCGTCCATGTGTATATGGATAGTACACTGGTCGTGAATCAGATGAATGGTATTTATTCGGTCAAAAATCGTGATCTCATCCCGATTCATCAATTTATTGTTGATCTTCTTCCTCGGTTTGAGAAAGTTATTTTTACATATATACCAAGAGAGCGTAACAAACGTGCCGATGCTAAAGTCAATGAAGTCTTAGATGCTGAAACTAAAAAATCACCCGGATGAGGGTGATCGCTTAGTATCAGGCTATGTGTAAGCCGGGTTCTGTTTTTACCTCCGAAGAGGTAAACACTAATCATCTATCTAGTCCCATAATTGCTCATGGGATCAAGCGGGTCATAACATGCTCAGACGGGAGCCCTCTACGATACAGTAGATTTGAACATATTTCCTTGCAGCAGACAGGGTTTACCGTTTCATATCGTCACCGATACAAATTGCGAGCTCTTACCTCGCTCGTTTCACCCTTACCTCAAACAATGTTGAGGCGGTTTCGTTTCTGTGGCACTTTCCCTAAGGTTTCCCTCGGTTGCTGTTAACAACTGTCATCTCCCAGTGCTGCCCGGACTTTCCTCCCAAGTTGCCTTGGGCGATTAGTCGATAACCTGACAACAGTATTATACCATAAAAATAACCACTTTGATCAAGCAAAGTGGTTATTCAATGTATCGAAATGAATTTATTTTTGGCTAGCTTTGACGATTGCTGCAAAAGCAGTCGGCTCATTCACAGCAAGTTCACTCATGATCTTACGATCAATGGTAATGTTTGCGTTCTTGATTGCAGCGATTAATCGGCTATAGGTTGTGCCGTTAATACGTGCAGCAGCGTTAATACGTGCATTCCATAGTGCGCGGAAGGTTCGCTTGCGGTTGCGGCGATCGCGGTATGCGAACTGGAGGCCCTTTGTGATGGCCTGTCGACCGCGCTTGATGCTTGATCGGTTACCACGGGTCATTCCCTTAGTAGCTTTACGAATTTTCTGGTGTCGTGCGTGGCTTGTAACGCCTCTTTTTACTCGCATATTCTATGCTCCTGACATTGTTTTAAGGGTTTTCTTAGCTTTTCCAGTGACAGCCTCTAATCCAGCTAGGCCTCGTTTTCGGGCACCGCTCTTTTTTTGCAAAAAGTGACTCGCCATTGAATGGCGTCTGAGGACTTTTCCGTTCTTAGTGACACGGATTCTATCTTTTGTACCGCTATGCGTCTTTAACTTTGGCATTGTTGTTGCTCCTAATCACAAAACTTAACTGTTTACCGCTGAGTTGAGGCTGTTGATCGACTGCGATCATTTCACCAAAACCTGCTATTACTTTATCTGCAAGTTGAAATCCGAGGTCCTTGTGGGCAAGTTCACGTCCTCTATAGAAAACAGTGATCTTTACCTTATGACCTGCTTCCAAGAAACCAATAATCTTTCGTGTTTTAACACCCAGATCATGTTCACCGATTTTCAGTCCAAATCGCATCTGTTTAACTTCGAAAGATTTGGCACTACGTTTGTTTTTCTGTAGTTGCTTCGTCTTTTGATAGTTGAACTTTCCCCAGTCAATAATTTTAGCAACTGGTGGATTCGCTTCGGGTGAAATCTCTACGAGATCTAATCCTTGTTCTTCAGCTAACTGTAGTGCTTCCTCGCGGGAGACTACTCCGAGCTGATTCCCATCTTGGTCGATTACTCGTAGTTGTGATGCTCGAATCATATGATTCAAGCGGGTTATCTTGGCGATTGCTTGCTCCTTGCATCGATTAAGGTTCGTACAAGTGTACCAAACATTACAACAGGGGTCAAGTGCTTATGGCATCAAAAGCTACTTGTTTTCTTCGATATTGCAGAGCTTCACTTATATGCTGGACCTCAATAGCCTTAGATTGTTCAATATCCGCAATAGTACGAGCGACTCTCACGGTATGCATATAATTTCTGGCAGAAATATGTAATTTTTCTCCTGCGAGATTGATAAGTTCGAGCGCATTAACTGATAAATTGGCGAATTTTTTTATTTGTTTGTTGCTCATATCCCCATTTATAGCGAGCTGATTACCATATCTCCTACATTGAATCTCGCGAGCTTTTTGGACGCTAAGACGTATTTGCGTCGTATCACGAGTGCCGCTTGAATCAGCCAACAACCTAGAATGATCAATTTCTTCTACTTCGATAAACATATCAATGCGATCAGTTATCGGGCCTGATAATTTTCTTTGATAATTTGATATTTGATACGGCATACAAACACACTCTTTAGTTGTTCCCCAATAGCCGCAGGGGCAGGGATTCGCGGTGGCTATGAGTATAAAGTGAGCAGGGTACTCGATAGTCCCACTCGCTCGGGCGATTCTAATTTTCCTATCTTCTAAGGGCTGACGAAGAGATTCGATGGCTGCCCGGCTAAATTCGGGGAATTCATCGAGGAATAAAACACCTTGATGGCTCAAGCTAATTTCTCCTGGACGTGGGTTCTGTCCGCCACCAATCAGTGATATATCACTTGCCGTGTGATGAGGCGCCCTAAAAGGTCGTTCGGTCACAACAGTATCATTATTTGAGCCAGTCAAGCTTGCAAGTTGAGTTACCTCAAGCATTTCTTCATGGCTCATTGGGGGGAGTATTCCTTTGAATGCTTTCGCGAGCATACTTTTTCCTGTTCCTGGTGGGCCGCTTAAAAGAATGTTGTGCCCACCTGCTGCAGCTATTTCAAGCGCTCTCTTGGCAATTGAGTGTCCAATAACTTCCTGCATGTCCACCTCACTCTTATCGAGCGGGGCCACAATCGCTTGAGGCTCGATGTGCCGTACAGGGGATAATTGGTTGGATCCGCCCAGATGATTATAGATATCTTGCAAAGTCGCAACCGGATAGAGCTCTATGTTAGGCACTAACGAAGCTTGGTCTAGATTCAATGACGGGATGAAGCATTTCTTAAACCCAAGCTTCCTTGCTTGTAGTACTATGCCAACAATACCATGCACAGGTCTCAGCTCACCGCTTAAGCCTAGTTCGCCAATAAATACCGAGTCATCTACGTTTGTCCTGATTTGTTCTGTAGCAGAGAGTATGGCGACGGCGATCGCAAGATCCAAGTTTGTACCGTGTTTCGGCATATCGCCTGGCGCTAAATTGATCGTTATTCGTTTTTTGGGAAACGCCACCATACTATTTGCAAATGCACTTCTGATTCTTTCCCTAGATTCATCCACGGCTTTATTTGCGATGCCTACGATGATCATAGCGGGGAGTCCTTTTGTTACCACGCACTCTACGACGATAGTAATCCCATTCATCCCGTGGCTAATAATGCTATGAGTTTTTGCGTGCATGGGTACTATATACACGATGATTTCTCTATTAACAAAAGCAAAAAAAAACAGCCCTTTGCGAGGAGGGCTGTTTTATATTTTTTTGATATTTCTATTTTTGTTGTCTCTGTTTTTGGTGGAACAACGGCTTGCGAGAAGCCGTTGTTACGAAGTCGTTTTTGTTTTTGAGCACTTAATTTATTCAAGTGCTAAACCTATCTTATAAATTGTCTTTTTAACTGTCAACACGAATGTGCTTAATTTTTACAGAAAGCTGTGTATAACTTTTCGACTAGATTTTTATTTGCTATCGATATTTAAAAAATAGAGCCTATGATCGCCTATTTTAACGCGTAAAACATAATGAATATACACATGCATCAAAGTGCACTCGCCAATATTAATTAGAAACATATATGTATAAACTTACAGCCACACACGTCCTGCATATATAGAATGTGGAGGGTCTAGCTTGCCGGCATGCAGGAGAATATTTACTATTACGTTGAAAATACATAACTTAATACTCAAAATAATTCGTGATGAACAGGGGAGCGCATGCGATGTATCGACTAAATGAGAACTTACGATAAATACTAAGATGATAATTACTCTCAAAATATTTTGAACTAGGCGATTCAGGTATATGATTTAAGTCGATTGCTGACAGTACGAACGCAAAGAGCTATGATAGTTATTCAACTTTTTGGGCATAGAAGACTACTATTTTAATTTTTTAAACTAATGAAATATGCACAATGCTAATTACAAAATAACCACATTAATTTTTACTTGAAACAATTCCTATTGTAATCTTTTAAGGTGCTAAAAGCGCAATAAACCACTAGCAAATTGATTGATACGTTGTAAATATAGATACAATAATATGTATAAATAAGTCAATATATTGACGCACCAACAGGGTAATGATGTTATTATCACTACATAAACTTATTGACATAAGCATTTTGTTCTAGTATTGTTGGTTGTGTAAGGATTATTGATTCTTACACCACTCTTCGTCGCTCTCATTTGCGGAAACGCAAGTAGAGCGGTCAGTCACAGCTCGGACGGTAAGCGCTCTAATAGTTTATTTTAAACAAGCGGATTTACCGTCCAGCTCCTTATAAACATTACAAAGACTGATATACTAAACCGTGACAAAACCGATTAGACTGTCGGGAAACTTTTGGGAGCCGAGATGACTGAATTTATGCATAAAGCCAAGAATCAAGTAAGAGTATCTTTATTGGTAGTTATCCTTCTGTTAGGATTTTTACTATTCACCAACCCAAATAACTTACCAATCTTACTCCTTATCACCCCGATCTTTTTACTATTCGTTTTTCTTACGAGCTCTATATCTGTCGTGTTAAAGGCCTTACATAAAAATCCCGCGTCAAATCCTAGCGGCGTCTCGGTTTATGCGGTCACATTTTCATTTGTAACTTGTCTTGCTCTCCTGTTGCGATCGATTGATCAGCTTAACGGCAAGGACATTCTGCTTATTATAATTTTATTTGTAGTAAGTATTTTCTATATACGGCATATTAGACCATCGAAATAATTATAAAACTCGTAGTAAACTAAAATTCACATCTGTTATAATTAAGTTAAATGAATCCAACAAATATAGACGAAAACAATATTCAAATGCCTAATAATCAGGGCGTTAATTCCTTTAATCCGATCGATTCTCAGACTCCAGTATCCGCGCCACTCGATGCTGGCATGCTCGCAGCAACTCAACCGCAGGCCCCTGGAGGGCCGGCAGGTAGTCAATATGCTCCTGTAATTGCCGAAGATGCCGATCTTATTGAAAAAGAATGGGTGACTCGTGCGAAAATGATAGTCGCAAAAACTAAAGATGATCCTAGAGAGCAGAATAAAGAGATTAACAAGTTTAAAGCTGACTATCTCAAGAAACGATACAATAAAGACATTAAAGTAAGTGAAGTGTAGTCTGTATGCCTTTTAGTCTTGCCCTAGCACTTGTCTTCGTACTGCTGTTATCAGTTAGTTTTTTTATAGTCTATTTCCACATCAGAAAACTTCTCCGCGAACAAAAGAATTATGAACGTGGCTTGAAAATGGTCCCATTGTTGATACATCTGCCGCCTTCAAGTGAAGATATTCAAGGCAATGGGCGAGACAACCGTGATGTCGTTGAAGAAAATATATCAAAGGCTCAGATATTGTATAGCATTATTGCTAGTACAGTGACCAAAGGCTTTAAGAGCAAATATTATGGTCAAAGACATTTTTCATTTGAAATTATCGGCACCAACGGTTTTGTGAATTACTATGCGGCCGTTCCCGTGGTTCTCGTTGATATCGTAAAGCAAGCTGTAATTAGCGCATACCCGACAGCACAACTTGAAGAAGTAGCTGAACACAATATCTTTAGTCCTGTTGGCCGTATGGCTGGGACGATAGGTGGGGAACTGAGCTTAAAAGAGCATTATGGATATCCGATAGCGACTTATCAAGAGATAAAGCGTGATGCCATGCAGTCGCTCTTGAACGCACTCTCGACTCTCGATAAGGAAGATGGAGCGGGAATCCAGATCTTGCTTCGACCCGCCAACCCTTCGTGGCGCAAAGGGGCGCATGGCGTAGCATCGAAAAAAAGAAAGGGCACTAAAGATAAAAAAGGTTTTGAGAATTTATTCTGGTGGGCCCGACAGCTGGCTGTTGCGGCAGTTAAGCCTCCAGAAGATAAATCTGGTGGAGGGAAAGACGATCCCAAGAATGATTTGTCGAGTCTCGACCAGTCTATCTTGGACTCTATTGACGATAAAACGAGGTATCCAGGTTACGAAGTGCTGATACGTGTTGTTGCCTCATCTAATGTCTCGCAAAGAGCACAGACAATACTTCGAAATGTTGTCGCAGCTTTTGCACTTTATGATGCACCGGGTAAGAATGGGTTTAAATATACCGTCGCAAAAGACATAGATAGTTTCGTGACTGCTTTTATTTTGCGATTTTTCCCACCTGAGAATAACCAGAATATTCTTAATGCTGTTGAACTTGCAACATTATTCCATTTTCCAGACCAAAAAAATATCCCTACATCTCAGCTGGAACGACAGGCATCCAAACAAGTTGATGCTCCCCGAAACATTCCTGAAACAGGTCTGTTGCTTGGCTATAACTTATTTAGGGGCGCCAAAAAACCTATTAGGCTCCAGATAGGCGATCGACAGCGACATATGTATGCAGTCGGTCAAACCGGAACCGGTAAATCGACTTTTCTTGAGAATCTAGCTGTCCAAGACATGATGAACGGCGATGGCTTCGCGTTTGTCGATCCCCACGGAGATACAGCCGAGAAGTTACTATCAATGGTTCCAAAAGAACGAACAGAAGATGTCATCTACTTCTGTCCTGCAGAGATGGACTTCCCGATGGGGTTAAACCTTTTCGAGTTTACCTCTCCGGTCCAGAAAGACTTCTTAATCCAAGAAGCAATTAATATACTTTACAAACTCTATGACCCAAACAGGCAGGGTATGATTGGGGCTCGGTTTGAACATATTTTCCGTAACTGCGCACTACTTCTTATGGCAGATCCTAAAGGCGGCACGTTCGTCGATATACCCAAGCTTCTTATAGACGCTGACTTCATGAAGGCGAAGTTAAAATATGTCACTGATCAGAACGTTCTAGACTTCTGGACCAAGGAATGGCCAAACTCTCAGCGTTCAAATGAATCAGGTGAAGTGACAAGCTGGGTCGTCAGTAAGTTCGGTGCGTTCTTATCTAACGAAATGATGCGTAATATAATTGGTCAGACGAAGAGTTCATTTGATCTACGCGAGATTATGGACAATAAGAAAATCCTGCTCGTGAACCTGAGTAAAGGTAAGACCGGCGACCTCAACTCAAAGTTAATGGGTATGATCTTCGTCATGAAGTTTCAGGCGGCTGCAATGAGCAGAGCAGATGTCCCTGAAGCTGACCGTGAAGACTTCTGTTTGTATGTTGATGAGTTCCAAAACTTCTCAACCGATTCATTTGCGACAATCATGTCAGAAGCTCGAAAATATCACCTTAACCTTATCGTGGCCAACCAGTTTACGACGCAGCTAACCGAAGAAATTCGAGATGCTGTCTTCGGTAATATGGGTACGATAGTTTCCTTCCGTATTGGTCAGAACGATGTGGAGTCGATGTCACGTTACTTCCAGCCCCTGTTTGATGGCGATGATCTCCTTAGAATACCAAGCTTTAATGCAGTTGTTCGAACGCTTATCGGAGGTGTTCCTACGCAGCCTTTCAGCATGGCAGGTTTGCCGCCTCTGGGTACGCCTAATAACGATCTAGGGAAGGCTCTTCGACAATTATCATCTGCTAAGTATGGTAGGCCGAAAGCAGAAGTCGAGAAAGAAATATTCGCTCGGTTGGCCTCACCTGTAGTAGCCCGCCCGGCACAAGGTGCGGCATTGGCGCAGCCAGTACCTGGCAGCGCAAAGCCAGGATTCGCAGGGCAGCCTCGCCCGCAAGCTCCAGCTGGGGCAGGGAGCTTCCTAGACGAATGGCTCGCCAAAAAGAAGACTGCACCTGCTAGCCCTATGGCTCCACAAAGGCCTCTCCCGGTGCAGAATAACAATAATGCTCCAATGAGTCCTCCTGCTCAATTTCAGCCAGCACAAAGCGTCTATAACCCTCAGGTGGCTCAGTCTATTCCATCGGCTCCATCTGCTTCAGTCAGCCTTGGGCATGCAGGTGAGATAAACATTAATCAATCCAGCGACGAGCTACAAGCAGAAGATACAATCATTCTGAACAATAGAGGTTAAAACCAATATAAAAAACCGTACAGCTTCATGTACGGTTTTGTAATAAGCTTTATAATTTTCTATGAAGGTCTACGGATGAGTTTATATAGTAGCTCTAAGATAGAACCTATTAGATAGCCGCCCACAAACAGAATACAAAATACAATTGGGTTGTATTTCATACCGAATTGCTTGGCTAAATAGGCAGAGAATACGCTACCTAGTAGCGCAAAAATACCGCCAAAAATAATTCCTATAGGTCGAGCAATAGTTTTTTCGCCGATATTACTTGCTTTCTCAACCACATTTGAATGGATAGCCTTACTGAATACCCTTTGTCCAGGGGAAAGCTGCCTTTGGACTCTATTGAGCGTTCGTGTAAACATCATATCTTTTAATTCATTATCTATGGTTGTCTGGGGTGCTTTGGTTTTCTCACTACCGCTAGCATGCTTGATCGTTTCGGCTGTCGGTGTAGCTTTCTCGGCGACATTATGTCGAATTTCGGACAGAGATTTTTCATTGTTTCTCTCCGATGAATGCTCCCCGTGTTTTTCTGCATGGTGTTCTATCTTACTGTGTTCAGGTGAAGGCATATTTTCGATATTTTGACGAGCTTGTTCAGCGCTTACGGGCATTTTTTCTGACATAATTATAGTCCTCCACTTGCTGTTGCATATTCATTTCTTACGATATCAATTTCTTTCGATAAGAGCCGGCCTCGGGCAAAGAAGTATCCGACGGTCATAGCAATTAATCCACTAATGATAACTGCTTCACCAGGGCCTGTATTCGTCAGGGTAGTGTTGTTGATTGTTTCGGTAGTTTTGAGTACTGTGGTCGGTAATTTAATGTTCACGACATTCCCATATTCGTTCGTAAGAACCATGTCATATGATGCACCAGGAGCGTTGTTAGGGCGTAGTGTCTGAGGGATAGGGCTCTTGATGGTGACGCGGAAGGTTTTTGTAATAGATTCACCCGGTTTTAACGAGACAGGCTTATTCCATGAGAGCTCTTGGGAAGCACTCTCAAAAATACCACCATCGAGTCTGGTTAGATCAATGTCAGCGTATTCTAAGACGTCAGCTAGTTTTTCGCTTTGAAGAATTCCATTCTTGAGCTCTCCATCACCTTTGTTCGTAGTAGTGAGGGAGTATTCAATCACATCACCAGCCTTAGCTACAGTATTGTTCGCATCAGAAATGCTTTGTGTGATATTTGAAGCTTTCTTAGTGCGCACTGGTATAGGAGTAACCACTATATCCTCTGGCTTAACAGTGACGGCCGTTTTACAGATCAATCCTGGCTTTGGTGCAACGGAGGTGCCAATAGTTACCGTCACGGTGTATGTACCTGGTTTTTTGAAGTCGTAGTCTTTTACCGTATCAGTTACGGAGGTTGATTGTTTGATGAGACCTTTGGACCCATCACCGAAGTTATAGCTATAAGATTTGATGGTAGCTCCATTAAGGACCTGAGCTTTAGTCTCGAAAGAGAACTTCGTGCGGGATGATTGACCAGTGTTCTGTAGGTAGAGGCAAGCAGCGTCGGCAACCGCTACAGGCGTACATTGACCGTTTGGCCCAGGGATGGTTCCGCCTGGACAATCAACGACTACAGTATTACAAGCGGTTACATCGCCCCAGCCGCGCACTTGCTTTGTCGCTGTATCGATATCGCCCAACCAGCCTCTGTTGCAAATTGTCGTTCCCGATGGAACGTTCGACTTTACTTTGGCCGATACGGTTATAAAGCCTGGCGTACCAAATGCTACAGTATTTCCAAAGGTGTAGTAGGGTGGTGTGTTGTTGTACCACTTTAATGCTTGGCCATTACGTTCAAACACCCAATTACCATATTCTGAGCCCACATATTCCATTGTGTCTGGCAAAACATCATTAACAGAGAAAAACGCTGCTGTTCCTCCGGTATTAGTAAACGCTAAGGTATATTTGATTGTATCGCCCGGCTTAACAACACCTGCAGGTTGCGCTACTTTGACGAGTTTAAGCGCTGCGGATGGCTCTTTGACGGCTGGTGGGGTATAGCCACCAAGAATGACGATGTTACCGCAGTCATACATGACCATAAAGGGTTTATTATCTGGTGTCTGCATGACTAGCACTTTGGGGCTTATATTGCCCCAACTCGAAAGGTGACGTAAATAAAAAGTACCAGCATTTGGTATCGCTACAGGGTATTCACCGCGCTTTTGATAGGCATTTCGGCCCATCGAGTAAAGCTGATCGCCTTGATCCGTTGCACCAATCGTTTTAGTTGCTGCAGAACCAAGAGTCGCGCAGCTAATACCGTAGTAGGTTAGGATAGAGCCAAAACCATAGGTATTGGCGTTACATTTCTGTACTGCTTCATCTTTCGTTTTAAAGCCACAGCGGATCACATCATTACTGCTACATTGGTTACTCGCTTCACTAGGAGTGACAAATCCAAAAATCTGAACGACCATGGCAAGAGCGACAAACCCAAACCCAATTCTACGTAAGGAATTTTCTTTTCGAAGCCGTTTGCCATAAAATGAAACTTGATCAATAAAGCTTGGATTGAACGGTAGGTTTCTGAGAAGTCTGTTGAACATTGTTACAACTTTCTATTAGAGTTATTGTGCTTATGATTATTGAACCATATTTTAAGGTGATCAATCAATAGGCAATAGTCATTGTCTCTGGACTCTTTTTCATCTATACTTAGAGGAAGTGTGGGAAACAAATTAGTTTACTTATGAGGGTTTATTTATAGTGAGCAAACAACAAGAATACGATTCAACGCAAATTCAAGTACTCGAGGGCCTCGATCCAGTTCGTAAGCGCCCAGGTATGTATATCGGTGGCACAGGCGTGGAAGGACTCCATCACCTCGTTTGGGAAATTGTCGACAACGGTATTGATGAGGCCCTTGCTGGTCATGCAACACGTGTCGATGTTCGACTGCTTGCCGACGGTGGTGTTAGTGTCCGTGATGATGGACGAGGTATTCCAACTGACATTCACCCAAAGACAGGTAAGAGTACTGTAGAGACGGTTCTTACCGTACTACATGCAGGTGGTAAATTTGGCGGCGGAGGCTATAAGGTATCTGGCGGACTTCACGGTGTAGGTAGTAGCGTCGTAAACGCACTCTCACGCAAGCTCGTCGTTACCGTTTACCGAGACGGTCAAATATATCAGCAAGAGTACGAAAGAGGCATTCCAAAAGCTAATTTAAAAGTAGTAGGAAAAACAACAGAAACCGGCACAGAGATTACTTTTTACCCTGATGAGACCATATTTGAGACGGTAAAAATTAACTATGAAACGGTCTTGAGCCGGCTCCGACATGCTGCCTACTTAACCAAGGGTATTCGTACGAGTTTAGACGACGAATCAAATGGCCAACGATATGCTTTTTATTTTGAAGGTGGAATTCAGAGCTATGTGAAGCACCTGAACCATGGCAAAGAGGTGGTCGACGAGGATATCTTTTATGTCGATAAGTTAGTTAAAGACGTTCAGGTTGAAATCGCACTTCAATATACTGAAGTATATAGCGAGACTATTAAGGCTTTTGCCAACAACGTGTATAACCCTGACGGTGGAACGCACCTGACCGGATTCCGATCGGCGCTTACTCGAGTCGTCAATGACTATGCGCGTAAGAATAGTCTATTGAAAGAAAAAGAAGAAAATCTTTCTGGTGAGGATACTCGAGAGGGCCTTACGGCAGTTATCCTCGTTAAGCTTCCAGATCCACAGTTTGAAGGACAGACTAAAAACAAACTCGGTAACCCTGAGATTAGAGGCTATGTCGAACAAGTATTAGCCGAATACCTAAATTATTACCTCGAAGAGCACCCAGGTGTCGCTAAGAAGATAGTCGGCAAAGCATTACTGGCTGCAAGGGCTCGTAAAGCTGCTCGAGCAGCCCGCGACAACATTCTTCGAAAAGGGGTCCTTGAAGGTGCGAGCATGCCTGGCAAGTTGGCAGATTGCTCGAGTAAAGACCCGCTCAATTCTGAGATTTACCTTGTAGAGGGTGATTCAGCTGGTGGTTCAGCAAAGAGTGGACGTGATAGTAAAACGCAGGCTATTCTGCCACTAAGAGGTAAGGTGTTAAACGTCGAACGTGCTCGTCTTGATAAGATGTTAGCTAACAACGAAATCTTGAGTCTTATTAAAGCACTTGGAGTCGGGATCGAAGATTCATTTGATGTATCAGGACTCCGTTACAATCGAATTATTATCATGACTGATGCCGATGTTGATGGTAGTCACATTAGTACGCTACTTATGACATTCTTCTTCCGCTACATGAAACCTGTTGTCGATGGCGGCCACTTATATCTCGCTAAGCCACCACTGTTTGAGCTTGTTAAGCCTGGTCGTAAAGTAAGTAAATTTATCTATGATGAAGATGAGCTTGAAGTCTACCTTGATAAATTAATTCTCGACCGTAAGAAAGAGGGCGCAAAAGTAAATCTCGATGATGAGCGTTACAAGCAGGCCGGTTATATCGAGCAGAAACGATACAAGGGTCTTGGTGAAATGGACGCTGAGCAACTTTTTGAAACTACTATGAACCCCGAAAAACGAGTTCTTGTTCAAGTTAAGGTCGACGATGCCGAAAAAGCAGATGCGATTTTTAATAAACTCATGGGATCAGAAGTTGAGCCACGGAAAAACTTTATACAGACAAATGCAAAATTTGTGAAGGATTTGGATATTTAGTATGGAACCAGAAGATCAAATTATCGAACCGGCAAAAGAATTATCAATGGCTGAAAAGCGCCATGGCGTTGAACTCCAAGCAGACGTACTTGACTCCGGTCACTCCCGAAGTGTTGAGCGACGTACGGTAGAAAACGTCATGGAAGATAGCTATCTTCGTTATTCGATGAGTGTCATCATCGATCGTGCACTGCCTGATGTTCGTGATGGAATGAAGCCCGTACACCGACGAATCTTGTATAGCATGAACGAAGATGGCCTCCGGAGTGGTGCTCGTCACCGAAAGAGTGCCAACGTTGTCGGTGCAGTAATGGGTAAATACCACCCTCACGGCGACTCGAGTATCTATGACGCCATGGTAAGAATGGCGCAGCCATGGGCTATGCGATATATGCTGGTTAATGGACAGGGTAACTTTGGTAGTATGGATGGCGATCCTCCAGCCGCTATGCGTTATACCGAGGCTAAAATGGCACGATTAGCCGATGAGCTACTTGCTGACATCGATAAAGAGACCGTTGATTTTCGGGAAAACTACGATGGTACTACCTCAGAGCCGACAGTATTGCCGGCTAAGCTTCCAAGCTTGCTCCTCAATGGCCAGCTTGGTATCGCTGTTGGTATGGCAACAAACATTCCTCCTCATAACCTGACTGAGCTTGTTGATGCTGAGCTACATCTTATTGATAATCCTCAGGCGACTGTCGATGATCTTCTTGAGTTCATAAAAGGACCTGACTTCCCAACAGGCGGCGTCATCTATGGCCGCGATTCTATTCGGACTGCATACGCAACAGGTCGTGGTGGCGTTGTCACCAGGGGCGTCGCTGAAATCGTAGAAGGCAAAAAAGGGCGTAGTCAGATAGTTATTACGGAAATACCCTATGCTCTCAACAAAGAAACATTAGTACTTAAAATTGCCGATTTAGTCAGAGACAAGAAACTTACTGGTATTAGTGATCTTCGAGACGAAACCGCTCGTGGCCAGGTCCGTATCGTGCTCGACCTCAAGAAGGATGCCTATCCTAAAAAGCTCCTTAATCAGTTGTTCAAGCTTACACCACTTCAAACGAGCTTCCACTTTAATATGATGGCTCTTATTGACGGCATTCAGCCTCGTGTATTAGGCTTAACCGACATTCTTTCAGAGCACATAAAGCACCGTCAGATTGTCGTCCGACGTCGTACAGAATATGAACTTCGTAAGGCTCAAGATCGTGCCCATATCCTTGAAGGTCTCAAGATAGCGCTTGATCACATTGATGAGGTTATTAAGGTTATCCGTGCCAGCAAGAGTAGTGAAGAAGCCCAGATTAACTTAATAGCTAAATTCAAGCTGAGCGAGATTCAGGCCAAAGCAATTCTGGCGATGCAACTCCGAGTCCTAACCGGATTAGAACGACAAAAAATTGAAGACGAGCTCGCTGAACTGCAGAAATTGATTGCTAAATTACAGGGTATTTTGGCTGATGAGAAGAAAATCCTGGCCATTATCAAAAAAGAGCTTAACGGTCTCAAGGAGCAATACGGTGATGAAAGACGCACCAAGGTCATCCCGGGTGAACTAGGTAAGATGGCCGATGAAGATCTTATCCCTGATGAACAGGTTGTAGTCACCCTTACTTCTGCGAATTACATTAAGCGCTCACAAATGGCTGACTACCGAAAGCAAAACCGTGGAGGCAAGGGTAAGCGTGGCATGGTTACTCGAGAAGAAGATGTTATTGAACATGTCGTAAACGCTAGCACTCATGATTTCCTACTATTCTTTACAAATAAGGGACGTGTCTTCCGTCTCAAGACTTACGAAGTACCTGCCACAAATCTCAGCGCCAAAGGTGTTGCCATTGTGAACTTGCTTCAATTGCAGCCAGAAGAAAAAGTTAGTGCAGTAATCAATATTTCTAAGCTCAATAAAACAGGCCACTTATTTATGTGTACGGTCAGAGGTGTCGTCAAGAAAACACCTTTTGAGCAGTATCAGAACGTACGAAGTTCAGGGCTCATCACAATAAACCTCGATGAAGGCGATGAGCTTAAGTGGATACGGATGACGAGCGGAGATAATGAAATTGTGATTTCAACCTCGCTTGGTCAGGCAATACGATTTCATGAGAAGGACGTACGACCTATGGGGCGTGCTTCAAGAGGTGTGAGAGGTATCCGATTGCGAACTGGTGATCAGGTCATCGGAATGGACACCGTAAAGCAGGGCTCAAGCATTTTTGTAATCAGTAAATCTGGCTACGGTAAACGGACTAAGATAGCCCAATTTACTCCTCACGCTAGAGGTGGCGTAGGTATCCGTTCTGCAATCGTCAACAAGAAGACTGGTGACCTCGTTGGCGTTAAGACGTTAGACGGTGATGACTCACAAGAGGTAATCATTATCTCGCAGCAAGGACAAACCATTCGATTAGGCATAAAAGATATTCCAGAACTAGGTCGTGCTACTCAAGGCGTCCGAATTATGCGGCTTAAAGAAGACGACACTGTCGTATCATTAGCTCTCGTAGACAAGACTGAAGACACCGAAGAAGAAGAGCCGTCAACAGCTCCAGCCTAAATGATGTAATGTTCACTACTAAAAAGGGTAATTAACTCTTGACAATGCCGATTCAGACCGTTACTATTGCATGAGATCTTTTCGGGGGACTGTACTTTAGTTGTCTCGACAAGAAATGTTCGTTAAAAATTGAATAGTGCAAATCAACGTCAGTTCAATGAATTGTTTTTGAAAATATATAAGTCAGTGTGATCTTCGGATCACATGTTCGACTGAAATCTAGAATTAAATTTTTCTTTTTTGGAGAGTTTGATCCTGGCTCAGGATGAACGCTGGCGGCGTGCCTAATACATGCAAGTCGAGCGGTAAGGCTCTGCACAGGTTGCTTGATCGAGAATTTATTTTCTTACGTCACTTCTAGTCTAGAAGTGATCACAGATCGAACAATGTGTGTAGAGTACACGAGCGGCGGACGGCTGAGTAACGCGTAGGAACATACCCCAAAGTGAGGGATAACTGCCCGAAAGGGTAGCTAATACCGCATGTGGTCTTCGGATTAAAGCTTTATGCGCTTTGGGAATGGCCT